>CAVGWP010000003.1:70411-91334 GCA_963633095.1 bacterium | reverse complement strand
CCGTGCTAACGGTCGAGCATTGAAAGTTGGATAAGATGATAGCCGACCACGGCATAGCAACCGTGGCAACGGTCGGGCGTTTAAAGTTGGATAAGATGATAGCCGACCACGGCAAAGCAACCGTGCTAACGGTCGAGCATTGAAAGTTGGTCATTATGATAGCCGATTACGGCATATCTGCGGCATTGCCGCCGGCAAAGCAGCTTCGTCGGCGTCAACTCACCGTGGCAACGGGCAGCTTCGCTGTCGTTAGCCGAGCTCTATCATTTTGTCAATGCAGACTCGGGCTTTTTTCATCGTATCCTCATCGAGCTCGATGACCTCGCCGCCCGTACCCGAAACGGCATTGTAAACATCAACAAGCGTCGTTGACTTCATATTCGGGCAGATAAGATCCTTAGAAAGCGGATAAAAACGCTTGTTCGGACACTCATAAGCCAAATGCTCGGCAATGCTGATCTCCGTGCCGATAATAAACTCCTCGGCATCGTCCTTCATCGCCTGCTGCATTATAGCCGAAGTCGAACCGACAAAATCCGCCTTTTCGACTACCGCCGGCACACACTCGGGATGAACGAGCAGCTTGGCGTTCGGGTGCAGCCTCTTAGCGACTTCAACATCATGAGCAGATACTCTCGCGTGGATCGGGCATCCGCCGCTGAGCAGCTTGAAGTTTTTGTTCGGCACCTGTTTTCTCACATAATCTCCGAGATTGCAATCGGGAATAAACAAAATATTTTCATCCGGCAGAGCCGACACGATCTTCACCGCAGACGACGATGTAACGCAAACATCGCAAACAGTCTTCAAATCGGTCGTCGTGTTGATATAAGCGACAACGGTATAATCAGGATAACGCTCCTTTATTCCGCTGATAAGCTCCTTGTCCATCTGTTCCGCCATCGGACAGCCTGCGATCGGATTGCTGAGAAGCACCGTCTTTTCAGGCGACAGCAGCTTAACTGTTTCCGCCATAAATCTCACGCCGCACATAAGCACCGTTTTATTCGGGACGCTCTGCGCCTTGACCGAAAGCGCAAACGAATCGCCTGTGAAATCGGCGATCTCGGTTATTTCGCGCGCCTGATAGCTGTGTGCCAGAATACAAATATCCTTTTCCTGTTTCAGCTTTATAATTTCTTTCTGAAGCTCTGCAACATTCATTTTCAAGACCCTTTCGCAAGTGGTTTTAGAAGTTTATATAATCATTTTAGCATATTCGGCAATGAAAGTACAGCCTTTTTCCTCTTAATTCGGTATAATTTAAAAGCGACCGCCGAAAAAATCGGCAGCCGCTTAAAAGGGGAAGCTGTATCAGCCCTCAAAAAGGGGAGTTGAAAGGTATCTGTCGCCTGTGTCGGGGAGCAATACAACAATAGTCTTGCCCTCGTTTTCGGGGCGTTTTGCAAGCTCGATAGCGGCATAGACTGCGGCGCCCGAAGAAATGCCGACAAGCACACCCTCATTTTTACCGATCTGTCTGCCGTATTCAAAAGCGTCCTCATTCGAGACGGCGATAACCTCGTCGTAAACCGAAGTGTCGAGAGTGTCAGGCACAAAGCCCGCGCCGATACCCTGGATCTTATGAGCACCTGCAACGCCTTTCGAGAGAACAGGCGATGTCTCCGGCTCGACCGCAACAACTTTAACGCTCGGCTTTTTGCTCTTCAGATACTTGCCGACGCCGGAAACCGTGCCGCCTGTGCCGACGCCCGCAACAAAAATATCGACCTCGCCGTCGGTATCCTCGTAGATCTCAGGACCTGTTGTTTCAATGTGCGCCTGCGGGTTGGAGGGATTGACGAACTGACCGGGAATAAAGCTGTTCGGAGTCTGTTCGTGCAGCTCGTTTGCCTTTGCAATAGCACCCTTCATACCCTTTGCGCCGTCGGTCAGAACAAGCTCTGCACCGTAAGCCTTCATGAGCTTTCTGCGCTCAATGCTCATCGTTTCGGGCATTACAATGATTATCTTGTATCCTCTTGCCGCCGCGATAGCCGCAAGACCGATACCTGTGTTGCCCGAGGTCGGCTCAATAATCACCGAACCATCTTTCAGCTTGCCTGCCGCTTCGGCGTCGTCGATCATTTTCTTTGCTATTCTGTCTTTGACCGAGCCTGCCGGATTGAAATACTCAAGCTTCGCTACGATCTTCGCTTTAAGATCGTATTTATGCTCAAGCTTTGTAAGCTCCAAAAGCGGAGTTTTTCCGATAAGCTGATCTGCCGATGTATATACCTTTGCCATAACTATTACCTCTTTCGGTTTTGTTTTAATCCTATCTTTCCTGTAGGTTTGTATGTATATTACACCCGTTTAACTCATTTGTCAAGTGTTTTTTGAAAAATTTTTTAAATTTTTTTGGGAAAATAAATAACCGCCTGAGTTCAGGCGGTTATTTGAGCTTTATCTTCTGTTGTTTCGGTCGTTTCTTTGGTTTCTGTTTCTTGTTGCGGTGCGGCTTGTCGAACGAATGTCCGATCCGCTGCGAGCCGAACGCGAACGGGTGCTGCCCTGTCCTGCTGTTACGGCTTTAAGCTGATGACACTTGACATTATAAACTATCAGCGCAACAACACTGCCCAGCACAAAAACATAGCAGATCCACTTTATCCAACCGTACTTTTTGCCGTAGTCATTGATATTCTTTTCAACAGCGGTGGTTGTAGTTGTGGTCGTAGTGATCTCATAAAGTGCGGCTCTTGTGGACTTTGTGCCGCCCTCGTGCTTGGAAACTTCCTCGGTCGTCTCCTCCTCGGTACGGTCTTCGTCCTCGTCGCTGTCACTGCCGGATGTTTCGCTGTCCGGCTTAGGTTCATAGTCGATGTACGATCCATCGGTTTTTTCGGCATCGCTCGACGGCTCGGTCTCCTCCTCGGTCGGCGGTTCGGTCGCCTTGTGAGAACGCGTGTGCGTTGTTGGTGCTTCTGTCGGTGCTTCTGTCGTGTGCGCCGGAGTTGTATTGGGTTCTTCCTCCGCCCTGACGGCAAACGCAGCCATCAGTGAAAGCATTGCGATCAGAACGCAAATGATATTGACTATCTTTTTATGACTGTGCATCTTTTTCATCTCCCGACTTTTAATAAGCGTTGCCCCAGCAAACCATTTTTGTTGCGGGCTTTCCGCAGCAAACGCATTTATCCGACAAATGCTCCTGCTCAAACGGAATGCACCTCGAGCCGATACCTGTCAGCTCCTTGACCTTATCCTCGCACTCCTCGTCTCCGCACCACATAGCGTAAACAAAGCCATCGCCCTTTTCAGCGAGCGTTTTCTTTATCTCATCTATGCTGACGCAGCGATATGTCCGCTTTTCGCGGTTTTCGAGTGCTTTCTGATAAATACGGTCGTGTATTTCTTTAAGCTCGGCAGTAACAGCCGCTTCAATGTCGGCGATCTTGACTGTCTGCTTTCTTCTGTCATCACGCGATACCATAACACATTCGCCGTTTTCAATGTCGCGCGGGCCGATCTCGATACGGACAGGCACACCCTTCATCTCATACTGAGCAAACTTCCAGCCGGGGGTATTGTCCGAATCGTCCACCTTGACTCTAACAGATCCCGAAAGAGCCTTTTCAAGCTCGCGCGCCTTATCAAGCACACCGTCCTTATGCATTGCGATAGGAACAATGATCGCCTGAATGGGAGCCACAGCCGGCGGCAGAACAAGACCGTTATCGTCGCCGTGCGTCATAATGATAGCACCGATCATTCTTGTTGTCATGCCCCAGGAGGTCTGATGAACATAGCGGCGTTCATTGTTTTTATCCGAATACTGAATACCGAACGCCTTTGCAAAGCCGTCGCCGAAATAGTGCGATGTGCCTGCCTGAAGTGCCTTACCGTCATGCATGAGAGCTTCGATAGCATAGGTCGCTTCCGCACCTGCAAACTTATCCGATTCAGTTTTTCTGCCTTTCAAAACAGGTATTGCAAGGCTCTCCTCGCAGAACTGAGCATAAACATTGAGCATACGCTCTGTCTCTTCGATAGCCTCCTCGGCGGTCGCATGAGCGGTGTGACCCTCCTGCCAGAGAAACTCACGCGAACGCAGGAACGGGCGGGTAGTCTTTTCCCAGCGGACAACGCTGACCCACTGATTATAAAGCTTCGGCAGGTCGCGGTATGATTGAATAATGTTTGCGTAATGCTCGCAGAAAAGAGTCTCCGAAGTCGGGCGGACGCAAAGACGCTCTTCGAGCTTTTCGCTGCCGCCGTGCGTTACCCAGGCTACCTCGGGAGCAAATCCCTCGACATGATCCTTCTCCTTTTGCAGAAGACTTTCGGGGATAAACATAGGCATATTAACGTTTTCATGACCTGTCGCTTTGAACATACCGTCGAGAATGTGCTGAATATTCTCCCAGATAGCATAACCGTAAGGGCGGATCACCATGCAGCCCTTAACGCTTGTATATTCAATAAGCTCTGCTTTTTTAACAATGTCGGTGTACCATTTTGCAAAGTCCTCGTCCATCGAGGTGATATGATCCACCAGCTTTTTATTATCTGCCATTTATAGACACGATCCTCTCGCATAAAATAAGCTAACAATCATTATATACTATTTTAAGCAGATTTTCAATGTTTTTTTCATTTGGCACGCTTTTTTAGTCAAATAAGGCGAGTTTCGCCGATTTTTTCACTTTTTCTTCACCGTTTGGTCGAAAAGCTGGTGTGCTCCCGTGCTTGCAAGACCGGAAACAAGTCCTGTCAGCACCACCTGCGGCGAAAAATCGAGCGTGAGCCAGATATTTACTCCGACTCCGCAGACACCCACGATAAGCGGTATAAACCGATTTATCGTCTTTCCTGGCAGCGCGTGCTTTAAAATATACCCGACGCACAGACAAATACCCATAACGATCGGCGCGCTGAACTCCGAAAACAGCTGTTCCATAGACCCACCCCCTTTTATCACTGTTTGCTCTGTTCAAGGTCTTTGATACGATGATTTTCAACATCTATCTTTTCATCTAAAACGCTGATAGCTTTCTCGGCTTTGTACATCCGGTCGATAAGGTTGTTGTGCGCCTGCACCTTTTTCTCAAGCTGTTCGAGCCTGAAATTCGTCAGCCTGCTCGAGGCTCTGATACCGCCGTACGACCCGATAAGAGTGCCGAGAAAGGCGATCAGCGAAACTATGATCTCTGTCATTTTATCAGTCCTTTAGGTTTTTATTTCACATTTCCCGAATATTTCACAAAGCCTATCTTCTTTGCCGAGCCGGCATTGTAGACAACGATATAGCAGCCGCCGACTATTCCGCAGCACTGCGCCGATTCATAAGGCTCAAGATACCCTATACTGCCGCTTCTCTGCTTGCATGCTTCAACTGTGTCGTAGACATACTCTTTAGTGCTTCCGTTCTGCCAGCTTTTATAGGTGTAGTTCTGCTCTTTGACGCCGCCTTCGTATTTCACAAAGCCTATCTTTGTTTTGCCGACTGCGTCATACACTACCGCAGGGCAGGCATTGAACCTTGCGACAACAGTCGCCTGCTGCCATGAATCGAGATAGCCTATACTATTCTTGCTGCTCAACGAATCTGAAGTGGTCGAATAGGTGTATTCCTTGGTGCTTCCGTTTTGATAAAGCCTTGAAGTAAAGCCCGAGCCTGTGTCGATAAGCCCGCCGTTCACCGTCTTTGCACCTGTGATATACGGCTTCGGATCGTATGCCTCGCTGTCGTTTATATCCCGCACTTCAAAGTGCAGATGATTGCCGTTTGATGTGTAGCCCGTGTTGCCCATAGGTGCAATAAGCTGCCCGACTTTGACCGACTGACCCACCTTCAGTGCCGACTGCCGTTCGAGATGATAATATCTTGTGACAATGTTTGAATGGCGAATGTGAACTGCGTAGCCCACCGAATCGGACTTGTAGTTTTTTATGACCGTGCCGTCAAACGGAACGATAACATCGGTCTTTCTGAGCGTGCCGTCGTAGCCGACAAGGTCGATACCGTGATGAAATCCGCTTCCGCGAACCCCGAAATCAGAGGTCACATACAGCCTGTTGATACTGCCGCTGAGCTTCAGCGGCGTGTGTTTATAATAGATAACTCCCATAAGTTCACCCTCTTTATCAATATAAAGGCGGCAATGCCGCCTTTTCAATTATTGTTCCGGCTGTGCCGATCCCGTGCTGCCGGTCACAGTAGGTGTTTCACCCCACACACTAAGCACCGCCGAGATATACGGCTCGCCGATGTACTCCGCGATAGCTGCCCTGCCGCTTTCCGAATTAACAAATGCCCTGCGGTGGTTGTCGCCTATCTGAACATCTGCATTGCCGACGGTTATATAATCCTGTTTCAATACGCTCACCGAGTTTTCGCAAAGGCAGTCGAGTGTTATTTTTGTTGTTATTGTCATAGTTAAACCTCCTTATTTGATAGCCATAATGTCGCTGATTGTGATAACCGCACTTGCTGTGTTGCTGTAGAAATTTATATCCATTCCCGTTACGGGCGTTACTCCGAGGTCGGCAAGGTTGACGGTTATCGCAGTACCGTCTGCGGACAGTGAATAATATTCGCTTTCTGTGCTGCCTATCTGCACTTTCAGCTTCGCACCCGCAGTTTCGGTTTTCGCTGTGAATGATATTGCTGTTACATCACTGAGATTGTTATTCCAGCTGTTTATGGAACGGCTGCCTGCGCTTGCCGGAGTAGTCAGCTTAATGCCGTTACCGTCCTTGGAAATAAGCGTGCCTAAAACCGTGAAGTTGCTGTTTTCATCCCAATCGATAAGCTTCGTTTGAGCAGGTGGTAGTATCGCCGAAACGGGGTATTCGAATGTGAGGTTGCCCGTGTAGGCAAACGGATTTGAAATAACAAGTGTCGTGTTGTTTTTAGCTATTTCACAAACTATTTCGCCTACCTCGCTGATGTTTGTCATCGCACTTGCACACACGCCCGAAACGCTTTCAGCTGAAGCGAACGGTAAACCCGTTATCGGGGAAGAGTATTCTGCCGCAGTCAGACTTACAGGAATAATGACCTTGCACCAATCGCCGACTTTATAATAGGCAGCCTGAATGTTCGTGCCGCTGAAATTCGCCGTGAATGTGCCTTTTTCGGTGAGCGGCACATTATCGTCGGACGAGTATAGCTTGACCCACGAGCCCCACGAACCGACAGCCGTCGATTTTGTTCGCACATAGGTCTTGCTCTTTGAATCGGTGCGGTCGCCTGTGTGCATTATCTGATACGAAAACAGCGTGCCTCTGTGCTCTTTTAAGACAAAGCCGTCAAGCCTGCCGATGTCGGGCGGCAGTGTCCCGTCTATGCCGAACGCAGTGTCCGAATAGTAGTAGGCTGATTTGCCGCTTTCGGTCGGGAGCGAATCGATGTTGTCCGTGCCGCCGGCTGTCAGCCTTGTAAGAGCTCGATCCAGCTTGCCTGCGATCTTTGCGACTTCTGCTTTATCACTATCTGTATAATCGTTTGTTGAAAGTCCCTTGCCGTCAATCTTATCGACTTTATTTGCAATTTTCGCAACCTCAGCAACCGCTTCATCGGTGTAGTCATTGGTCGAAAGTCCTTTGCCGTCAACTTTGTCAACTTTGTTGACTATATCAGCAACACTTGCAACCGCCTCATCGGTGTAGTCGTTTGTCGAAAGTCCCTTGCCCTCGATCTTATCGACCTTTTTATCATCAAGCTCGTCGATCTCCCCCTGCACCGTCTTGCCATCGGGGATACCGTCGAGTGCCGCACGGTACTTCCCGATAAGCGCGAGAGCCTCGGAAAGCGCGTTCACCGTGTTTGCACCGTGCATATCGACCGACGGCGCAAAGCACAGCGGCACAGTCGGTGAAAACTTCACCTTTGTCTGAACGCCGTTTGAATCGACCGCCGAAAACACAAAGCAGAGCGCGGCGGCTCCGCCTGCCCGACTGACCGCCGCCGGCAGAATAAGACTGACAGTGTTATCCTCGACATTCAAAAACCCCGAAAACCAGAACTCGCCGCCGCCTGTGACCGCTTCCGCATGGACTCTGAGCTGTTCGCCGTCCGACAGTGGAGGGAACAGCGAATCTTCACATTCGGCTTTGATAACGCACACGCAGTCGTCGCCCTGGACACCGCAATTCACAGCGCCCTTCGGCGAAACGGCGGTGTCGGAGAGAAAAATATTTATTATATTTGAATTTGCCATTTATCCTTTTCCTTTCTACTTAGTGTAAAATAAGCGTCCTTCCTTTATTTCGACTCCGCTCGGCAATGTGAGCGAAACGCAAAGGCACCTTGCTCTCTGCCGCATATTTATCTCGCGGATATAAGTCTCGGCGTGCTCGGCGGTGAAACGCCGTGTCAGCCCGATACCGTTTTCATTCTCGATCCTGAGCGTGCAGTCAAATTCGCTGTTTTCCGATCGGAGCGTCAGT
The DNA here is from genome assembly GCA_963633095.1 of bacterium. Classification (GTDB taxonomy): domain Bacteria; phylum Bacillota; class Clostridia; order Oscillospirales; family Acutalibacteraceae; genus RUG14109. Next base: position 82,937 of record CAVGWP010000003.1, on the reverse strand, counting down.
ATCAGCTTATAGAAGGTCTTTTTGTCTATGGTGCCGCCGTCGCAGCTTTTGATAAGATATCTGCCGAAAAGTTGCCGTTCGGAAAGCACATTCTCTTTCGATAAGCTCTGATCGTAGCTGCCGCCAAAAGCGTATGCCGCGATCTTTCTATCGGTCAGCCGAACGATCATTTCCCCCGAAATACACGGCAAAACCTCGCCTCCTGCCGCCGACATATCAAATTCATTCATGCTGTCGTCGGCGAAAATGCCTCTGCCGCCGCCTATCAAAAGATACCTGCCGTCGTACACCGCGGCATAAGCACTTTGCAGATCGGACAGATCCTTTTCGGACTCTCTTTTAACCTCGTAGCCGCCCGATGACACCGAGCATATATGCCCGTGCACCGAGAGAAAATAAAGCCTGCCGTCCGACACGGCACAGGAGTTTTCGCAGCCATTCCTGACATAAGCCCCCGTTTTTATTATATTCATCGTGTTATAAGCCGTGACGCCGCCCGAAATGTGCGACACCGCCTGCTTTGCGGCATATATTTCGCCGGAGAAAACGATGAAAACCGTGTCCTTGCAGCGAAACGATGAAAAGCCGCCGTCCGCATTGCAGTCAAACTCGCAGGAGTTTGATTCGGGGAAATACATCGGCTCATTCGGCGAGGAGAAATAAATCTTCTTTTGCTCGCTGTCGAACAGCGCGACCGACGATCCCGCCCCGCTTTTGCTCTCGACTGTGAAAAAGTCGGTGCATTTCAAAAGCGGCTTTGAACCGTTGTCCTCAAGAGTTGCGGTGACGGTCAGGTTATCCTGCGAACCCTCGACATACGGCAGAGCGATCTCACTCGAAGTCGAGCCGACATAAGCCGTTATTGAGCCGGACGCGCGATAGACATACATCGAGACCTGCCTTTGCGTTGTTTCGGCGGCACCTGTCTGCTCGTTGTATACAACAAAGGTGACATTCTGCGAGCCAGTCGAAAGCTGGGAGGCGGCAGGGATAGTCCAGTTGTAGGTCTGCCCGTCGCTGCCGCGCATCGAGATCGATATCTCTTTGTATTCAAGCGGCGAGCGCGGCATATAAAAGGTGCTTGAAACGCCGTCGGTGCGGTATTTCGCGCAAAAGCGACCGCTCATTATGTTGAACGGCTGACCGTTTTCAGGTGCTTTTATCGATGAACGGATATTCTCGTCCGCAAGATAAAAGCGGTTTCCCCTGCCGTGATACAAAACGGTAGGAGCATAATAGTCGTCGTCGGAAAAACGCACAAAGCCGTTTTTCTCATCGTTCAGCTCATACAGCCCCTGTATGTTCACCTGCTCGCTTTTTATCGAGGAAAACATAACATAAACCCCGCTTCCCGTGTGGGGAGTGCCGTTGAACGCGATACAGCGGTAATACTCCTTTGAATCGACACCGCCGACAGTCACAACATGGCAGACATACTTTCGGCTTTCGCAATACGCTTTTAAAACGATCTCGGTGTTCTGCCCGACTGTTTTAAGCGCGAAAAACACCTTGCAGCGCTGTCCGTCTATAACAACGGGCGAGCGCTGATCGATGATACGAACATTCGGGCGGTCGGACTCAGTGAAAAGCTCGTCGGTATAAGAAAGCTTCATTCCCTTTCGGGTCAGCACCCTGCCGTCCTTTTTATAAAGATCAATGCAGTCGCGGTTTATCGGAGGAATAAGAATATCGCCTGTCTGCGGCTTTTTCACGCTATAAAACATCAGCGTCACACCCTTTTAAGAATTTATCGTCTATTGACGTGATACGCTGGCATTTAGCGCGCTTGTCGTTATACATCCTGCAAAACCGTTCAACTTCTTCAAAATCGCCGTCCGCCTGTGCGAGCATATATGCAACGCCGTACAAAAAGCCGTCGTGCAGTATGTTCGGCGGCAGATCTATCTTGTCGTCGAGCGTCCAGAGCGGTTCAAACTGCTCGTCGGGACGGCACAGACAAAACAGATCGGCATAGACACTGTTTAATGCGGAAAGCGCGCATGAGAGCAGTGTTTCATCAGGGAAATGCGTGTGCTGTTCGTTTCTGCATAAAAGGTCGGCGGCAGCCGTTATCGCGTTTTTACCCGTCAATTTGTTCATCCTCCTTTTCGATAAGCTGTAAGCTGTCGGGCACAAGTCCCCTCGGTATGCGCTTCAAATACTCCGCAAGCGAGAGCTTGCCTTTATCGAGCAGCATATTAAGCACCGAAAGCGACTGGTCCTCATTAACGGCGGCAGACTCCGAAACATCGACCTTACAGCCGATAAGCAGGTCGCGGAACCGCTCTCCCTCGAAAACATAGCCGCTTTCGATATCGAGCTTTCTGTGCAAATACATCATCACCCAAAATTCGGCGAATATCTTTGCGACATCGGCACAAAACTCGTAGAAACGGCGTTTGTATATCTTCATCGGTGACATTGACGAATCGCGCACAGCAATAATTGCCGAGGTGTTCACAGGATCGACATCGCCGAGCACAACAGCGTTTGCGCCTGTCTGATTGAGCGTCTGGCTGATGAGCGACGACACCGTTTCATTGTAGTTGTTGAGATAATCCGGCGGTGTGAAATACTTGACCGAATTTGAGATCTGATCGAGCGGGCCTGTGTAGTCTATGACCTGCCCGGGCTCGTTTGAAAGCCGCTGATTGGGCACTAAATTTCGGTTCACCGCCATTATCGGCATACCTGAGAGCATGACCGACCAAACGCTCGCAGTGAGCATTCTGTTTATCGCTATCTGGTTCGGGATAACATTTGTGATCTCGCTTTCGCCGTAGCCGGAAATATTATCGTCGTTCCAACTGAACAGAGCCAGCGGATAAACCCGCACTCCGAGCGAAAATTCGGGGCGGAGCATGACTGTTTCGGTGCAGACAGCCGCTGTGACATCATATTCTCCGTTTTCGTTTTTGCGGCGGGTGAGCATTGTTAAAACCGTCACCTTGCCGTCAAGTGCATTATCCGGCTTTATAAGATCGGGATCTATGCCGCAGTCCCTTGCCGCCGCTCTCACTCTCGCAAGCTTTTGACGCTTTGCTATGATGATATACGGCTGCTGCTGAATGTCCGTGCAGTCGCAGTCACCGAGGTAGAGGTTTTCAACTCCCAATGTCTCGCACTTGATATCGCCCATTATCTCAAGCCTGCGCCCGCGGTCGAGGTATCTGCCTGTGCGGATATCGCCGTCCCAGTAAGCGTAGATAACGCCTGTGCCTGTGATATATGCGTCGGTGAGCGCTCTGAGCATAAGACGATCGAACCCGATCCGCTCCGACACCACTGAGAAATAGTCGCTCATTGCCGCAACTGCTTCCAATGCGCTTTCGTCCTGTTCGGCGTCTCCGAGTGCCGAAAAACGCACTGTCAGCGGCGCGGGCAAAATCGCCGAGGCCTTATAATCGCCGATACGCCGCAGAACATTGTACCGCACGAGCGGACGATTTTGCGGAGCGTTCGACGCCCACTGATCGCCGCTGTAAAATCTGCGGTTTAAAGCCGCCTGTTCGTTGATACCGCGCTTGCCTATCGCCGCTTTTTCAGCGGCGGCGGCGCGATACCGTTCAAAAATTTCTGTTGCGAATTTATCGCTCATTTTCATCTTCCCTTCAAAAAATGATCTTCTCCCGCCCGCCTGCCCGTTCGGTTATCAGTAGATATATGCAAAAACAGTGTTCTTGCGGCTGTCGGGGATCAGGCAGTCGTAATAAATACGATAGTCGAACTTGTAAGCGTCGAGATCATAGTTCTGATCCGGCTCGAAAATACGGATCTTTTCGGTTTTTTTGATAAGCGAGCAGGCCTTCTTCGGCAAAACCACCGCACCGATAGAGGATGCGCCTGAGGACGGTGCAAAGCCGCCGTCTGTCTCGCCTGCGGTGATACCGTCTTTAAAATCGAAAGCGGTTTTCATTCTGCTGTCGGAAACGGGGATCAGCGCGCAGCCGTTATAAAACTTCACCTGCGTGTTGATACTGCCTTTTTCAAAGCTGACGATATCGATACGGCGTGAAAGCTCCTCACTGTTCATCAGTGCATTATAAAATGTCGGGTTGAGAAAAGCGACTGTAGGCTCATCGTAGCCTGCCTGATCGTTGACATCGGCGATCAGCTTCGAGAGCAGCTTCAAGCAGCCGTTCTCAATAGTCTTGCCGGAAGCGAGGCTCTCGGTGTGAGACTGAGCCTTTGCTGTGGCGGCAAGCTTAGACAGCACATAAGCGTCGATCTCGGGCGCGACCTCGGTGCGGACAAACTCGCCCATGAGCTGACCCGCAAGGTTCGAGATACCGATCTCGTCCATGTCCTCTCTGTCGATAGTGAAGGTTCTGCCGCGGTCGCGTGTAAGCGTGTAGGATTTGTGGGTGAGGGTAACGCCGCCGCTTGCAAAGCCGCTTTCGCGGTCGTAGTCGCCGAGCCCGACAAAATCGACGCTCGGGATAAGCACGGTTTTTGCGCCCACGAATTTTGCTCTCATAACATTGTCGAGCATAAATGAGGTCGCGGATTTTGCGACAAGCTGTTCGTCCAGCCCGTCGGTGAGTTTTGTTTTAAATTCCAAAGTGTTGATAGACATATAATTTTTCTCCTTTTGATTTTATTTTTTGAGTCCGCTGAGCATAGCGCTTACAGCACCTGATACTCCGCTGTCCTGCGCCGAGCTCATCGAACCGAGTGTTTTTTCAGACTGCTTCGCTTTTGCGGTTTTGTATTCATCGCAAAGGCGTTTTTCCTTATAGAGCAGGCGCAAATATGCGTCGGTTATGCTGATACCGCGCTCAAGCGCAAGATCGGACACCCGCTTTTCAATATCGGCAAGCTTTGTTTCGGGAAAAAACTCCGAAAACTCCGTTTCTTCGTCCGGCTCGCTTTCATCGCCTTTTAAAAGGGCGATCATTTTATCCGTCTGCGTATCGTTCAGTCCGCCGTAGCGTTCCGACACTTTTTTGCGGGCGTCCTCTGAGAGCGTCTTTATATATTCCGAAACGCTCACATCATCGAGCACCGCTAAAAGTCCGAGCACCTTTGCGGCAGACTCGTATTTCAGCCCGATCTGGGCATACTTTGCCGCCTGCTTTTCATCAAGCGGCAGATCACGGTGGTTATACCGCACCGTAAGGCACGGCGGTGTCTGATCCTGTGGTTTGGATCCTTGCATATTAACATTCCTTTCATTTTTAAATATCCCAGGTCATCTCCTCGCATGGCGGCGAAAAGTATTGATCGGGAACGCACATTTTCAGGTCTAAAAACGCATATCTGAGTGCGTCGCAGATATGATTGTTCTTGTCGGCGGGTCGGTTAAGCCGCACACCCGTTTTGCTTTCTTCCCAGCAGTAGGAAGATAGCTCTTTTATCGTGTTCTTGCAGTCGGGATGAACAATAATTCGGTATTCCTGTATCGCCGCGATCCCGTTCAAAACACTGTCCTTGCCTTTCTGCGCAGGAGTTATACGATTTATCCCCAAGCGCCGAAGATCATCGTTTGATTTCGGCTCGGCACTGTCGGCATATATCCGCTCTTTCGCATAGCCCTTTTCCTTTATCATCGCGGCAATATCGCGGTTGAGCATTTTCGTTTCGTAATGCTCGTCGTAGATAAGCAGCAGCCGCTCTTTCATGTTGACCGCCGCCGCGACAAATGCGGTCGGGTCGTTCGTGTAGCCGTAGTCAAGACCGAAGATATGGCGGTAATTTGGCGCGCGGCACAGCTTATCTTTATGAAACTCTCCGACAGTCCAGTTCTCGAAAATCAGCCCCTCAGACACACCCCATTCACCGAGCCCCGCAACGGCATACCGCCTCGGATTATCCTTTTTCATGCGGTCGAACACCGCGCGGTCGGTATCGTCCAAAAACTCATTGCAAAGATATGTCGTGCTGAATATGTCGGCATTGTCGGGCGGACTGTCGAAAAATCGGGATTTGAGCCAATGCCCCTCGTGCCACGGATTGAATGTCAGCGTCGTCTGTTTGAATAAAGGCGGCGGCACCGCCCCTCTCGGCACAGATAAGTCGAGCTTGTCAAAGTCCGCTTCACTCGGTATTTCATAAGCTTCCTCGATCCACACCCAGCAAAGATAACCCTTGTCAACAGTCGTAGACGCAAGCTTCAAAACATCATCAAATCCGCGAAAGAGTATCTTCTGCCCTGTCGGCAAATATGTCATTTCCATCGGGCTGACGGTGCATTTCCACAGGTGCGCAACGCCGAGCCTGCCTATTGCCCATCTGAGCTGTGCGAATGTAGATGTTCGGTGTGTGTCCATAACCTGCCGCACAACAAGCGCATTTGCGTCCTTATACGCCATTATCCGATAGATAATGTTAATCGCCGTTGTCGCCGATTTCTTCGATCCCTTACCGCCCTTAAGCACACGGTATCGGGCGTGCGAACGCCAAAAATCATCATAGCCTTTGCCGACAAGCTTCGACAGAAAAACCGTCATTTGCGCTCACCGATATCCGAAACTATCGTGACAGTGTCTGCAATGCTTTCGCTCTCGCTGTCAAGCCGCACGACTTCCTTGAGCGCGGAAAGCTCTCCCCTGCACGCCGCCTCAAACAGCCTGAGCGCGATAAGCTCGCTGTTGTAAGGTCGGCGGCTTTTGACCCCGACATTATGCAGATCCTTTATATCGTCCTCGCCGCCCACAGGCAGTGAAAGCAGCGAACGCATACTCTGCCGTATATTCTTCTTCATACAGCCTCCTTTTCAGTCGCGGCGGCGGCAATCGACTATGCAGTCGGGACAGATGACGATACCGTCGAGATCGTAGTATTCGCCGTCGATAGCTCCGCCGCAAAGCTCGCAGTGCAGTCGGCTGTCAAGCTGCATACACTGCATACAGCCGTCGCACTCAGCCGATCCGTTTAAAATGCAGATCATCGCATCTCTCCTTTTTTAAATTTGTACTGATTAAGGTACAGTTAATAAGCTACTATCTAATCATCATAAAGCTCGTCCACCGTGCAGCCGAGAGTTTTTGCGAGCCTTTTGAGGTGCGGATATGTAGGCGCCGTTATACCGCTCTCCCATTTGACCACCGCCTGCTGGCTCACTCCTGTCTTATAAGCGACATATTTCTGAGTGTAGCCGCGGCTGAGCCTGATTTTCTTGATACTACGCATATTAGCTGTTATCCTCCTTTGCAACAACCACTAACCGTTGTTGCAAGTTCACTATACCACAACTCATAGGCGTTGTCAATAAAAATATTGCAAAAACTCTTGACTTTTTACAACCTAAAGTAGTATACTATTGTTACAAAGCGAAAATCTAAGCTTTAGAAAGATCGTAAAAAAGGTAAGGTTTTTTGTATGAACGAACTGTTTTGTAAAAGGATCAAGCTGCTCAGGCAGAACAACGACTGGTCGCAGGCAAATCTTGCGAAACACATGGGGCTGTCCCAACAGTCGGTCGGCAAATGGGAAACAGGGCAATCGACTCCCACGCCCGAGGCACTGACAAAGCTTGCCCGCCTGTTCGGCACAACGACCGACTATATTCTTGGTGTGAGCGATGACGCTTTTGCCGAGAAAACGCCGGACACAAATATAAAATATGCTCTCTGGGGCGGCGACGCTGATGAGATCAGCGATGAAATGCTCGAGGATGTCAAGCGCTATGCTAAATTTATCCGCGAGCAGAAGAAAAACGAAAAATGAGCCGATTTTAGCTTATGCGTCAGGAGGTGACGGACATGAAAGAGCTCAGCGAATTATATGATTTTGCCGGAAAAAGCGGCGTTCGGGTAGACAGCTTTCGCCTGTCCGGCTGCAAAAGTCTGTCGCTTTGCGACGACGAAGGCGGTTGTTTTATCGCAATGGATCCTTTCTGCCCGACTACCTGCGCCGAGGAACGCGTCCGTCTGGCACATGAGCTGGGGCATTGTCTTGCAGGTGCGTTTTACGATCAGTCGTCCACCGTGTGCGATCGCCGCAGAGCAGAGCGCAGGGCTGATGTTTTTGCGATTCGGCTGCTGATAAAGCCGGATGAACTCGGCAAGGCTTTGAAAGGCGGCGCAACTCAGATCTGGGAGCTTGCCGAGCTTTTCAATGTCACAGAGGAGTTTATGTCGAAGGCAGTCGAATATTACGAGAACAATGGTTAAATATGTAATTTGTTAACAAAAGCTTTTTTTATTTTTCAAACTGCCGTAAAGATTTATTCATAAATTTCTGTTATTATGAACTTGCAATAAAAAATCTCCCCCAAAGATGAATTGCAAAAGACCGATCCGCCGTGTCAGCGCGGCGATCGGTCAACCCCTTCTAATTTATGCTTACTTCGATTCATACATCTCCTCTTATTATTTGTTTTCGGAAACGCGGACTGTTTAAATGCAGTCCGCGTTTCCGTTGTATAAAAACGCAGTACCCCCGAAACAGTGCCTTGTTTCGGGGGCAGCGGAAAACCGTGGTCAGCAGTTCGAGCAACCGCAGCCGCTGTTGTTATCGCCGCAAAGAATTGCGATGAGAATGATCAGGATGATCCACTCACAGCAGCCGTTAGAACCGAAATTGAAACAGCTCATGATTCTCCTCCTTCCGCAGACGGACTTTTGGCGATTTTAAGTACCTGCCCGCCTTTCACTATTAGTATATCGTCTGCCGTTGTTTTGGTTACAAAAAGATATAATCATAAATTTTGAAAATCGAAGAAAATCGGAGAAACTTTTTAAAATCAGCAGAAAACACCTTATTTCACAGAAAAATCTGTCCGAAACAAGGTCAAAAAACGAGATTTGAACTTTGACTTTCTTTGACTAACTATTTATAATAAAGTCAAAGATAAGAAAAAGGGATGATCGGAAAATGAGGATGAGTGATATTATAACGAATGCGATCATGGAAATGATCAGCAAGTCGGATATCGGAACGGCTGAGATAAAGCGAAACGAATTGGCAAACGCCTTCGGCTGTGTGCCAAGCCAGATAAACTATGTTATCTCATCGAGATTCACTCCCGAGCAAGGATATATAGTCGAGAGCAGGCGCGGCGGCGGCGGATATATCAGAATACGGCGTATTCAGGTAGACCGTTCAAGCGCGCTTATGCACCTTGTCAATTCGATAGGCGATGAGATCAGCCGAAACACAGCGCGTGTCCTGATAGACAATTTAAGCTCGCAGGGCATAATTCCGAAAGGCGCGGCTGCTCTTATCGATGCGGCGTCGGATGATAAATGTTATTCGATGGTGCCGGTCGAGCTGAGAAATAAGCTCAGAGCCTCGGTTTTAAAACAAATGCTGATAACCTGCGTTTAAGAACGCAATGAAAAAAGCACAGAAAAGTCCGATAAGGAGGAATGACTTATGTTATGTGCAAACTGCAAGAAAAATGAAGCAACAACTTATATCAAACAAACGATAAACGGCGTTACAAATGAGTATCATCTCTGCTCTGAGTGCGCGCATAAGCTCGGAATGGCAGGCTTTGATCCGTTCGATGTGAGCGATCTTTGGTCGTCGCTGTTTGAGGACAGAATGCCTGCGGTGGCTCATCTGTTAACCTGCGGCAGCTGCGGAAGTACTTTTGATCAGATCGCAAAGTGCGGTAAGCTCGGCTGTCCCGAATGCTACACGACTTTCAGAGAACAGCTCATGCCCTCTATCCGCCAAATGCACGGCAAAACACGCCATGTCGGCAAGGTGCCGGGCAGTGCGCCGCAAGAAGTCAAAACCGAAAGCGAGATCGATAAGCTTAAAAGGCAGTTAAACGAAGCCGTCACCCGTGAGGACTATGAAAAGGCGGCTGAATACAGAGATCAGATAAAAGCGCTCGAGAAGAAACAGGAGGATTAAAATGACGGATAAGTGGTATAACCGAAGCGGATCGGAGCGCGATGTCGTCGTGTCATCACGTATTCGTTTAGCCAGAAACCTAAAAGGCTATCCTTTCCCGAATAAAATGACCTCTGAGCAGAAATACGAGGTTATCCAAAAGGTTTCCGACGCTCTGCTCAAAACCGAGAGCGAATGGTCGGGAAGGTTTGTCTTTTATGATATGGATAAGATCTCGAGGATCAAGGCTTATTCAATGGCAGAACGCCACCTGATCAGTCCGGAGTTTGCCGAAAACGGTCAGGGACGCGCGCTTCTTGTCACCGAAGACGAGCAGATCTCGGTCATGATAAACGAAGAAGATCATATTCGCATACAGGTGCTATCGGCAGGTCTTTCGCTGAAAGAGGCGTATAAAACAGCCGAGAGAATAGATGTTCTGCTCGATCAAACGCTTGAATTTGCGTTCGATCCCGAGCTCGGTTATCTCACTGAATGTCCGACAAACCTCGGCACGGGCATGAGAGCGTGCGCAATGCTCCATATCCCCGCACTCGAGACTATGGGCGCCGTCGATCCGCTCAACAACACCATTTCAAAAATAGGGCTTACATTAAGAGGTACCTTCGGTGAGGGCAGCAAAGTCCGCTGTTCGATGTACCAGCTTTCCAATCAGGTAACGCTCGGGATTTCGGAACAGGCGGCTATCGAAAACCTCGAAACAATGACCGGTCAGGTCGTGGCGCGTGAGCGTCAGGCAAGAGCCGGGATAGACCGCGATAAGCTCGAGGATATGGTCTACCGTGCCTACGGGCTGCTTTCGTCGGCAAGAATGCTCTCGTCCGCCGAGTTCTCCGATCTCGGCAGCAAGCTGCGTCTCGGCGCAGGCATGGGCATTTTTGATAAAGCCCCGATCGAAACAATAGACGAGCTTATCCTCACCTGTCAGCCGGCATCTCTTCAGCAGCAGGCAGGCGGTGCGCTCGATGAAGAAACGCGCGACAAGCTTCGCGCACGGACGGTCAGAGAAAAGCTGTGTTAAACGCAGAAAAAGCCGTCCATACTTAAATTCAAGGAGTTGATTTATATGTATAGATTCAATGGATTTACACAGGATGCGAACAATGCTTTAAACCTTGCGATCGAATCGGCAGGCGAGCTCGGTCACAACTATGTCGGCAGCGAGCATATTTTGCTCGGAATATTAAAAAGCGAACAATCGCCGGCGTCAGACACGCTTGAGAGCGTCGGCGTTACAGCGGATAAGCTCGAAGAGCTGCTTGAAAGCGAGATCGGCAGAGGCAACCCCGTCCGTCTCGGCCCGCAGGATATGACTCCGACCTCAAAGCGTATTTTAGAGGTCGCTATCGAATTTGCAAGACAGCTCGGCATGACCGCTGTCAACACGATCCCGCTTTTGCTCTCGGTGCTTAAAGAGGGCAACTATGCAAACCGTTTCATCAGCGAAATGGGCGCAGATCCGCAGGAGATAGTGTCGAAGCTGCTCGAAGGAGTAGGCGAGGAAAACGCCGCAGGCCACACAGCCTCCGGGGCGCGTCACGGCTCAAAATCCACCAAAACGCTCGATAAATTCGGCAGAGATCTCACCGCCGAAGCAAAGCAGATGAAGCTCGACCCTGTTATCGGCAGAGCGTCTGAGATCGAGCGTGTTATTCAGATACTTACAAGACGAACCAAAAACAACCCCTGCCTTATCGGTGAACCGGGCGTCGGTAAGACCGCTGTCGCAGAGGGACTCGCACTCAAAATTGCCGAGGGCGAGGTGCCTGAGCCGCTGCGTGATAAACGAGTTGTCGCGCTTGACCTCACAGGCATGATCGCAGGCACTAAATACAGAGGCGATTTCGAGGAGCGAATTAAATCCGCTATTGATGAAGTCAAAGCGGCAGGCAACATCATTCTGTTTATCGATGAACTGCACACCATCGTCGGCGCAGGTGCGTCCGAGGGTTCGGCAGACGCAGCAAACATTTTGAAGCCGTCGCTTGCAAGAGGCGATTTTCAGGTCATCGGCGCAACAACGCTCAATGAATACCGTAAGTATATCGAAAAGGATGCGGCTCTCGAACGCCGTTTCCAGCCTGTGACCGTCGGCGAGCCGTCCAAGGAGGAAGCAGAGCTTATTCTTAAAGGTCTGCGCGATAAATATGAGGCTCATCATAAGGTCAAGATAACTGATGAGGCTATCAAAGCCGCTGTCGATCTTTCTTCGAGATATATAACCGACCGTTTCCTGCCCGATAAGGCTATCGACCTTATCGATGAAGCGGCGTCAAAAGTAAAGCTCCGTGCGTTCACCGCGCCCGACGGAGTTAAAGAGATAGAAACAGAGCTTAAAGCCGTCAAGGACGAAAAGAACGCCGCCATTCAGTCGCAGGACTTTGAAAAGGCGGCAGGACTCCGCGACACCGAGCGTGAGCTTCAGGCAAAGCTCACCGAGGAAAAGGAGCAGTGGCATAAGAAAAATTCCGGCGTGACCGAAGAAGTCACCCCCGAAGAGGTCGCTGAGATCGTTTCCGGCTGGACAGGCGTTCCGGTCGCTCAGCTCACCGAGGAGGAAAGCGAAAGACTGCTCCGCCTCGAAAGCACCCTGCATGAGCGTATCATCGGTCAGGACGAGGCTGTCAGCGCAGTTGCGAGAGCGATCCGCCGCGGCAGAGTCGGACTCAAAGACCCCAACCGTCCTATCGGTTCGTTTATCTTCCTCGGTCCGACAGGC
>CAVGWP010000003.1:66368-70401 GCA_963633095.1 bacterium | reverse complement strand
CCCGACAGGCGTCGGTAAGACCGAGCTTTGCAAGGCGCTTGCCGAAACGATGTTCGGCGATGAAAACGCTATGATCCGTTTTGATATGTCGGAGTATATGGAGAAGCACACCGTTTCAAGGCTTGTCGGTTCTCCTCCCGGATATGTCGGCTACGATGAGGGCGGTCAGCTTACCGAAAAGGTAAGAAGAAAGCCGTATTGCGTTGTGCTGTTCGATGAGATCGAAAAGGCACACCCCGATGTGTTCAATATTCTGCTTCAGATACTTGACGACGGTGTGCTCACCGATTCTCAGGGCAGACATGTCAATTTTAAAAACACAATAATCATCATGACATCAAATGTCGGTGCCCGTCTTATCACCGAGAAGAAGAGCCTTGGCTTCGGCGAGACTGCCGAGACTACTCAGGAGTCGATCAGAGAAGATGTTATGGGCGAGCTCAAACGCAATTTCAGACCTGAGTTTCTGAACCGTGTGGACGATATTATCGTGTTCCATCAGCTCACTCACGATCATATCAAGCTCATTGCGAAGAATATGCTCGATAAGCTCTCAAAGAGAGTTGCCGTTCGTGATATCGATGTTGATTTCACCGAAAACGCGATCGACAAGATCTCCGATGCGGGCTTCGATCCGGTCTACGGCGCGCGTCCGCTCCGCAGAGCGATCCAGTCTAAGATCGAGGACGCTCTGAGCGAGGCTATGCTCGACGGCACCGTTAAACCCGGCGCAAAGATCACCTGCGATGTCGATGAAAACGGCGCTTATGTCTTTAAAAAGCGCTCATCAAGCCGTCAAAACGCAGAGGATAAAAAGTCCGATACAAAAGACGGCGGCAAAGCCGAATAATATTGATACCGCATCAGTCTGTTGAAAGCACTATAGCGAGCCTCCCCTTTTACACAAAAGGGGAGGCTTTTCTGTGGGCAGCCGCATATTATCCGACTTTTTATGCCCGACAAGAACCTATCTTACTGTCGGGCCATTTTTCTATCCAATCGCACAAACTGAGTGCGGCATGCCTGCCGTGGCAACGGGCGGGCTTTTTTCTATCCAATCGCACAAACTTCCCGCGGCATGCCTGCCGTGGCAACGGGCGGGCATTTTTTCTATCCAATCGCACAAACTGAGTGCGGCATGCCTGCCGTGGCAACGGGCGGGCTTTTTTCTATCCAATCGCACAAACTTCCCGCGGCATGCCTGCCGTGGCAACGGGCGGGCATTTTTTCTATCCAATCGCACAAACTGAGTGCGGCATGCCTGCCGTGGCAACGGGCGGGCTTTTTTCTATCCAATCGCACAAACTTCCCGCGGCATGCCTGCCGTGGCAACGGGCGGGCATTTTTTCTATCCAATCGCACAAACTGAGTGCGGCATGCCTGCCGTGGCAACGGGCGGGCTTTTTTCTATCCAATCGCACAAACTTCCCGCGGCATGCCTGCCGTGGCAACGGGCGGGCATTTTTTCTATCCAATCGCACAAACTGAGTGCGGCATGCCTGCCGTGGCAACGGGCGGCATTTTATTTTTACAGAAATATTTTTTCGGTATAGACAAACCAAAAAAAATGTATTATACTGAATGAAGGAATTAGGAGCTTTACTTATGGGAGTGTGCTAAATGGACGATCGCTTTTTAAATTACAGCGAAAAGATCCCCGTTAAACAGAAATACAGCCTTATTGTTTGCGGCGCAGGCGTCGCAGGCGTTGCGGCGGCAGTCGCTGCCGCCCGTCACGGCGTTCGGGTGCTTCTGCTCGAGAAAAATCTCAATCTCGGCGGCCTTGCAACAAACGGACTTATCAACTATTTTGTCCCCGCCTGCAACGGCAGAGGAACAAAGATCATCAAGGGCATGAGCCAGGAGTTCTTTGATCTCTCCATTAAATACGGTTTCGATACTGTTCCCCCGAAGTGGAAGGAGGACAGCGACACCCCGAAGGACAGGGGCGGTCAAAGATATATCACAGGCTACTCGGCTAATATCTTCGCGCTTGCGCTCACAGAGCTTGTTGTCGAGTCAAAGATCGATCTGCTTGTCGATGTCGATATTTTAGGCCCTGTTATGAACGGCAACCACTGCGAGGGCATTGTTGTCAACGGTAAGGACGGCAGACGCTATTATCCTGCCGACTATGTTATCGACGCAACCGGCGACGCCGATGTTATCTACCGTGCAGGCGTTCCGTGTATCGACGGTAAAAACTACTTTACATATTGCACCTACAAGGCTGATATCGACAGCTGCCGCAGAGTTGTTGAGTCGAACAATATCGGAAAGCTCTACGACAGAGCCTATGGCGGAAATATCGACCTTTACGGTCATAATCAGCCTGATAATGTTCCGCTCTACAAGGGCACGACAGCCGAAGATGTCACCGATTACATTATCAGAAATCAGAAGATCCTGCTCGACAGCTTAAAGGGCGATGAGCGCTTCTCGAGAGATGTTATCATAACCCCGTCGCAGCCGCAGTTTAGAACGACCCGTTGTATCGAGGGCGGTCATGTATTCAGTGAGGACGACGCTTACCGTCATTTTGATGACTCTATCGCCGCTATCTGCGATTTTGACCGCAGAGATTTCCTCTTTGAAGTGCCGTACCGCGCCCTTGTTCATAAGGACTTTGACAATCTTATCACTGCAGGCAGATGCGCCAGTGCAAAGGGATACGGTTGGGATATTCTTCGTGTTATTCCGCCGGCAATCGTCACAGGTCAGGCGGCAGGAACGGCAGTCGCCGCCGCTATCGACAGCGATTGCGATATCAATAAGGTCGATATCAAGGCGCTTCAGGCGGCACTCGAAAAGGATGATCTTATGATCCATTTCGATGATAAGCTGATCCCCGAGGACCTCGAGCACGCAGGCGAGCATTACGTAAGCGACCATATGTAAGATGTAAGATAAAAACCTCTGCATTAGCAGAGGTTTTTTCATGTTCTTCGTGATGTAATGCATAACAAAAAGACCTCTGCAAAAGCAGAGGTCTTTATTTACAGATTAGTGGCAGATAGCCTGCTCTGTATCCTTATCGAAGAGGTGGATCTTGTTCGGCTCGAACGCGATCTTGATCTCATCGCCGGATTTAGCGGTTGTCTCAGGAGCAACACGAGCAATCATGTTGTGACCCTCGGAATCAAGATACAGATAAGTTTCAGCACCCATAAGCTCGGTGATTTCAACCTTAGCGTCAACAATGCCTGCGCTGAACTCTTCAAGGAGCTTCGGCTCATCGTGGATATGCTCCGGACGAATACCGATGATAACTTCCTTATCAACATACTGCTCAAGAACATTCTTTTCATTCTTATATTCGGGCAGCTTAATATCGAATTTAATGCCGAGTCTGCGCTTGGTATCCTCAGAGCCGTACTGAACATAATAGTCGTCGCCCTTCTTGATGACCTTGGCGTCGATAAAGTTCATCTGCGGTGTGCCGATGAAGCCTGCGACAAACTTGTTGCAGGGCAGATCATAAAGATGCTGCGGAGTATCGACCTGCTGAATAAGACCGTCTTTCATAACGCAGATACGGTCAGCCATTGTCATAGCCTCTGTCTGGTCATGGGTTACGTAGATGAATGTTGTGCCGAGACGCTGATGGATCTGAGCAAGCTCGGTACGCATCTGCGCACGCAGCTTAGCATCGAGGTTGGAAAGCGGCTCGTCAAGCAGGAAGACCTGCGGCTCACGAACGATAGCACGACCGAGCGCAACACGCTGACGCTGACCGCCGGACAAAGCCTTCGGCTTTCTTGTGAGATACGGCTCGATGCCGAGGATTCTTGCAGCTTCGTCAACACGGCGCTTGATCTCGTCCTTCGGAGTCTTTCTGAGCTTCAGACCGAATGCCATGTTATCATAAACCGTCATGTGCGGATAAAGAGCGTAGTTCTGGAAAACCATCGCAATATCTCTGTCCTTCGGTGGAACATCGTTAACCAGTCTGTCGCCGATATAAAGCTCACCTTCGGAGATCTCTTCAAGACCTGCGATCATACGCAGAGTTGTTGATTTACCGCAGCCGGAC
>CAVGWP010000003.1:36318-66358 GCA_963633095.1 bacterium | reverse complement strand
CGGACGGGCCGACAAAGATCATAAATTCCTTATCCTTGATCTCAAGGTTGAAATCCGATACCGCAAGCACGCCGCCTGCATATTTTTTGTAAATGTTTTTAAGGGATACCTTAGCCATTTTAATATTCCTCCTAAACTGAGTGATCTTCGTCAATACGCCGAAAATCATATAATTATATTATCACAATATCTTAGAAAATGCAATAAAAAATTGTATAAAAATTTGGCGTCAATATGGTCAAACATCACAAATAAAACCAGTCACTTAGAACAAATGCACAAACATATTTTTTGTTTTTAGACAAGATAAACAAAATATCAGCTTTTATTGCAAAATAGTGATATATGAACTAATTGTAAACTTTTAATTCACTATCCGACATATACCGACACTCTCCGAGCGCAAGACCTTCGTCCAGCGTGATACCGCCGATACTTATTCGCCTGAGCGACTCGACGCGGTTGCCGACAGCCGCCGCCATACGCTTGACCTGATGGTATCTGCCGTGGGTTATAGCGATCTCGGCGGTCAGCCTGTCGTCCGACAGGATATTGACTTCACTTTGCTCGACCTGCGTTCCGTCCGCCAGCGTGACGCCCTGCCTGAGCCTCGCCGCAGCTTCATCGGTCAGCGGTTCCGCCAAAGTTGCGATATATCGCTTGAGAGCACCCTTTTTCGGGTTTGCGGCGTTGTGCACGAACTGCCCGTCGTCGGTTATGATCAGCAGCCCCGTGGTATCCTTATCGAGCCTGCCGACACAGCAAAGCTTCTTTCGGCGCATTTTTTCCGGCAGAATGTCAAACACCGTTTTTTCGTCCGGCTCGTTTGCGCAAACGACTCCCTCGGGCTTGTTCATCATAATGTAAACATGATCGTCCGTCTTAAGCTGTTCGCCGTCCAGGCAGATAACGCTCTTTTGAGTGTCTGCCTTCGCGTCCGCCTGTCTTATCACGGTGCCGTCAACACTCACGCGGCCTCTGCAAATGAATGCCGCAGCCTTTCCTCTCGGAAGTCCGCAAGCATTGGATACAAGCCTGTCCAGCCGTAAATACGCCATTTTTTGCTCCTTTCGGGATCACCCCGTCTTTTTAAATCCGTGCATAAAACCGTCGAGCTGAGTTGAATGAATGTCGCCGCCGATGATCCTGCCGTCGATCGTCAGTATCGACGCGAAAACATTATCCTCGCCGTAGTTTGTAACAGGGATCGACCACAGCGTTGCGGTCTGCCCCGAAAACGCCGAAAGATCATAGCCCTGCGACTTTTGCAGCTCGTTGTATTTTCGGTAAACCTCGTCAAACTCCGATGGGATAGCCGTGCGTTTTTCGACCTCCGATGAGAAGTCGCATTCATAGCCGAACGAGCGCAAAAACTGCTCTCTGAGCGCCGCGGTCGAGCCGTCGGTCTGCGGTTCTGAGCTGCTTGCAAACACCGACGAGGCGGCAATGCAAATTATCACGGCAACGCACAAAAGCGCGGCGGCTACCCTCTTTTTTGTGACTTTTGCGGTAAACGAAATCATGCTTTTCAAACCTTTCATTTTTTCTTTCAGTCAATAATATGAAAGGTTTTTTGTCGTTATTCCGCGGTATCAGTCCTCGAAAAATGCGAGAAAAGCACTGTATGCCATATAGAGATCGAGCTTGCTGATAACTTCAAACGGCGCGTGCATCGAAAGCACCGGAACACCGAGATCAACAGTATCGACATCGAGATTTGCAATATATTTCGCAACAGTTCCGCCGCCGCCCGCATCGACCTTGCCGAGCTCGCCTGTCTGCCAGACGACGCCGTTTTTATCGAGCATATTGCGGATATATCCCATATATTCTGCGGAAGCGTCCGAAGTGTCGGACTTGCCTCTTGAGCCTGTGTATTTAGTGATAACAACGCCGCCGTTGACGACCGAGCTGTTCTGACGCTCGAAAACATCGGAGAATGTCGGGTCGAATGCTGCGTTGACATCGGCAGACAGGCATTTGGATCTTGAGAGAACAAAATAGCCGTCCTCATTGCCCTTTGCCGAAAGATCATAGACAAAGTTTTTAAGATAAGCCGATTGCAGACCCGTGTTGCCGTCCGATCCGACTTCTTCCTTGTCGGTCAACACGGTGATGCAGGTGTTCTTCGGCGATTTGACATCGAGAGCCGCCATGAGCGCAGGATACGAGCAAACGCGATCGTCATGGCCGTAGCCGCCGATCATTGAGCGGTCAAAGCCGATATCGCACACATCGAATGCAGGAACAAGGCACAGCTCGGCGGAAACAAAGTCCTGCTCGGTCATACCGTATTTCTCGTTTATCAGCCGCATGATGTTCAGCTTAACGGCTTCACTCTCCTCATCGTCGTTGAACGGACGCGAGCCGATAAGGATATTCAGCTCCTCGCCCTTTATAAGCTGAGGTGCAGGGCGTTTATACTGCTCCATCGAAAGGTGCGGCAAAAGATCGGTTATAACAAATCTCGGATCGTTCTCATCGTTGCCGAGTGCAATATCGAGTGTCTCGCCGTCTGCCTTGATAACAGTGCCGTAGAGCGCGAGCGGAATTGCCGGCCACTGATACTTCTTGATACCGCCGTAGTAATGCGTCTTGAAATAGGCAAGCTCACCGTTTTCAAAAAGCGGGTTTGCCTTCAGATCGATCCTCGGCGAATCGATATGTGCAGCGGAAATACGAACGCCGCTTGAGATCGGCTCGGAGCCGATAACGCAGAGCATAAGCGCCTTGCCGCGGTTGTTGACATAGACCTTATCGCCCGCTTTGTAGGACTGCGAGCGGTCGTATTCGGTAAATCCGTGTTTTTTTGCGAGAGCGGCCGCGTTTTTAACAAATAAACGCTCGGTGCGGCTTTCGTTTAAAAACCTGCTGTAACCGTCTGCGAATGCAGTGATCTTTTCATCGTCGCCGTCTTTAAGACGAAAATATCCGTTTTTGTGTTTTTTGAAAAGCTGTTCCTTGAGCAGCTGTGCCTGAGTTTTCTCAGCCATTGTTATCAGTCCTTTCAATGTTTTCGCTGAAATACAGTTCAATATATTTTTCCTGTGCGCCGAACACTTTTTTGACATATCTTTCGGTGTCGGCGCAGGAATCGGGAAACTTAGTTATTGTTTTGCCGTCGCTTGAATACTGCGAATTTTCAAGCCACGCTTTAACATTGCCTGCGCCCGCATGATACGCCGCGACCGCCTCCTGCCAATCGCCGAAGGTGTCGTAGTGCAGCCGCAGAATGTATGTTCCGAATTTGATATTTGTTTCGGGATCGAGTATGTCGCCGCCGCTGTCGCCCTTATAGCGCGATTTCGACCACTCAAACGCCTCGGGCAGCATTTGCATAAGCCCCTTTGCTCCCGCATGGGATTCGGCGTTCGGGTCAAACGAGCTTTCGCACTTGATCACCGCGTAAACCAGCGATTCGGGAACATCAAATTCATTTGAATATTTTTCAACATACTCACTGTATTTCATCGGATAAAGAAAGCGCGTCAGCTTGCCGTAGCCTATCACACCGCCGTAAACTATTGTTGCAATTACCGCAAGAAATATTACCGATTTTATCAGCTTTTTCAAGTTCGGCTCTCCTTTCTCCGATAAAATTTAAGATCATATCCGCCGCCGATTTCGGGTCGCCCGAATCGGTGCAGACCGAAAAATCGCAGTGGGATTTAAAAAAACCGTCGGGCAGTGCGGCCTTCAGCCGATCGTCCGCCTGATCCTGCGTCAGCCCGTCGCGCTCGATTATTCGCTTTTTGCGGACCGAAGCGGCGGCAGTCACAGCGACAACAGCGTCGCAGTATTTATCAAGCCCGCTTTCAAAAAGCTGCGGAGCATCGAAAATTGCGGCAACCGCACCGTTTTTCAATGCGCTTTGCGCAGCCGACAGCATTTTTTCAATGATCGGCGGGTGCATAATGCCGTTTAGTCGATCGGTGTTCTCCCTGCTTGAAAAGACGCGTTTTGCAAGCAGTCTGCGGTCGATATTGCCGCCGCTGAGAATGTCGCTGCCGAACGCTTCGGCAAGTGCCGATTTGACGCTCTCGCTTTCAATGACCGATCTCGCAATAACATCAGCGTCCACCACCGCGGCGCCCGACTGCGCTAAATAACGGCAGACAGTTGACTTTCCGGCTCCCGTCTGACCGGTTATACCGATTATCATTTCGTCCGTCCGCCTTTCGTCAAGGTTTTATCTTTTCAAAGCCCGCCGCTCTGAGAAGGCGGTTGAGCACCGCAAGCCCGACTCCGTTTTTATCGGGCAGCCGCGCATAAACCGTCGAAACTCCGAGCTCGTCGGCAGACCGAAGCGCCGAAAAAAGCCCGTGCGCCTGAGTTTCAGCGTCCGTCTCGTCACCGTAGGGCACGCATTTGACCGAAAGCTCGTTTTCATCGCCGTCAAAGCACATTGCGGCAACATCGTCTGCCGCGTGAGAATTAACATAGTCGATATATTTATCCCTCGGCGCGTCCACGATAATAACTCTCGCTTTCGGGGAATAATGCTTGTATTTCAGCCCCGGCGACAAAACCTTTCTGTCCGGCTCGAGCGGTTCAAGCACCGCTTTATCGATCTTTATCCTGCCGATAACGCTCTCGATCTGCTCGACTGTTACCGAGCCCGGCCGCAGTAAAACAGGCGGCTCGGCAGTCATAAGTAAAATAGTCGATTCGACTCCGCATTCGCAGTCAGAGCCGTTTATAACAGCGTCCGCTCTGCCTGTGAGATCGCGGATACAGTGCTGCGCCGTCACAGGGCTCGGCGAGCCCGAAAGGTTCGCACTCGGCGCGGCTATCGGCACGCCCGACAGACGAATAAGCGCCTGCGCCGTCGGGTGTGACGGAAACCTCACCGCAACAGTGTCCATATTGCAGGTAACTTCGTCGGGAATAACGCTTTTTTTCCTGAATATCATCGTGAGCGGACCGCTCCAGAAATGCTCCGCCAAGGCTCTCGCTTTGTCCGGCACCTCGGAAACGATGTCATAAAGATCGTCGATGTCGCAGATATGCACAATAAGCGGATTATCGGCGGCTCTGCCCTTTGCTTTGAATATTTTAAGGCAGGCGTCTGCCGAGAGAGCATTTGCACCGAGACCGTAGACCGTTTCGGTCGGAAATGCGACAATGCCGCCGCTTTTGATTATTTCTGCCGCTTTTTCGATCCCGCTTTTATCGTCGCTTAAAACAAGCGTGTTTATCTCATTCATTGCCTGCGCTCGCTTTCAGCTTTTCCGCTCTGTCGGCGGCTATCAGCGCGTCGAGCAGCTCGTCAAGCTCGCCGTTCAAAACCTGCTCGAGCTTATAAAGCGTCAGCCCGATACGGTGGTCTGTCACTCTCGACTGCGGAAAATTATATGTGCGGATACGCTGCGAGCGGTCGCCCGAGCCGACCTGGAGCTTGCGTTCGCTTGCACGCTCGCTCTGCTGCTGCTCGAGCATTTTATCATAGATCCTCGAGCGCAGGATCTTCATCGCTTTTTCCTTGTTTTTGTGCTGCGAACGCTCGTCCTGACACTCGACGACAGTGCCTGTCGGAATATGCGTGATACGAATGGCGGACTCGGTTTTGTTGACATGCTGACCGCCGGCTCCCCCCGATCGGTAGGTGTCGATCTGAAGGTCGGACGGGTCTATCTCGACCTCGACCTCCTCAGCCTCCGGCAGCACCGCGACAGTGACTGCCGATGTGTGTATCCTGCCCTGCGACTCCGTTTCGGGAACACGCTGAACTCTGTGACCGCCGCTTTCGTATTTGAGGCGGGAATAAGCGCCGTCGCCCTCTATCATAAATGAAACTTCCTTATAGCCGCCGAGCCCTGTTTCGTTTGCGGAAAGTATCTCAAATTTCCATCTTTTCGATTCGGCATACATCATATACATTCTCGTGAGAGTCTGAGCAAAAAGCGCCGCTTCTTCACCGCCGGCTCCCCCTCTGATCTCCATGATAACATTCTTATCATCGTTTTCATCTCTCGGTAATAAAAGAATTTTCAGCTCCTCCGAGCAGTCGTTTATCTTCTGCTTGGCACTCTGCATCTCATCTTCGCAAAGCTGCTTTAAATCCTTATCCGAGCCGCTTTCCTCAAGCATCGATCTCGCGTCCTCAAGGGCGGTCTTTGCCGATGAATACTCTCTGAACTTCTCAACAACGGGCGACAGCTGCTTTAGCTCCTTCATAAGCGAAGTGTATTTCGCAATATCGCTCATTATATCCGGATCGGAAAGCTCGCTTTGTACTGTTTCAAAACGCTTTTCGACCTCTTTTAACTTATCAAACATAAATCACTGCTCCGATCCCACGATCTTTTTAATATTTTTTTCGCATTTCGAGCGCGGAAGCATTATCTCATGTCCGCACTTCTCGCATTTTATCTTGAAATCCATGCCGATCCTCAGCACCGAAAACCGCTTACAGCCGCACGGGTGCGGCTTTTTCATTTCAAGTATGTCTCCGACGCTCACATTCATACCTGCCACCGTCCTAACCTTTTTCGCATTATTATTATATAATACGCAGGGTTATAATTCAATATTTTTTAAAGGGTTTTATGAAAAAATCGGCAAAAAGGCATTGCTATTTCGGCTTTTGTATGGCATAATAGATGTATTATGATCTTATTATAGGAAGGTATATCGATGGACTGTAAAAAACTCAGCGAGCTGCTTTTTCCGAATGTCTCTATGACCGAGCAGCAGCTTGAAGAAAAGTATCCCGAGCGCGGGCTCAAAGAAGGTGCTGTCTGCACAAGAATGGCACCGAGCCCAACAGGCTTTGTCCACCTCGGCAACCTCATTCAGGGACTGACGAGCGAACGACTTGCGCACCAAAGCAGCGGCGTGCTGTTTTTGCGCGTTGAGGATACCGATCAGAAGAGAACCGTTGAGGGTGCTGTAGAAGCACTGATAGACGGGGTCGGACACTACGGCATTAAGTTCGATGAAGGCGTCACGGCGGACGGCGAAATCGGAAACTACGGCCCGTACCGACAGCGCAGCCGCGCAGAGATATACCATGTTTACGCTAAAAGACTGGTGGCTGAGGGTATGGCTTATCCTTGTTTTTGCACCGAGGAGGAGCTTGAGCGCAACCACGCTTTGCAGGAGCAAAATAAGGAGAATTTTGGCTACTACGGCAAATGGGCTGTCTGGAGAGACAGACCGATCGAGGACATTGAGGAGCAGCTCAAGGCAGGCAAGCCGTGGGTGCTGCGCTTTCGGTCGAACGGCAGTATAGAAAACAAGATCAAATTCACCGACCTTATCAAAGGCACTCTCGAGCTCACCGAAAACGATATCGACCATGTGCTTTTGAAGTCGGACGGTATTCCCACATATCATTTTGCCCACGCGGTGGATGACCATTTAATGCGGACGACTCATGTCGTCAGAGGCGATGAATGGCTTTCGACCCTGCCGTTTCACATTCAGCTTTTCAGAGCACTCGGCTTTAAGGTGCCGAAATATCTGCATATAGGTCCGCTCATGAAGATGGACGGCTCATCGAAGCGCAAGCTTTCAAAGCGCAAGGATCCCGAGCTCGGTCTTTCCTACTATAAGGCGCAGGGCTTCCCGACAGAGTCGGTGGGCGAGTATCTTATGACAGTGCTCAACTCAAACTATGAGGATTGGCGCAGAGCAAATCCCGACACTCCGAAGGAGCAATTCAAGTTCTCTGTTAAAAAGATGAACCCCGCAGGCTCGCTTTTCGATTATATGAAGCTTTGCGATGTCTCGAAAAATGTCATCTCAAAGTTCAGCGGAGAAAAGGTAGCGCATGATGTTACCGAATGGGCGAAAGAATTTGATAAAGAGCTGTATGATCTGCTCAGCCGTGACGAAAAATATACTGTCGGTATTTTCTCGATCGACCGCGGCGGCAAAAAGCCCAGAAAAGACCTTGCAAAATGGAATGAAGTCAGAGATTATATCTCCTATTTCTTCGATGAAACATTCGAGCCGGGTCAGATCCCCGAAAATGTAGCCCCGCAGGATGTTGTCAGGATACTTAAAAACTATCTTTGGGTCTATAATGAAAAGGCCGATAAAGACGAATGGTTTGCCGATGTCAAGTCGATATGCCATTCTGTCGGATTTTCTCCCGATGTCAAAGCATATAAAGCAGAGCCCGATAAATACAAGGGTCATGTCGGCGATGTCAGCACAGTTATCAGAGTCGCTGTGACCGGCAGAACAAACACGCCCGACCTTTGCGCGATAATGAAGCTGCTCGGCAGAGTGCGTGTGCGCGACCGTATCGAAGAAGTTATCAGTGCTCTGCAATAGAAAGGAAGAACACGAATGGAAGAGAACAAAGTCGTTGCGACTAATTTTATAGAAGAGTTTATCAACCGCGATCTTGCCGAGGGCGTCTACAACAGGGTGCAGACCCGTTTTCCGCCCGAGCCGAACGGTTATCTTCATGTCGGCCACGCAAAGGCTATCTGCGTTGATTTCGGAATTGCCGAGAAATACGGCGGAGTTTGCAATCTCAGGCTCGACGATACTAACCCCACAAAGGAAGATGTCGAATATGTCGATGCGATAATCGAGGATATTAAATGGCTCGGCTTCAAGATCGACAATATTTATTACGCTTCTGATTATTTCGATGTTATTTATGATTGCGCCGTGAAGCTCATCGAGCAGGGCAAAGCCTATGTTGACGATCTTTCGGCAGATGAGATCAGGGAATACAGAGGCACACTCAAAGAGCCCGGCAAAAACAGCCCCTACAGAGATCGTTCGATCGAAGAAAACCTCGATCTTTTCAAGCGTATGACTGCGGGCGAATTTGAAACAGGCGAAAAGGTGCTCAGAGCGAAGATCGATATGGCGTCGCCCAATATAAATATGCGCGATCCGATAATCTATCGTATTCTCAAGGTCCCGCATCACCGCACAGACGATAAATGGTGCGTTTACCCGATGTATGACTTTGCTCACCCGATCTCCGACGCAGCCGAAAAGGTAACTCACTCGCTTTGCACGCTTGAGTTTGAGGATCATCGTCCGCTTTACGATTGGCCGCTCAAGGAGCTTGATTGGAAGGAAGCTCCCCGTCAGATCGAGTTTGCGAGAATGAACCTTTCCTACACGATCACAAGCAAGCGCCGTTGTCTGCGCCTTGTGAAGGACGGTCTTGTGGACGGCTGGGACGATCCCCGTATGGCAACGCTTTGCGGTATGCGCCGCAGAGGTTATCCGGCGTCTGCGCTCAGAGCATTTGTCGAGAAGATCGGCGTATCCAAGGCAAACAGCGTTATTGATTATTCGCTGCTTGAGTCTTGTGTGCGAGACGATCTCAACCAGAATGCCGACAGAGCTATGGCTGTTCTCGAGCCGCTGAAGGTCATTGTCGATAATTTCCCCGACGGGGAAACGGTCGATGTCAGCGTTCCGATCAATCCGAATAAGCCTGAGCTCGGCAATGCGACAGTGCCGTTCACAAAGGAGATATATATCGAAAAGTCGGATTTTTCGGAGAATCCGCCTAAGGGATTTTTCCGCCTGACTTCCGATAACGAGGTGCGTCTGAAGGGCGCGTATTATGTTCGTTTTGCGTCCGCCGAAAGGGATGAAAACGGCGAGATCACGGCACTTCATGTGACCTATGATCCCGAGTCGTTCGGCGGTGAAACGCCCGATAAGCGCAAGGTCAAGGGTACATTGCATTGGATCAGTGCCGCGGATTGCAGGGACGCTGAGGTGAGACTGTATGATCGTCTTTTCAATGTTGAAAACCCGTCCGATGAGAGTGGTGTCAAGGATTTCACCGAGCATCTCAATAAGGATTCAATGAAGGTTCTTAAAGGATGTAAGATCGGCGCGAATGTTGCCGAGTCGGAAGTCGGTAAGACCTATCAGTTTATGCGTCAGGGATATTTCTGCAAGGATACCTGTTCGACCGGTGATAATATTATCTTAAACCGCGTGGTCGCTCTTAAAGATTCATGGGCAGCTAAATCCCCGAAAAAATAGGCAACAAAGCCGCAGATAAGCCGTGGAAGGTTACAGCGGCAGGATACAAAAAAATGCCCGACAAGAAGTTAGTTTCTTGTCGGGCATTAAATATTTAGTCAATATGACAGCCGATCACGGCTGTGCCGCCGTGCTAACGGTCGAGCATTTAATGTCAGTCAATATGACAGCCGATCACGGCAAAGCGGCTTTGCCGCCCGTGGCAACGGCTACATATTTTCGCAGATATAGCGGGCAACATAAACGCCGCTTGCGGACGCGTGCGACAGCGAATGAGTGATACCGCTTCCGTCGCCTATGATAAACAACCCCTTGTGGCAACTTTCAAGGTTCTTATCGACCTTTGTTTCCATATTGTAAAACTTGACTTCAACACCGTAGAGCAGGGTATCGTCGTTCGCAGTACCCGGCGCGATACGGTCAAGCTTGTAGATCATTTCAATAATACCGTCGAGTATTCTCTTCGGAATAACAAGGCTCAGATCGCCCGGAGTTGCAGAAAGCGTCGGGCGGACAAAGCCTTCGGCAATTCTGTCCTCAGTGGAACGCTTGCCGCGGATAAGATCGCCGAAACGCTGGACAATAACGCCGCCGCCGAGCATATTTGAAAGCCTTGCAATACTCTCGCCGTACTCATTGGAATCCTTAAACGGATACGAAAAATGCTTAGCGACAAGCAATGCAAAATTGGTGTTCTCGGTCTGCTTTTCGGGATCCTCATAGCTGTGACCGTTAACAGTGACAATACCGTTTGTGTTCTCGGTCACGACAGCACCCTTAGGATTCATGCAGAATGTACGGACAAGATCTTCATATTTCTCGGTACGGCAGATGATCTTGCTTTCATAAAGCTCATCTGTCAGCGGAGCAAAGATCTCTCTCGGCAGTTCAACCCTAACACCGATATCAACACGGTTGGAAGTCGTCGGGATCTTGAGCGATTCGCAGACAGTCTCCATCCACTTACTGCCCGACCGACCGACCGAGATAATGCACTTATCCGCATCAAACTCAGTCTTTTCGGTTTTGAGCTTAAACGAACCGTCCTCATTCTTTTCAACAGCGACTATCGGTGTGTTGAAATGAAATTCGACCTTATCGCAAAGCGAATTATACATATTCTCAAGCACCACATAGTTGATATCCGTGCCGAGATGGCGAACGGAAGCGTCCAGCAAATGCAGACCGTTTTGCATACAAAGAGTGCGGATCTTGGTGTTTGCAGTGGAATAAAGCTTTGTGCCCTCGCCGCCCATTTTGAGATTTATCTTATCGACATAGTTCATAAGCTCGAGCGACTTTTTCTCGCCGATATACTCATGCAATGTTCCGCCGAACTGATTTGTTATGTTATACTTACCGTCCGAAAACGCGCCTGCGCCTCCGAAGCCGTTCATAATAGCGCAGGTTTTGCAGCCGACGCAGGATTTTATTTTCTCACCGTCGATCGGGCAGCGTCTTTTCTCAAGCGGCGCACCTGTTTCAAAAACAGCGATCTTCAATGAACTGTTCAGCTTTGTGAGCTCGTATGCAGAGAAAATTCCTCCCGGACCTGCTCCGATTATTGCAACATCGTATTTCATCTTGATTATCCTTTCAGATTTCTTGCTTGCCCGTACGGCTCATCAGCTTTTGCGGAGCCTTTGAAATGGGCTGATTATTGTAGATTATTTCATAGCACTCTCTTGTTATCGGCATTTCAACGCCGTATTTATCGGCAAGCTGAACCGCCGCCGCAGTCGCATAGTAGCTCTCGACCGTCATCCCGACTGCTTTCAGCGCGTCCTCGGCGCTCATACCCTCGCCGATCAGCTGACCGAATCTGCGGTTTCTGCTGTGCTGCGAGGTGCAGGTAACAATAAGATCTCCAAGACCCGAAAGCCCTGCGAATGTTTCCTTTTTAGCACCCATGCTGACACCGAGCTCTCTTATCTCCGAGATTCCCCTTGTGATAAGAGCCGCCTTGGCATTGTCCCCAAGGCTCATACCGTCGCACACACCTGCCGCCATAGCAATGACATTTTTAAGCGCCGCACCTGTTTCAACGCCGATAACATCGGTGTTGGTATATATCCTGAAATTCTCGTTCATCAAAGCCTTCTGAACAAGCTTTGCCGCCTCGCTGTCCTCGCTTGCCGCAACGATAGAGGTGGGCTTTCTGCGTGCAACCTCCTCCGCATGGGACGGTCCCGAAAGTACAACTATCTTATTATCAGTGAGGATCTCACCTATCACCTGCGAAAACCGCTTTAAGCTCTTTTTCTCAAAGCCCTTTGCAACGCTGACAATGACAGCACCCGCGGCAAGAGAAGTCTCTTTAAGCCAAAGAGCATTTTCCTCAACCGCAAAGGACGGAGTTGCGATAATGATGATATCACTTTTGCCGACAGCGTTTTTATCGGTCGTGACAAGTATCTCCTCGGGGATCATAACACCGCCGAGCAGAGGCGTCTGCCGTGTTTTGCAAAGTCTGTCGATCTCGTCTTCAAACTTGCCCCAAAGCACGGTTTCAGCGCCGCAGTCGCGGCACTGCATTGCGAGCGCCGTTCCCCAGCCGCCCGAGCCTAACACCGAAATTTTCATAAAAAGTCACACCTTTTATTTAGTCTTTTTCTTGCCGAAGATCCGTTTTTCCTCGCCTTTTACAAGGCGTTTCATATTCGGAATGTGCTTTATAAACACGATCAGCGCAAACAACGCCGAAAACAGTGTTATAACGACATACTGCGGCAGACCCAAAAGCTCGAATGTGTAAACACTGGAGCGGTCGTAAAGCAGATATGTACTGATAGGAAGCGTCATCGCGGCAAGCACCGAGCCGATCGACACGATGCCCGAGATCAGAACAACGATGATAAACACCGCAAGCGCAATAAGCAGCACTCTCCAATCAAGCACCAGAAAAACTCCCGCCATTGTCGCAACGCCTTTGCCGCCCTTGAATGAGAAATAGAGCGGATAGATATGACCGATAATGCAGAAAAGTCCCGCAAGATACGCAAAATACAGCGGATCGACCACCGAATAAATATCCTCGCCGAGGGCTGCCAGCACGAACAGCATTAAGTATTTGCCGACAGCGGTTGCCGCCGCACCCTTTAAAAAGTCGAAAATAAATGTGAATATCGCCGGCTTTTTGCCTGCCGTACGCAGAACATTTGTCATTCCGGCGTTGCCGCTGCCGTGCTCTCTGACATCGGTGTGGGCATAGTGATTTGTGAAAATGACCGCAAAGCTGATGCTTCCGAGAAGATAACTCGCAGCGGCAAGCACCACTGTTGCGATTGTGATCGTGAGATCCAAGGTATACACTCCGTTTCCTGTATTGCTTTATTTTCTGCCGTTTTCCTGCCGCTCGCGGATTATAAACCGAACCGGCGTTCCCTCAAGTCCGAAAGTCGTTCGGATCTGATTTTCAAGATACCGCTGATATGAAAAATGAAACAGCTCCGCGCGGTTGCAGAAGCAGACGAATGTCGGCGGATTTGTGCTTGCCTGTGTCATATAATATATCTTCAGGCGCTTGCCCTTGTCGCTCGGCGGCTGAACTCTCGCAGTCGCGTCGGCGAGGACATCGTTGAGCATACCTGTGGAAATACGCATACTGTTTTGCTCTCTGACATAGCGGATAAGCTCAAACAGCCTGTCGAGCCGCTGACCTGTTTTAGCGGAAATAAAGATTATCGGCGCATATGACATAAACGAAAAGTCCTTCATAAGGCTTTTTCTGTACTGATCCATAGAGCGGCCGTCCTTCTCGTAAGCGTCCCACTTGTTGACGGCGATAATACAGCCCTTTCCGCTCTCAAGGGCAAGCGATGCTACCTTGCTGTCCTGCTCGGTGAAGCCTTCGAGCGCGTCGATCATAATGACGCAGACATCGGCTCTGTCCACCGCGGCCTTCGCCCTGAGAACACTGTATTTCTCGATCTTATCGAGCACTTTAGACTTTCTTCTCAGTCCCGCAGTGTCGATAAAAGTGTAGCTTCCGAAATCGTTATCCACATCGAGGTCAACAGTGTCGCGTGTGGTGCCCGCAATATCAGAAACAATAGTGCGGTTTTCACCCGAAATGCGGTTTATCAGCGACGATTTTCCGACATTCGGCTTGCCGATAACAGCAACCGAGACACGGTCGGTCTGTTCGTCCTCATCGTCTGTGAAAACAAGCTCGTCATAAACACGATCGAGCAGGTCGCCCGTGCCGTGACCGTGCACCGATGAAACGGCGATCGGCTCACCGAGCCCCAAATTATAAAATTCATAAAACTCAAGCGGAGGCTCTCCGAGCCCGTCGCACTTGTTTACGCACAAAACAATAGGCTTGCCGCTCTTTTGAAGCATTGCCGCAACTTCGGAATCAGTCGCCACGACGCCCGAACGGACATCTGTCACAAAGATTATAACTTCCGCCATCTCGATCGCAAGCTGAGCCTGATCTCTCATCTGCGATAAAATAACATCATTCGATTTAGGCTCGATACCGCCCGTATCGATCAGCATAACAGTGTGTCCGCGCCATTCGCAGTCGCCGAAAATGCGGTCTCTTGTGACTCCGGGGGTATCGTCTACAATGGAAACGCGCTTTCCGATAAGCTTGTTGAAAAGCGTGGATTTGCCGACATTCGGCCGCCCGACCACCGCAACAACGGGTTTTGCCATGATTACGCCTCCTTTTAGGATACTACCGCGTCGAACAACGCCTGACCGTCGTTCTCAACGGGAATAACGGCGACACCGAGCTTTTTCGATAAGCCCTCCAGCGTTTCGTCGTCTAAGAAAATATCTTCGTCTCTTTTAAGGCAGCTGTGCGAGATATAAACATCTCCGAGGTTGTCCCTGCCGTGCAGCTGCTCGAAAAGATCCTGCCCTGTGAGCAGGCCGGAAGTCGTTATCTTCTCGCCGAAAAAGCGGTTTTCTATCATAACGACCTCGCAATTTATATTATGCCATTTTTGCTCGCATAAGTCAACCAGACTTTTTATCAGCGAATAAGCGCCCGCGCCTGTCGCAAAAGTCTTTCTTGTGCGCTTCGGCTCGCCGTCGAAATATTCGAGCGCGCTTTCAAAGTCCGCCTTCAAAAGGGCGCACATTCCCACTCCGTTTTCAAGCTGAAGCATATCGCCGTAGTAGCTTTCATCGGGCATTTTGCGCTTTGCGAGATTGAAAAACTCGTCCGACGGGTAGATTATCCGATCGCCGTATTCCGCTAAAAACTTATCGGAGTATTCCTCGATAATGTCGATGACCTCGGATGCCGACTGCTCATCGTAAGCTTCAAGCGGGTAAAGCCCCTCGCGGTGCCTTGTCAGTCCGGCAGGCACGGCGGCGATACTCTCGACCGACGGGAACAGCCGAGACAGATCCTCGATAGAGCGGCGTAATTCATCGCCGTCGTTGATCCCTCTGCACAGAACAAGCTGGCAGTTTAAAAGTATCCCTCCGCTTGCGAGCATATCGATATATTTGAGCTTTTCGCCTGCAAACCGATTGTGCATCATTTTGCAGCGTAGCTCTGGATTAGTTGTGTGGACCGAGATATTAACAGGGCTGATATGCATTTTAATGATCCTGTTTATCTCCTCTTCGCCGATATTCGTGAGCGTTATATAATTGCCGAATAAAAACGAAAGTCTTGAATCATCGTCCTTAAAATAAAGCGATTCACGCATGCCCTTCGGAAGCTGATCGATAAAGCAGAAAATGCAGTCGTTCTGACATGATCGCTGCTTATCCATAAGATAAGTCTCAAATTCGAGACCTATATCGTCGTATTCTCCCTTTTTTATATGAACACGAAACGGCTTTTCGTTTCTGATCAGCTCGAGAGTGAGCCGTTTTTCGGTGCAATAAAAACGATAGTCCAAAACATCGGTTATTTTATAACCGTTGATACTGACTACCTTATCGCCCGCCATAATGCCTTTTTTATCGGCATACGAGCCTTTATCCACCGCAGTTACAGTGACCATTTCGTGCCTCCTTCACAAAAAAATAGAGAAGGAATAGTGTTCCTCCTCCATTTTAGTTGCCCTTGATCAGTTCTCGTCAGAAGATGCTTTAGCCTCTTTAGCGACGACCTGCTTGCCGTTATAGTAACCGCACGCCTTGCAAACAGTGTGGGGTCTGAAATATTCGCCGCAGTTCGGGCACTTGGCGAGAGTAGGAGCAGTAAGCTTCCAAACATTGGATCTTCTCTTATCTCTTCTGGTTGTAGAAACTCTTCTCTTCGGTACTGCCATGTTGGCACCTCCTTAATTAGGTTTGTATTGCAAACGGCGAATAAGCGCCGTGGACTACCGTCAGTCTAACAGTTCTTTAAGCTTTGCAAGCCTCGGATCACATTCACGCTCGCAAACGCACTCTTCGCTGTTGAGCGATTTGCCGCAGTTCGGGCAGATGCCCTTGCAGTCCTCCTTGCAGAGAAACTTTGTCGGCATATTAAGCAGCAGATCGTCCCGCGCGACTTCGCTCAGATCAAGCGACATATTCGGTGCGACAAGATAATCAAGCTCCTCATATTCCTCATCGCACAGCTCGGTGACGACAGTGTGCGAAAAGCTTTTGTGAACCGATCTTGTGACCGTGTCCGCGCATCGGTCGCACGGAGCGGAAAAAGTGTAATCCGCGGAATACTCGAGCATAACGACACCGGCGCGGTTATACACCCTGCCGACAGCCTTCACAGGCTCGCTCACGGCAACACAGCCGTTGTATTCAAAATCGGACATATCGACGGCAAACTCAATGCCGACCGATTTTCCGACCTGCGAGAATACCTCGCGAAGATCAATGATCATAATGATTCACAGCCCTCAAATTACAGTCACGGATTATATTATAAACGCACAAAAGCGGTTTGTCAAGCAATTTTTTTATTTTCCGCCGAAGTTCTGCTATGATCACGCTGTTTTTTTATTTTTGCTTCGTTTTTCGGCAAGTTTATCAAAAAATGCAAAGATCCGCTTCTTGAAAAGCCAGCAGAAGACCGAAATGCTCACAACGACAGCCGCCATGACTATTGCGACGGTGTAGTCGCCGCTTATCAGCTTATCTCCCATGTAAACATAGCAAAACATATTCGGCAGCTGTGTCGGGATAGCCGCGAGCAGGAAATGATACTTATCGACCTTTGTCATACCGGCAAGGTGCGGCATAATGCCGAGCGGCAGACCCGGGATAAGACAGCACATTGCCACAGTGAACATCGGGTGCTGTGAGCGTGTGAGCATATTGTTTTCGAGCTTTTCCTTGCTCACAAACTTCGAGAGCAGCTTTTTGTCGAATTTTCTTGCAAAGCAAAAGATAATATAGAAAGCGCACGCTGTTCCCGCAAGACTGATAAACACACCCCAAACACCATAGGTAATACCGCAAAGCACCCAAACCGCGATAGCCGGAATAATAATGAGAATGCTTTGCAGCATCTGAATGACAAACATTATAACAACGCCCTCAAAGCCGAGTGAACGAAGCTGATCTTTTATGATCGTGAGCGAGACATTGCCGGTTGCGATCTCCTTTAAAATCGGGATCAGCTTTTCCACAACATCGATAACCGACGGAATTGCATAAATCACGACTGCTGCAATAAACAGCACTTTAATAACGGTTTTTGTTATGCGAAACCACTTTTTTTCGCAAAGCTCACGATACCTTGTCATTTATTCGCCTCCCTCGGGATCTCACGCTGCATCACATGAAAATGCTCTCTGTGAACATTGCGGCGGTTCAGCCGAACCGATAAAAGGTTGGGCGTGCAAAGCTGGATATAATAAGGCTTATCGAATTTGTTATCGATATAAAGCCTGTAAGCAAGCGGCGAGCGCGATTTATTCAGCACCGTCTCGACTGTCACATCGCGGTCTAAAAGTCCTGCAACAAAGCTGTAAACAGCACTTGCCCATTCCTGTGCCGAATCATAATCGAAAGAGAAAAACTCCCGTTTGAATTTGCCGAGGCGGACTCTCACCTTTGAGTGCGACGACACCGTTATATGAAACGAGCTTTCGGGATCGATGTCGATCCTGATCGATCTGTCGCGCCGTTCGACATTGAGCAGATCCTTGTTTATCCGCCCCCGTATTTCAAAAAACTTATCGACAAAAGCGTGTTTTGACGAGGTCTTAGCGGGTGTGGTAACTTTCATTTACATTCTCCTATTGATTTTATCTGTGCCGTTCGGTCTGCGCGACTGCAAGACGGTCGCACCGTTCGTTTTCGGGGTGGCCCGCATGGCCCTTGACCCAGATGAAATTGACCTTATGCATATCGCAAAGCTCTAAAAGCTGCGAGAAAAGGTCGGTGTTTAAAGCGGGCTTGCCGTCTGCCTTTTTCCAGCCGCGCTTTTTCCACGACCGCGCCCAGCCGAGCTTCATCGAATCGCAGACATATTTGCTGTCGGTCGTGAGATCCACTTCGCACGGTTCTTTCAGTGCGGAAAGAGCCGTGATCACCGCGGTAAGCTCCATGCGGTTGTTAGTTGTTTCGCGCTCACCGCCCGACATCTCTTTTTCAAAGCCTTTGTATCTCAGCACCGCTCCCCAGCCTCCCGGGCCCGGGTTTCCGGAGCAGGCGCCGTCTGTGAAAATTTCAACCTTCTTCATTTATGGTTATCCTTTCATCGCCGTTTGAAAAAAGAAAGCAGCCGGCGTGTTCAATAGCGTGTTTTGCGTTTTTAAATTCGTCCGCTTCGGGGTCGGAGCGGTAGTCAAACATCTTAGAGAAAAGCTCAAGCTCATCTTTCAGCGGCTCAAGATAGTTTTTGCAAAGAGTCACGCAATCATCGAAAAACTGCTTTTTTGTCGATTTCTGCATCATTTTTTCGGATAATCCGCAAAGAAGCGCAAAATCGGGCAGACAGAGATACTCCTGCTCGGAAAACATTTTGCGAGCCTCAGGATCCGTCCCATAGCTTTTGATAAGACCGCCCGCGAGATGAATCATATTTTTCTCAATGCCATTGCACACAAAGCAGCTTTTTTCGATATTTTTAGCCTTTTCTGCAGACTTTTTCGGGCCGCCGAGCAGACCGCCCGACAAAACATTTTTCTCTATTTCATCGAGATGAGTTTTCAGCATAAGCGCAAGTGCCAAGCGGTTCTTGCCGACTTTAAGCATCGACAAATGCCGCTCGCAAAAGCCGAGCAGATTAGTCTGCTGCCTTGTGTCCGGCTCCATCATCGAATCGCCGAGCGTGTATTCGATCATGCGCTGTTCAACTATCTTTCGCATACGGCAGACAGGGCAGCCGTCGCGCTCTTTCAGTATGTCGTTTATCGGAATAGTGCAAAGTGTTTCGCGCAAGAGTGTCAGTCCTTTACAATTATTTCTTCTTTAAATTATACCACAGATTTGCTATAATGGGTATAGAATTTTTGAATTTCAAAGCAAAAAATCGCGGTTGCGGCGAAAGGACGGTTAAAATGAACGAAATAGCGGCGGACGGCAAAAACACACGCATTATCGAAGCGGACAGCTTTGACCTCAAAGAAACGCTCGATTGCGGTCAGGCGTTTCGCTTTAAGCAGACTGACGGCGGCTCGTTTGAGGGTATTGCGCTCGGCAGAATGATGAGAATTTATAAAGACGGCAGCGACATTGTTTTCAAGGGCATTGAAAAAGCCGAGTTTATGAATAAGTTTTATCGCTATTTCACTTTGGATATCGACTATAACGAAGTCAAAAGCCGCTTGTCGAAGGATAAATATCTCGCAGAAGCCATAAAGGCACACGGCGGTATTCGTCTTTTGCGGCAGGATAAATGGGAGTGCCTGTGCTCGTTTATCATCTCGCAAAACAACAATATTCCGAGGATAAAGGGAATAATCGAGCGGCTCTGCAAATCGTTCGGCGAGCGCTGTGACGGCGGCTTTGCTTTTCCCTCGGCGCAGCGGCTCGCGGCTCTCTCGGTCGAAGATCTCGCACCGATAAGAGCGGGCTTTCGCGCAAAGTATATTATCGACGCCGCAAGAAAAACCGCGCGCGGCGAGATCGATCTCACTGCACTCGATACCGCCCCGCTCGATGAGGCGAGAGCCGAGCTGATGAAGATAAAGGGTGTCGGGCCGAAAGTCGCCGACTGTGCGCTTTTGTTTTCCTGCGGCAGATTCGAGGCGTTTCCGCGCGATGTCTGGATAAAGCGTGCCACGGAGCAGCTTTATCCGAACGGATTGCCCGAATGCTTCGGCGAATACGCAGGCGTTGCTCAGCAATACCTGTTTTATCATATCCGATCGGGCGGATTTTCACAGGTGTGAACAAGTTGAAAATTTTTTTGAATTTTGTAAAAAAATCTGTTTTATCTATTTAAAAGCCATTCTTTTTATGTTATACTTAATAAGAAATACTCTAAAGATCAAGGGGAGAAGACATTGTGGACGAGATGACGGTCGTCGGAAGAAATTCCGTGTCGCAAGCGCTCGATTCGGGCAGGCAGGCGGAATGTCTGCTTATTGCAAACGGCGCGGATTCGAGAGTTAATCCACTTGTGGCAAAAGCCAAGAAAAACGGTATCCCCGTTCGCTATGTACCGAAGCAAAAGCTTGATGACAGGGTGGGAAACATCAATCATCAGGGCGTGGTGCTGATCGCCTGTGCTGCACAGTACAGCGAGCTTTCCGACATTATCGGAAATGCGGGAGAAAGCTCCCTTGTCGTTATTCTCGATAAGATCGAAGATCCGCATAATCTCGGTGCAATGATCCGCACGGCGGACGCTGCCGGAGCGGACGGTATTATTATCCCCAAAAGAGGGGGAGCGGGGCTGAATGCGACTGCCGTTAAGGTAGCGTGCGGTGCCTGCGAGTATGTCAAGGTAGCCAGAGTGCCGAATATAGCCGCTTGTATAGACGAGCTTAAAGAGCACGGCTATTGGATCTACGGTGCGGATATGGGCGGAGAAAATGTTTTCACCGCAAAGCTCTCGGGAAAGGTCGGTCTTGTTATCGGCTCGGAGGGCTTCGGTATTTCGAGGATAGTGCGTGAAAAGTGTGATTTCACCGTAAGTATTCCCATGAGCGGAAAAATAAATTCGCTCAACGCTTCGGTCGCCGCAGGTATCTTGATGTATAAGTTTGCGGCGGACAGAGAGTCTTTTTAGCTAAAGGAGAGGAAAAGCAAAATGTCGGAATCGAGATTCAGCGTTGATGATATTTTAAAAGAAGTCGAGCAAATGAGAAAAAAGGCGCAGGCTGAAAGCTCTGTTCGCACAGAGCCGCAAAAGCCGACAAAGCCCGAGCCCGTTCATGTCGAGCCGCCCGAGCCTGCAAAAGCAGAACCTGCTCATGTCGAAACTCATGAGCCTGCGAAAACAGAGCCTGCTCATGTCGAAGCGCCAGAGCCTGCGAAAACAGAGCCTGTTCACGCGGAGGTTCGCGAGCCCGAAAGAGCGCCGAGACACGCCGCGGCAGATCATATTGAAGAAACCAGAGCATTTGATTTTAATATAAAAGAGCCGCAGTTCGATAAGGAGAGGGATATTTCCTCGAAAAAGCAGGAAACCGCCCCCGAGGAGGATAGCGCGCAGAAGCTCAGCGATTTTCTCTCGAAAACGGAGGACACGGGATACACACCCGGCAGCAGCGAAGATGTTAAACACCGCATCGATCGGCTGTATGACGGTAAGTCGGATGTTGTTGTCGATCCGCTCAAAAAGGCGAGAAGGCAGTATAATCCGAATGTTCTGACCCCTGAGGAGATCAACAACACAACAATCATCATGCCTGCCGTCAAGCAGGCTGAAACACACCATTCACCGGACAATGAACCGCAGAAGCCGTACCATACCGAGCCGCAGGAACAAAGCGAGCCGGAATATGACTATGATGAGATCGACGATTATTATTCCATGCGCGACGCTGAGGATATAAGAGGCGAATTTAAAGCAAGGCTTAACGGTGTTAATATCCGCATGGCAATAACGCTTATCCTGTCGCTTTTGGGCGCGTCGCTCTCGGTTTTGCCGGCGATCGGCGTAAAGCTGCCCGATCTTATCAGCAGCGGCTACGGTCTGCTTTGCGCGCACGCTGTTTTGCTGCTTGCCGCGGTGTTTACAAACTTTACATCTGTTATCCGCGGATTTTTCTCGATCTTCATCTTGAGATCGCAGATCGATTCGCCGGCGTCGGTCGGCGTTGCGGCGGCTATCGCTCAGATAGCTTATCTCTGCTTCATTCCCGCTCAGGCGGACAATTCGTTTATCTTCGCTCCTGCCGCGATATTTGCACTGTTTTGCAGTCTTTGCGGAAAAAGAGTGCTGCTTTCGAGGGTGCTTAAAAACTTCCGCCTTGTCGCGACTTCTCGCGCTAAGCAGAGCGCCTTTGTCGCAAGTGAGGAGGACGCTGACAAAATAGCTCCCGAGGAGATCGGCGATCCCGTTGTCTGCTGTCAGAAGAGCGTCATCAATCTTCGCGGCTATATGCACAATGCTCTGTGCGAAGACCCTGCCGACACTGTTTGCAGAATAGTCGCGCCTGTTGCGCTTGCTGTTGCGGTCATCGCGGGACTTATCGCTTGGTCGCTCACCTCCAATATGACGACTGTTTTCAATGTTATCGCAGGCTTCGGCGTGGCTTGTGTTCCCGTTGCCGTCCTGCTTTCGACAGCGCTTCCGCTTGCAACGCTCAGCCGCTCGCTCAGAGAGATGGGCGCTATGGTTTCGGGCTACAATGCGGTCGCGGAGTTTTCCGATGTAAATGCCGCTGTGCTGACCGATGAGGATCTGTTCCCTTCGGGCTCGATCGAGATGGTGTCCGTCAAGGCGACAGGCAGCAGAAAGATCAACGAAGTTATGATGTATGCCGCAGCTTTGTGCGTCAATGCAGGCGGTGCGTTTGCCGATGTTTTCGATCGTCTTATCGAGGGCAGAAGAGAGGATCTGCCGAAGACACGTTCGCTTGTCTGCCGTGACGGCGAGGGTATTGCCGGCAGTGTGGACGGCTGTTCTGTTAAAATAGGCACACGCGAGCTGATGAAGAAGGACGGCTGTCTTGATTTGCCGAACGATGAATTTGAAGCAAAAATAATAAGAAGCGGCAGTTTTCCGTATTATATATCTATAGACGGCGAGCTTTGCGGCATTTGTCTGCTGCGTCACAACAATATTGTGGACACCGATAATCTTGACTATATCCGCCGTATGATCAAAGCGGGCGTTGCTCTTTATGTCCGTACAAACGATCCGTATATCACTCCTGAGCTGATAAGCGATCTTTTCAACATTCCGAAAAAAGCGGTGTTTATCCTTAATTCAAAGCAGCGCGAGGCGCACGCGGCTATAACCGAGCCGGAGGAAAACGGCGATTCGCTCATTTCCAACAACAATTCCGCAGCGGCATTCGCATGTGCGATAGCAGGCTGCAAGAAGGTTCGCCAGAGAATTACATACAGCGTGTTTATTCAGATAGTTTTCCTTGTTATCGGAGTTGCCGCGCTTGCGTATTTCTGGCTCACAGGAAGCACTGAATACACTTCTTCATGGTGTATGCTCGCGTATCAGGCGGTATCGATGCTCGGCGTTTCGCTTATTCCCCGTCTTTTCAGTTTAAAATAATGGAGGGTTAGCTTTGGCGGACAGATTTGATAACGATTTTGACAACGATAAGGATTTTTTCGGCGATATAAAGGCTGATGAGGAAACAATAAGGGAAGTTGAGCTTGCTTCCCGAAACAAACGCCCCGCAAGGGAAAAGTACCGTCCCCCGAAAAAGCCGACATATTCTCAGGCACGCCGCAGGAAGCTGCGCAATTTAAAGATCTTGCTCGCTGTTTCATGGGTGCTTCTTATTGCGCTTCTCGGCGTGACGGCGTATACCGTTTTTTCAAAGATCGATGAGATCGACAGTTCCGCCCCCAAGGTGTCGGACGGCGTTGCCGCTCAAAAGCTCGATGAAGTTGTGCTTATCTCGCTTAAAGACGATGTTGCCAAAAGCGATAGAATGTATTTTTCGCTGTTCAGAGTCAATGCCGAAAGCAAGAGCTATGCGGTGAGCGTTCTGCCCGACCGTGTTAATATGACGGCGGGTCAGAAAAGCGGTACACTCGGCGAGCTTTATGATTACGGCGGTGTGCTTGAAGTCAAGCGCGCTATCAATGAATTTTCGGGTATCACTATCGATAAATGCATAGACGGCGATCTTTCCGATGTTGAAAAAATACTTGAAAAAATCGGCAATGTAAGTTATAATGTAAACGAAAATATGAAGGAAACAAGTGATTCCGGCTCTGTTTACTGCGATCTCAGTGCAGGCGAGCAGTCGCTCACTCCTCAGCAGGTGTTTATGTTTATGAGGTATCGCGGCGATCGTACTGTCAGCGAGGAGTCCGAGCAGAACACCGCTCTTGCAAAAGCGATCGCCGATAAGGCGTTCACCGCCGAGTTTAAACAGGAATTGCCCGATCTTTATGAAACTGTTGTGAATAATGTGAAAACGGATATTTCAATGGTGGATATAAACAGTCTGCTCGATTGCTTTGATGATTTTACACAGGTGAAAGCTGTGGATTCTGCGATCACAGCGGCGGGCGATAAGCCGATAATCGACGATTCGAGCAAGGAAGCACTCATTAAAAACTTTAAATAATTATCGCTTAAAGCGGTTATTATATAAATTTATACCAGCGGAGGTAATTATAATGGAAAAGAAAGCTAATTCATTTGCAGTCATCACAGTAAGCGTCATCGCAGCTCTCGCGGCTATAGGTGCAGCGATTTATTTTCTGACGCGCTATATCAATAAGAAGAATCAGGAATGCTACGATTTCGCTGATTACTATGATCCTGATGAGATGTACGATTACGACGATTGCGACTGCGACTGCGACTGCTGCATCGACGATAAGGCAGACGAGGAAGCTGACGCAGAGTCTGAGACAAAGGCTGACGATACAGCTGACACAGCTGACGAACAGTAAGCGGCAATGCCGCGGATAAGCCTTGATTGGCTATCATATTGACTAACATTAAATGCTCGACAAGAACCTATCTTCTTGTCGGGGCAACAAAGTTGCTTTGCCGTGGGAAGCTATCATATTGACTGACATTAAATGCCCGACAAGAACCTATCTTCTTGTCGGGGCAACAAAGTTGCTTTGCCGTGGGAAGCTATCATATTGACTGACATTAAATGCTCGACAAGAACCTATCTTCTTGTCGGGCATTTTTTGTACCCCACCGCAGAAACTCAGTGCGTCCTGCCCTCCGCGGCAGCGGTGGGAAAAATATTGACAATGGGAATAAACTGTGTTATAATTAAAAAGACCTTATACATAAATATATAAATAAATACAAAAGGTCGGCGGATCATGCATGGCATATCCGAGAAAGGAATGGAGTTTTAATAATTATGGACGACCCGTACCCTGCTGACAGTATGCAGCGCACAATCTTCCGAAAAGGAGGTGTCTCGCTGTGTCGTTAGTATTCAAGATCGTACTTCTCTTCGTTCTTATTTTTATCAATGCATTCTTTGCGATGAGCGAGACCGCTATCATCACCTTAAACGACGCTAAGATCCGCAAAATGGCGGAGGACGGTCATAAAAAGGCGAGAAAGGTAGTCAAGCTTACCTCCGACTCATCAGGCTTTCTGTCAACGATCCAAGTCGGCGTAACGCTCGCGGGCTTCCTTACATCCGCGTCCGCTTCGCAAAACTTTGCGGAACTTCTAAACGATTGGCTGGCAGGGCTTTTAAATGTCACCACAGCCACAGGGAAATCTGTTTTATCCGCAATATGCGTAGTTATAATCACACTCATCACCTCGTATTTTTCGCTTGTGCTCGGCGAGCTTGTTCCGAAACAGCTTGCGCTTCACAACTGCGAGGGAATCTCATTCAAGGTCGTAGGCTTTTTGCTCGGCTTCAAGCGGGCAATGACTCCGATCGTCTTTATCCTCACAAAATCAACAAATGCGGTAGCAAAGCTGCTGCACATCAATTCGGATGACAAACAGGGAATCGTCACCGAAGAAGAGATCAGAATGATGGTCGATGTCGGCGAGGAAAAGGGCGTTATTGAAGAGAGCCAGCGCGAAATGATCAACAATGTTTTCGAGTTTGATGATATCGATGTCGGCGATGTAATGCAGCACCGCACCGAGATCACCGCCATCGGAGTGGACGATCCTCTGCCGACAGCGGTCAATCTTGCCATGGAAGAGGGGTATTCGCGTATCCCCGTTTATGAAGAAGATCTCGATAATATCGTCGGAATAATCTATGTTAAGGATCTGCTGCGTTTTGTCGGCAGACACATGCCCGATAAAGCGACTCCGCGCGATATAATGCGTCCGGCTTATCATGTTCCCGAGTCTAAGCGCTGCGGAGAGCTTTTCAAGGAAATGACCGAAAAGCGTATCCAGATGGCAGTCGTTGTGGACGAATACGGCGGAACAGCCGGCATTGTGACGCTTGAGGATCTGATCGAATCGATCGTCGGCAATATTCAGGATGAATATGACGATGAGGAAGAAGAGATCACCGTTGTAAATGAAAACACCTACACGATCGACGGCACCTGCGATATTGACGAGGTCGAGGA
Source organism: bacterium (assembly GCA_963633095.1). Taxonomy (GTDB): domain Bacteria; phylum Bacillota; class Clostridia; order Oscillospirales; family Acutalibacteraceae; genus RUG14109. Next base: position 39,841 of record CAVGWP010000003.1, on the reverse strand, counting down.
TATGCTCGGCACTCAGCTCCCTGCCGGAGATTACGATACACTCGGCGGAATGATCATGTCGATACTCGGCAGGATCCCGAAGGAAAACGAACATCCCGAGGTCGAGGTTTCGGGCTTTAAATTCACTGTGCTCGGCATTGAAGAGCGCAGAATAGGACTTATCCGTGCGGAACGGCTTGTAAAGCCCGACGATGATGAGGACGATAAAAGCTCCGATAAAGATTAACTAATTAAATAAGTCAGTCGCAATCCCCTGACTTAAAACAAAACACGAAAGGTCTTGAGTAAATTGAAGAAAGAAAATGTTTCATTTTTGGTAAAGGGTGCCGTTATCGGCGCCCTTTACGCCGTTTTGACAGTTGCGGTGTCGCCCATTTCCTACGGGCCGCTGCAATTCCGCGTTTCCGAAGCACTGACAATACTTCCGGCACTGACGCCGGCGGCTATCCCCGGTCTGTTTGTCGGCTGCATTATCGCAAACGCGATCGGCGTCGCATTAGGCATGAACATTGCCGCGGATATCGTGTTCGGCTCTGTCGCAACACTTTGCGCCGCATTTGTGAGCTATGCCGTGAGAAAAGTAACGATCAAGGGCTTCCCCGCATTGTCACTTTTGCCGCCGATACTGTTCAATGCAGTCGTCATAGGACTTGAGCTGTCGCTGTTTGTGCCGGAAGCCGGTGCGTTTTTGTATTCCGCGGCAACAGTGGGAGTGGGCGAATTAGGCGCGGTCGTTCTGCTCGGCATACCCGTATGGTTTGCCTGCCGCAGAACAAAGGTGTTTGACAGATTTAAGCGTTGATTGACAATAACGCCCGCGTGTGGTACAATTTTTAAAAGAAATGTAATAAAGGCGTGGTCAATGTGGCGAAAATACTTATTGTTGTGGATTATCAGTGCGATTTTGTTTGCGGCTCGCTCGGCTTTTCGGGGGCTGAAAAGCTCGATAAACTCATTGCCGACCGAGTGCGGGATTACGGCCGCAATAATGTCTTTTACACGCTCGATACTCATTTCACAGATTATCTTTCCACAAGGGAGGGTGCTGCCCTGCCCGTTGTCCATTGCATTAAGGGAACGCCCGGTCATTCGCTCTACGGCGAGACTGCCAAGGCACTCGATGAAGTCGGCGCAGTCGGCTTTGAAAAATCGACATTCGGGCTGAAGCTCAGCGATGATATATTGTCGTGTCTGCCCGATGATATAGAGGAAATAGAGCTTTGCGGCTTGGTTTCTAATATCTGCGTTTTGAGCAACGCCGTTATATTTTCCACTGCATTTGAAAACGCTCGGATCACAGTCGATGCCCGTCTTACCGCCTGCAACGACAGCGAGCTTAATGAAAAAGCGCTTGATATAATGCAGGGACTTCAGATAAATGTGATAAACAGGGGGAAAAACAATGCTTGATTTTTACCGTGTGGCGGCGGCTGTGCCGGAACTTCGAGTGGCAGATGTCCGCTTCAATGCAGATAAGATCTGCGAAAAGCTCGATGAAGCACATGAAAACGGTGCTCAGATAGTTGTGTTTCCGGAGCTTTGCATAACAGGCTACACCTGCGCGGATCTGTTTTTCCAATCAAAGCTTTTGAATGAGATTGCGCCTGCAATAGAGCGTATTGCAAAGCGGTGCAAAGCGCATTCGCTCACAGCTGCTGTCGGCGCGCCTTTGACGATCGGCGGTCAGCTTTATAACTGCGCGGTCGTTATCTGCTGCGGAAGCATTGTCGGAATAGCGGTGAAAACGTTTTTGCCGAACTATAATGAGTTTTACGAACGCAGATGGTTTTCATCGTCAAATGACCTTGATAAAAGGGAGATACGGCTCTCGGATCTCGGCTTTTGTGAGGACAGATCGGTGCCTGTCGGCAGGGATCTTGTGTTCAAGCTCGGTGATCTGACATTCGGTATAGAGCTTTGTGAGGATCTGTGGACACCGCTTGCACCGTCCACATTCCAGGCACTTTCGGGAGCTCAGCTCATCTTAAATCTTTCCGCGAGCAATGAAACTATCTCTAAGCGCGCTTATCGCCGTGAGCTTGTCAGACAGCAGTCTGCTAGGTCTGTTTGCGCTTATATCTATGCGTCCGCAGGAGCGAGCGAATCGACAGGCGACCTTATTTTTTCAGGTCATTCGCTTGTCGCTGAAAATGGTGCTGTACTTGCCGAGAACAAAGAGCTTATCGATTCGGATTATCTTCTGTGCGCCGATATTGACATCGGCAGGATCATGTCCGACAGAATGAAACTCAAAAGCTTTAAGGACTGCGCTTGCACCTACGGCGCATATCAGCCCTGCCGCACAGTCACTGTCGGCGGCGTTGATATCGACGGGTGCGACGGCTCGCTTTACCCTGTCCGCCGCCGTCCGTTCGTTCCGGCGACCGAAAAGCACCGCAGACAGCGGTGTCTGAACATTTTTGAAATGCAGGTCGCAGGGCTTTGCAAGCGTCTTGATGTAACAGGCTGCCGCCCCGTTGTCGGCGTTTCGGGCGGACTTGATTCAACTCTTGCGCTACTCGTTTGCGTCAGAGCGATGCAGAGGCTCGGCAGAGATGTCGGCGATGTCGTCGGTATCACAATGCCTTGCTTCGGCACGACAGGAAGGACCTACCGCAATTCTGTCTCGCTTATGGATAAGCTCGGCGTCACAGTCAAGGAGATCAATATTAAAAACGCTTGTATGCAGCATTTTTCCGATATCGGGCATGACCCGACCGTGACCGACCTCACCTATGAAAACACTCAGGCGAGAGAGCGCACGCAGGTGCTTATGGACTACGCCGGGTCATGCGGCGGACTTGTCGTTGGCACAGGCGATCTTTCGGAGCTTGCGCTCGGCTGGTGCACCTATAACGGCGATCACATGAGTATGTACGCTGTTAATATGAGTATTCCGAAAACGCTTATCAGCTGGATGATCGACAGCTTGGCGGAATACGGTGTTTTCGAGGGCGCGAGCGATATTTTGCGAGATATTCTCGATACTCCGATCAGTCCTGAGCTGCTGCCGCCCGATAAGGCGGGCGAGATCGCTCAGCGCACCGAGGATGTTGTAGGGCCGTATATTTTGCACGACTTTTTCCTCTATTATGTCATGCGTTACGGCTTTTCGCCTGAGAAGATATATCATCTCGCAAGGTCCGCGTTCGACGGCGATTTCGATGACGATACTATAAAAAAGTGGCTCAAATCTTTTTATCGCCGCTTTTTCTCACAGCAGTTCAAACGAAGCTGTATGCCCGACGGCGTTAAAGTCGGCAGTGTCTGCCTGTCCCCGAGGGGCGACTGGAGAATGCCGTCCGATGCGTCGGCAAAGCTGTGGCTCGAAGCCGCTGAAAACCTTTAAATTTAAAAAGCTGAAGTGTGCATTTGCACAACTTCAGCTTTTTTGTTATCTTATCTTTGAGCCTGCGGGGATACCGTCGGGGAAGATCACCTTAACACCGTCGGGCGTGTCCGCCGCGAGTATCATTCCGAAGCTTTCAACTCCGCAGAGCTTAGCCGGCTTCAAGTTTGCGAC
>CAVGWP010000003.1:24218-36308 GCA_963633095.1 bacterium | reverse complement strand
CGATAACGCTCTTGCCCTTAAGATCGTCGGGCGTGTAATACTGCGCGATCCCCGAAGCGACAATGCGTTCTTTTCCGCTGCCGTCGTCAAGCGTCAGCTTTAAGAGCTTTTTCGCGCGCTTGATCGGCTCGCAGTCAACGATCTTCGCAACCCGCAGATCGACCTTTGCAAAATCGTCTATCGAGATCTCATCCAAAAATGCAACACCCTCGGGCTTTGCCGCGGCGGCAGCCTGCTCCTGCTGACGGCGCAAATGCTCGTTTAATTCCTCGATCTCCTTTTCAACATCGATCCTCGGGAACAGCACTTCGCCTCTGTGAACTGTCACATTCTGCGGAAGAACACCGAATTTGGCGGCGTTTTCGTAGCTCACAGCGTCCTTATCGGCGCCGATCTGCTCAAACACCTTCGGCATAGTAGTCGGCATAAAGCAGCACAGCAGCGACGAACAAACACGGATAGCCTCAAGCAGATTGTAAAGCACTGTGCGAAGTCTCGGCAGGCGGCTTTCGTCTTTTGCGAGTATCCACGGCGTTGTTTCATCGATATACTTATTGGCGCGGGATACGACCTTGAAGATCTCGGCAAGCGCATTATTGAGCTGGATCTTGTCGATGTATTCATCGGTCTTTGCGCGAAGCGAGCAAACAGCGGCTTTCAGCTCATCGTCAAACTCGCCGTCCTCACCGTTTTCGGGAAGTGTGCCGCCGAAATACTTTTCGATCATGGCAACTGTGCGCGAAACGAGGTTTCCGAGTCCGTTCGCAAGATCGGAATTTATGCGGTTTATCATTATCTCATTTGAGAAAGAAGAGTCTGCTCCGAGTGCCATCTCGCGCAGGATATGATAGCGGATAGCGTCCGCACCGTAACGCTCGCCGAGCACAAACGGATCGACGACATTGCCGAGCGACTTCGACATCTTCTGACCGTTGAAGGTGATCCAGCCGTGCACCGCCAAATGCTTCGGCAGCGGAAGATCGAGTGCCATGAGCATTGCAGGCCAGATTATCGCATGAAATCGCATAATGTCCTTTGCGACCATGTGAACATCGGCAGGCCAGAAACGATCAAAATCGGAATAACGATCGTTGTCGTAGCCGAGCGCGGTGATATAGTTTGAAAGTGCGTCGATCCAGACATAGACAACGTGCTTTTCGTCAAACGAAACGGGAACGCCCCATTTAAACGAGGTGCGCGATACGCAGAGATCCTCAAGACCGGGTTTTATGAAGTTGTTCACAAGCTCAACAGCTCTTGTTTTCGGGCAGAGATAATCTGTCTCGGTGAGCAGCTTTTCAATGCGGTCTGCAAAAGGCGCCATTTTGAAGAAGTAAGCTTCCTCTTTAGCGTCGTGGACCTCTCTGCCGCAGTCGGGGCATTTGCCGTCTTTGAGCTGGCTCTCCGTCCAGAATGATTCGCAGGGAGTACAGTATTTTCCCGAATACTCGCCCTTGTAAATATATCCTCTGTCGTAAAGCTCCTTGAAGATCTTCTGAACCGCCTCAACGTGATAATCGTCCGTTGTGCGGATATATCTGTCGTAGCTGATGTTCATGTATTCCCAGAGCTTTTTGAAGTTTTCAACGATCTTATCGACATATTCCTTCGGTGTGACTCCGCACTCCTCGGCTTTCTGCTCGATTTTCAGACCGTGCTCGTCCGTGCCGGTGAGAAACATAACATCATAGCCCTGCATTCTGCGGTATCTTGCGATCGAGTCGCACGCCGCCGTCGTGTAGCAGTGCCCGATATGCGGGTTGCCCGACGGATAATAGATAGGCGTTGTTATATAGAATTTTTCAGCCATTTTTATTGTCTCCTTTGTTTAGTCAAAGCGGTTTCTCACCGCTGTGTATGTTTGTGCAAAAATTTGCGGATATCGTTCATTGTGAGTTCGGGGCGGTTGTCATCGTAGGCTCTTTCTTTTTTAAGCCCTGTCGCAGAGAAGAATATCATTGTGAACACCGCAGTCTGCAAGCCGATATACTGACAGTCCAAAACACTGTTCACACCGACCGTGCAGATAAATCCGACCATCAGCGCGATCATCGGCTGGCTTGAGCGGTATTCAAAGCGGCGATACATCTTCGAGAGGTAGCGGATAATGCAAAACGCGAACAGCGCCGAGCCGACAATGCCGAAATTGCATAGCATATCGAAAAGGAAGTTGTGTGCATGAAGCATCCAGCCGCGGCTCTTCATATCCGCGAAAAACGCATTAAGATCAAATGTTTCAAAGAATCGCCGGAACAGATCGGCATTTTCTCCGATACTGCCGTTCAGAACTCCCAAAAAGCCTTTTCCGGCTATAGGGCTTTCAAAAAAGCCGTCCAGTGCACGGTGCCAATAGGGGATACGCTCGTTATAACCGTCGTCGAGCGAGCCGAGGCGCAGAGCCGACAGCATCTTGATGTCGGGGAAAAGCGCCGCGAAAGCAACAAGTGCGGCAATCGCCGCAAGAAACAGCAGCAGCAGCTTATAGCGGCGGCAAAGAACAAGCACCGCCAGGCACCCGATGAACATACCCATCCACGGCATTCGTCCGCCCGAGCAGAACATTCCCACAAGGTTTATCAAAAGCACCGTCAGATGAGCCGCCTTTGCTCTCGGTGATACAACCAGCCGATAAGTGCACATGACCGCTCCGAGTGCGATGAAATAGGAATAGTAAAGCGGATTTAAAAATGTAGCGTCCGATCGGAATAAAGGATCGTTCAGATGAAACAGCTTTTGAATTATCGCAATCAGTGAAGAAAAAACGCTGTAGCACAAATGGCAGGTGATAAGGTCTTCAAAAAGCCGCCGATTTATAACGGCGCGCAGGTTCATCATTATTATCATCAAACAGGTAAAAAACACCGACGCCGCAAGCCCAACCCAATTGCGGTTGAAAACGGCGACGATCACCGTCATACCTATGAAGATGAACGCTATCAGATTTATACTGTCCGACAAAATACGCTTTATACGGCGCTTATCTGTCATAAGCCAGATTCCTGCTATGAGTGCGGCGGCGACCGAAAGCACCGCATTTAAATATGACGCTGCCAGCACGAAGAACGCCGCGCGGTATGCTGCAGGTGCATTAACAAGCCTCGTCATATAATTCAGCACTTTATGCGAGCTGTATTCACGAAAGGTCATATTCTCAGCTTGCAATCGATCGCCCCCCTCTTGATTTTAAAGTGAAAAACGCCCGTGTTTAAAACGGGCGTTTTGGCTCAGGTAAACTTCACACCTACCCGATTATCTTCTTCTGTTGTTGCCGCCGTGCGGTCTGCGCGGACGGCGCGGTCTCTCTTCCTCTTCACCGTTGTCCTCAACGACTGCGCCGTTAACTTCAACAAGCGCGTCTCTTCTCGAAAGATTGAGTCTGCCCTGATCGTCGATCTCGGTCACTTTAACTATAACCTCGTCGCCAACCTGAACAACATCTTCAACCTTGTCAACATGCTTAACATCGAGCTTGCTTATGTGAACAAGTCCCTCTTTGCCGGGAGCGATCTCAACAAACGCACCGAACGACATCAGACGGGTAACAACGCCCTTGTACACCGCACCGATCTCGGGATCGTTTGCGATCGTTTCGATAATGGAAACAGCGCGCTTTGCATTGTCGATATCGAGAGCGGCAACATAAACTCTGCCGTCCTCCTCAATGCTGATCTTGCAATCGCATTCTTCCTGAAGCTTCTGAATGACCTTGCCCTGCTTGCCGATAACATCGCCGATCTTATCGGGGTTGATCTGGGTTGTGAGCATTTTCGGAGCGTATTTTGAAAGCTCCGCTCTCGGCTCGGAGATAACAGGAAGCATTATTTCATCGAGAATATAGTTTCTCGCCTTGTGTGTTTTAGCGAAAGCCTCTTTTATGATCTCAGGGGTAAGACCGTGTACCTTTAAGTCCATCTGAATGGCTGTGATACCGTTCTTTGTGCCTGCAACCTTAAAGTCCATATCGCCGAAGAAATCTTCAAGACCCTGAATATCGACCATTGTCATAAAGTCGCCGTTGTCGCCGGTGATAAGACCGCACGAAATACCTGCGACCGGAGCCTTGATCGGAACGCCCGCCGCCATGAGTGCAAGCGTCGAACCGCAGATAGAAGCCTGCGAGGTCGAGCCGTTGGATGAAAGGACTTCTGATACAACGCGGATAGCATAAGGAAATTCGTCAACCGACGGAATAACCGGCAGCAGAGCCTTTTCTGCGAGAGCACCGTGACCGATCTCTCGTCTGCCCGGGCCTCTCGAGGGCTTTGTCTCGCCGACGGAATATGAGGGGAAGTTGTAGTGATGGATATATCTTTTTTCCTGTTGCTCGTCGATACCGTCGAGGTGCTGAGCGTCGTCCATCGAGCCGAGTGTCGCAATGCTGAGGACCTGAGTCTGACCTCTTGTGAACATACCCGAACCGTGAACTCTCGGAAGCAGATCGATCTGAGCGTTGAGCGGACGGATCTCATCGATACCTCTGCCGTCAACACGCTTGCGGTCGATCTTCAGCCAATCGCGGACGATCTTCTTCTGGATCTTATACATGATCTCATCGAGCTTTGCGGGATTATCTTCAAACTTCTCGTCATACTTCTCATGAACTGCCTCGTAGATCGGAGCAAGAGCGGCGTCACGAACGAGCTTATCATCGGTGTCGAGCGCTTTCTTAACATCTTCGCAGCAGAAATTGTAGACCTCTTCAAAGTCTTCGGGATCGGGATCGTTGGACTCGAAAGCAAATTTCTTTTTGCCGATCTCAGCGACGATCCCATTGATAAAGCCGACGATCTCCTTGTTTACTTCGTGCGCTTTCATGATAGCGTCAAACATAGTGTCGTCGTCAACCTCGTTTGCACCTGCCTCGATCATTGCAACGAGGTCTGCGGTTGAAGCAACTGTCAGCTTAAGGTCGGATTTAGCACGCTGTTCAAGCGTCGGGTTGATAACGATCTCGCCGTCGCAAAGTCCGACATCAACGCCGCTGATCGGGCCGTCCCACGGGATGTCCGAAATAGCGATAGCGCAGGAAACGCCGATCATTGCGGTGATCTCAGGCGAGCAGTCGGGATCGACCGACATAACGGTAGCGACCACCGAGCAGTCGTTGCGCATATCCTTCGGGAAAAGCGGACGGATCGGGCGGTCAATACATCTCGATGCGAGAATAGCTTTCTCGCTCGGGCGCGACTCTCTTCTCTGGAATGATCCGGGGATCTTGCCCACAGAATACATCTTCTCTTCAAAATCAACTGAAAGCGGGAAGAAATCAACTCCCTCTCTCGGTTTCTGCGATGCGGTAACTGTGCAGAGCACACGGGTGTCGCCGTAGCAAGCCATGACGGACGCATTAGCGAGCTGAGCCATCATGCCTGTTTCGATAGAAAACGGTCTGCCTGCAAGTGTGGTTTTGTAGACCTTGTAGTTTTCAAACATAGTTCTTTTTCCTTTCCGTGATAAAATATATATCAACGGCATATCAGCGGCAGTGCGCCGGTTTAGCAATAAACACGCCGGCCGAAAATAAGTATTCGGACGGTCTGTTCACTGCTAATTCCGGCAAAAAATGCGCATGATACACCGAAAATATCTGCCGATAAAAACGGCTAAAAGCAGGGGAACATAATGTTCTCCTGCTTTTTTGTGTTACTTACGAATGCCGAGTTTTGCGATAATGTCACGGTATCTCATGACATCGCATTTCTGAACATAAGCCAAAAGGTTTCTTCTGTGACCGACCATTTTGAGCAGGCCGCGTCTCGAATGATGATCCTTTTTGTGAACCTTCAGATGCTCGGTGAGCTCGTTGATCCTGTAAGTCAGAACAGCGATCTGAACTTCCGGCGAGCCTGTGTCGCCTTCGTGAGTCGCATACTGCTTAATGATCTCATTCTTCTGTTCTTTTGTCATTTTCATTTTCCGCCTTTCATTATAATGTATATGCCGTCAATCCGTGCGGCAGGCCACGGAATTTCCCGAAAGGGCAGCCGCCTGCGGCTCAGAAAGAGGTCACTTAAAGCATTTTAGCACATTTTTCTCACTTTGTAAAGTGTTTTTTGCAAAAACTCCCGATTTTATTTACCGTAACAACTGCGGGCGCGACTGTAAATAAAGCAGCTGACCTGAAGGAGGATCCGGTCAAATAATACCCTGCGAACATAAAGCTCGGGGAAAGACCGAGCTTTAAGTTTCGTGCCTTTCTCTTTTTGAGGATAATATTCCTTTGTAAGACAGCAAAATAGCTAAAATAATGTCGTGTTTTTCGTCAGTCGGTCAATAGGCAGGCGATTTTGTTTGTGCTAAAATAAAATGATAAAGAAAATCGGAGGCGACAGTATGAAAAGTAAGAAGCTCACGGTTTCGGTTGCCATAGCAGTCACTGCGGCTATAATCGTCTGCGCCGCGATAGTGTTCGGCATGACACGCCTTCGCGCCGACACAAAAGTGGCTTCGGTGAACGGTGCCGATATAACCGCAGGCGAAATAAAACTGCGTATCAACGCGCTCAAGGCAGACGCTGTTTCGCACTTTGAGGAGGAATACGGCGAGGACGATTCCGAAAGCGGCTTTTGGGATAAGCGGTTCGGCGATGAAACACCGTCGCAGTATCTTCGAGAGCGCGCACTTGAGTCAGCCGCACGGATAAAGCTTGAGCAGCAGCTCGCAATGCAGTACGGGTTGACGGACGACATTTCCTATTCCGCTATGCTCAAAAAAATGTCGCAGACCAATTCGCAAAATGAAGCAGCGGAATCAGACGGACAGCCGATCTATGGTCAGAAAAGCTATAATGAGACCACGTTTTTTGAATACACGCTTTCAAATATGCGCCTGTCACTTCAGAAAAAGATGAGCGAATCGGGCGGCGAGCTCTATGCCGATAACGAAAAGCTCAAAAGCTACTATAACAGTATCCGCGATGAGTATTATAAAAAGGCTGACAATATTTCGTTTTATTTGCTCACGGCAGATGCTTCGGAGCAGCCGCAGTTAGAGGGTGCGGTGTCACTTCTTTTATCGGGCGGCACCGATAAAATAGCAGAGCAGTTTCCGACGGTGAAGCTTGAGACGATCGAACTTAATAACGATAATTCGTCCGACTATTCAAAACGCAACCGAAATATCTATGAAAAGGTGTCAACCCTCGGCGCAGGCGAGCAAAGCGGCGTTATCATCGATGAAAACGGTGCTCATACAGCAGTTGTCACAGCTCGTTCAAGCGGCGGTTATAAGCCGTTCACCGAGATCTACGACGCGCTCAAAGCACAGTATACCGCCGAGCAGTACGAGCTTTATATCGACGCACTCGCAGAAAAATACAAACCGCAAGCAGAGTCGGTTTTAAACAAGATCCCCATAAATGAAGAGCTGAAATAAGCTTTTGAAAGGAAGATAAAAATGATCGGCAAAAAACTCATATCATCATTTCTCATGCTTTCATTGTTGCTGTCTCTTTGTATCCCCAAAGCGTCAGCCGACACAGCGCAAAAGTATCAGGGCGTTGTCTACTATGTCGATGCCGATAACGGGTCGGATGATAACTCCGGCACCTCGGAGAGCGAAGCGTGGAAAACGCTTTCAAAGGTCAACGCGACGACATTTCAGCCGGGCGACGCTGTTCTTTTAAAGCGCGGCTGCACATGGAAGAGCAGCTATCTTTATCCGAAGGGATCGGGAACTGCGGATAAACCGATAACCGTCAGCACCTACGGCGAGGGCGATAAACCGATAATAACGGATAATTTCCGCAGTCTCGGCGAAAGGAAGCTCAGTGCCACGGTTTATGTTTATAACCAAAGCTACCTCACTATCGAGGGACTTTATATAACCAACACCTCGCGTGACACAGGCGATATGTTCGGCGTCCGCGTTATAGCGGACGAGGGATACAGCACCGTCGGATGCATTATCCGCGACTGTACTATCTACGGCTCGTCGGACGACAGCTGGTCGGACACAACAAAGCAGAAAATGACCGGTATCGATGTCTCAAGCTCAACATACTACGGCTATTTAAGGGGTATTCTCATTGAAAACAATGAGATATACAACTGCAAAGCAATAGGTATCAGCGTCAACGGTCTGATCTGCGGCTCAAATCAGAACGGCACGACCAATTCGCAGTCGGGCAGAAATGTCGTTATCCGCGGCAACTATCTTCAGAACATAGGCGCCGACGGTATTTTTGTCAACAACTGCGTTGAACCGCTTGTTGAATACAACACCTGTGACCGTTCGCATTCCTATTCAAAAACAGGCTGGCATGTAGCGATCTGGGATTTTGCGTGCTATGGTGCGACATTCCGCCACAACGAGGCATTTAACACGCAGACGACTTATGACGCCACAGGCTACGACTGCGATTATCAGTGCTACAACACGCTTTTCGAATATAATTACAGCCACGATAACATGGGCGGATTTATGCTCATCTGCGTCGAACCGAAAAACTGGGACGGCAACAATTCCTATAATGTCGGCTCGGTCGTACGCTATAATATTTCGCAAAACGATCTTTCCCGAACCTTCACTCTTACAGGCGCGATCGACAAAACGCAGATCTATAACAATACATTCTACAGTAAGAGCGGACTCGAAAATTCCGATTACACCTTTTTTCAATACAGTAAGGGCGCATCGCAGATGAGCGGCAGAAAGTATGCCGACAGCACTCTGATCGCAAACAACATTTTTTATGTTGACTCAAATCAGTATTTCAATCTTTCCGAGACCACAAACACCGTGTTTAAAAACAATCTGATCTGCGGTGCATACAGTGCAAACGCGCCGCAGAACGACTATGAATCCGAAACGGACGACGGTATCACAGCGAGCGGCAATATCTACGACTGCGATCCGAAATTTGTGAACGCAGGCGGTGCAGGAGAGGGAATTGAAAGCTGCGAGGCTTATATGCTTTATGAGGACTCTCCGGCGATCGGCGCAGGTGCGGTTATCGAGGGCAGCCCTGATAAGGACTTCTTCGGCAACAAGATAGACGCATCCGCCCCGAATATCGGAGCGTACGGCGGAAAAGGCGTTCCGATATCCGCTCCGACTACGACCGCGACTACAACCACTACCGAGACTGCCACTACCACCACGACTGCGGTCGAGCCTGTTGAGATCAACTGCGACATAAACTGCGACGGCAAGGTGAACATTGCCGATCTTGTGTGCATGAAGATCTGCCTTGCAAATGAGTCGTATGCCGAGGAACATTCGCTGTTTCCCGATGTCAACGGCGACGGTAAAGTGAACATTCTCGATCTTGTTCTCACCAAAAAGCTTATTGGAAATCAGTAAAGCGGTGTAATATACAAAAAAATCATACAAAATGACCCTTTTTTCGGGGGTTTTTAGCATAAGTTTTCAATAAATCGGTTTTTTCTCGCAAAAAAATCTTCTAAACTATTGACAAACCCACCGCCATAGGGTATATTATAAGTTAACAACTTATTATAAGTTGAATGTCAGAGTTAAGAAGGAGAAAACGATTATGAAAAAAGTAAGTAAGATCCTCGCATTACTGCTCGCAGTAGTAATGGTCGCAGGCGCATTTGCTTCCTGCGGTGACAGCAGTTCAGAGAGCACAGGCACTCTTAAGATCGGCGGTATCGGTCCGAAAACAGGTGCTGCGGCTCAGTACGGTATTGCTACCGAAAACGGTATTAAGCTTGCAATTAAAGAGATCAACGAAGCCGGCGGCGTCAACGGCATGAAGCTCGAGCTCAACTTCCAGGACGATGAGCACGATCAGCAGAAAGCCATGAATGCATACGGTGTTATTAAGGATTGGGGCGCACAGCTTCTTATCGGTACTGTAACATCCAACCCCTGCATTTCGGTCGTTTCTCTCACAGAGAGCGATAATATGTTCCAGCTCACTCCGTCTGCATCGGCGGTAGACAGCATTAAGGGACTTAATGCGTTCAGAATTTGCTTCTCCGACCCGAACCAGGGCGCGGCAAGTGCTAAGTACATTGCAGAGAACAAGCTCGCTACAAAGGTAGCTGTTATCTACAATAACTCCGATCCGTATTCAAACGGTATTTATCAGACATTTAAGAACGAGGCGGAAGTCCAGAAGCTCAACATCGTTTCAGAGCAGGCTTTCACAGACGCTAACAATACCGACTTCTCCACAGCTATTCAGCAGATCAAGGAAGCAGGTGCAGACCTTGTTTTCCTTCCGATTTATTATGAGCAGGCTGCAATGATCCTCCAGCAGGCTAACAAAGCAGGCCTTAAGACAAAGTATTTCGGTTGCGACGGTCTTGACGGCGTTATCGCTCAGCTCGGCAACGACAAGGCTCTTGCCGAAGGCGTTATGCTTCTGACTCCGTTTGCGGCTGACGCTAAGGACGAAAAGACTCAGAAGTTCACTGCTGCATACAAGGCTGAGTACAACGATGAGATCCCGACACAGTTCGCAGCAGACGGTTATGACGCTGTTTACACTGTTAAGGCGGCTCTCGAAAAGGCTAATATAACCGACGCTTCTATCAGCTATTCCGAGCTTTGCGACAAGCTTGTTGCAGTTATGCCCGAGATCGAGGTCGATGGTGTCACAGGTACAATGACTTGGGACAAGACGGGTGAACCGACTAAGGAGCCGAAGGCTATGAAGATCGAGGACGGCGGCTACAAAGCTATGTAACCCTCCGTTGCCACGGTCGGGCGGCAGAGCCGCTTTGCCGTGGGAAGCTATCATATTGTTTAATATTAAATGCTCGACAAGAACTTATCTTCCTGTCGGGCATTTTTTCTATCCCATCGCAGAAACTCCCCGCGTCCTGCCTTCCACGGCAGCGGCGGCAAAAATATGTTGATTTCGACAGGGAAAAGTAGTATAATAAACATGAATAGCGGACATTTCCGCAGAGAGTGGAGGATAATTTATGCAGTACGAAGATAAATTACAGCTTTGGCTTGAAAATGCCACCGAAGACCCCGATCTTATCGAAGAACTCGAATCAGTCAAAAACGACGAAGAAGCGGTTGCGGATCGCTTTTATAAAGACCTCGAATTTGGCACAGGCGGTTTGCGCGGCGTTATCGGCGCAGGCTCCAACCGAATGAATGTCTACACTGTCGCAAGAGCAACTCAGGCGCTTTCAGAATATGTCTGCGCTGTCGGCGGCAAAAGCGTCGCTATCGCGCACGACTGCCGAATTAAAGCCGACCTTTTTGCAAAGACCGCTGCCCGTGTTTTCGCAGCAAACGGTCTGAAAGTGTATACATACAGCGAGCTTATGCCGACTCCTATGCTCTCGTGGGCAGTCCGCACACTCGGCTGCGCGGCGGGCATTGTTATCACAGCAAGCCACAACCCCTCAAAGTACAACGGCTACAAGGCTTACGGTCCTGACGGATGCCAGCTCAATCTGGAAGCGAGCGAGCGGGTTATCGAGCTTGCGGGAAAGGTCGATATTTTCAGCGGCGTCAAATACGCCGATTACGATAAAGCACTTGAAAAGGGTGATATTGAGATAATTTCCGATGAAATAATCGAAGAATATCTGGATGCGGTCGCAGAATGCTCCGTTTGCCCCGATGTTTTAAAGGAAGCCGACCTTAAAGTGGTATACACTCCGCTTCACGGCGCAGGCAACAAGCCTGTTCAAGCGATCCTCAAAAAGATCGGTGTGAAGAGTGTCAGCGTTGTCGAATCCCAGCGCGAGCCGGACGGTAAGTTTCCGACTCTGCCTTTCCCGAACCCTGAGTTTAAAGAAGCGTTCAATGAAGCGATCAAGGTCGCACAGACGACCCCTGCCGACATTCTGCTTGCAACCGATCCTGATGCTGACCGAGTCGGAGTCGCTGTCAACACAGGCGACGATTATACACTTATAACCGGAAATGAAATGGGCGTTTTAATGCTTAACTATATTCTTTCGGTCAAAAAACAGCTCGGAACACTGCCGAAAAATCCGGTCGCTATAACGACAATTGTTTCGACGGATCTTGTCAAAAAAATTGCGCCCGAATACAACTGCTCTATAATAGAAACGCTTACCGGATTTAAATTTATCGGCGAGCAGATCGCACTGCTTGAGAAAAAAGGCGAGGAAAACCGCTTTATGCTCGGCT
>CAVGWP010000003.1:23663-24178 GCA_963633095.1 bacterium | reverse complement strand
GCTTTGAGGAAAGCTACGGCTATCTCGGCGGCTCGTATGTCCGCGATAAGGACGCTGTTTTCGCTTCAATGATGATCTGTGAAATGGCGGCGTACTATAAGCGCCAGGGCAAAACTCTTTGCGATGTGCTCGAATCTATCTATAAGAAATACGGATTTTTCCTCCATTCTCAGCTCAACTTCACCTGCGAGGGTATCACAGGTATGCAGAAGATGAAACAGACGATGAGCGACCTTAGGAATAAGATCCCCGAGACGATCGGCGGACTTAATGTCGAGGCATTCAGCGACTATAAGGCGAGCGAGATGATCAATATCAAGACAGGCGAAAAGACTGCTTTGACCCTGCCTAAATCCGATGTGCTTTGCTATTCGCTTTCAAATATGGCGAGTGCTATCGTTCGTCCGTCGGGCACAGAGCCGAAGATCAAGGTTTATGTTGCCGCAGTCGGAAAGACCGGAGCCGAAGCGGAAAAAATCGAAAAGGCTATTGCCGAGGACATGACAAATCTTCTC
>CAVGWP010000003.1:0-23653 GCA_963633095.1 bacterium | reverse complement strand
ATTAAACTCTGAGAAGTCAATGCTCCTTTACGCTGATTTAAAAGCAAATACTATATAAGAAAAGAGTGAAGAAAAATGAAAAAAATCATTTCGATCGTGTCGCTCATGGCGGTGCTTTGCATGAGCTGTGTTTCGGTGCTCGCCGAAACCAATGCCTCGCAGACGCTTGAAAACGCGCTCAAAGGCGTTAAAGCAACCTTTGAACCCGCTTTCTCCCTGCCGAATGACGATCCGAACAAACAGACACCGGATATGTGGTATCTCTATCCGCTTTGCGCAACCGATAATATCGACAATGAGGACTATGCGTTCTTAAAGCCGACATACACTATCGACAATCCTGCGGAGACTGCGTCGAATACACTGATGAAATCGGTGCTTTCCGACATTCTCAGCGGCAAAAAGCCGAATGAAGCACAAGTCAAAGCGCTCGCTTCAAAGCAGGGCGCGAACGGTGCTTTCCGGAACACCTACGGTTACGACAGTGCGACCGAAACAGCGTATGCCGCAATAGCTCTTGAGCTTGCGAACGACAGCGGCGTTAAGGCGGATTATAATAAGGATAAGCTGCTTTCTTATCTCGGCTCGGCTCAGAAGTCGGACGGCGGCTTTAACGACTACGGCGATGAGGGTAATGTTGATACAACAGGTATGGTAATGAGCGCGCTCAACATCATCGGCGGCAGTGACGCTGAGGCTATTATGAAAAAGTGCGTTGATTATCTCAGAACAACTCTCACTGACGACGGCTCTCTTGTCGGCAAGGGTCAGTATGATTCCGCAAACAGCTGCTCGCAGAGTATGGGCGTTATCGGTCTTATCGCGGCAGGCGAGGACCTTGAAAACGGCGAGTTCTCGAAGGTCGATGATAAGCTGTTCAGCTATGTCGCCGACAACGGCTGCTTCTGGTATGACGAGGCGAGCAAGTCGGGTCAGGGCTGGTATACTGCACCCGATATGTTCAGCACTTATCAGGGGATGATGGCGCTTTCGGATATCAAAACAGGCGGTCTTTTCAAGGCACTCAGCGATAAGCTCAAGGCTCAGAACGCTCCCGTCACAACAACCACAACAGTGTCTGCCGCAACTACGACCGCGGCTTTAGACACTGCGACAGATATTCCGTCCGATCCGAGAAAGGATAATGTGAACACAGGTGTGCTCGGTATGCATCCTGTAATTCTGATAACTCTCGGAATGGCGGCGGTCGTTATCGCGTCGATGACACTCTGGACAGTCTGCCGCCGTCGATAAACCGTTGCCACGGCGGGCGTGCCGCACGCAGTGTGTGCGAAAAGCTGATTTTTGTGACCGATATTCGGACAAACGTGTAAAATTATCATATTGATGAACTTAAATGCCCGACAAGATGTTATCTTCTTGTCGGGCATTTTTTGTGCTTACACCCCCCAGCTTGCGCTGAGGAAAAGCAATGAAAATTCAAGAGCGAAAAAATAAAAACGACAAATCTCAACAGAGGTTTGTCGTTTTGGCAAGTGGTGTAGCTTCTGTAGAAAATCAAACAAGGAAAAATCCTCGACATACTTAATTCTTCAAAAGACCTTAAAGAAGCGATAGAAAAGACAAAAGCCCTGCTCAGATAAGCGAACAGGGCAAACCAAAAAGTGTGGGCGGTACTTGTCGCCGCCTGCACCACCCCTATTTTAACATAGAGGTGCAAAAAAGACAAGTATCAAAACTATACAAAAAGAAAATGATTTTTATATAAAAACTTACAAAAGCGAAAAGCCGACTAATTAAAGCCGACTTTTCAAAGAACCCATCCCCAACCCCATCCGACTGCGGTTTCGCCTTCCATAACATCTTAATTCCGACCGTGGGGAAGGAATACATCAATTGACAAGCCATGAAATAAAGGTAATGCGACGCCTTCAAAAAGCAAAACCGTTACCGCCTATATGGGGAGGTGATTACGTTATATCATCTCAACGGGAAATGTCAATACAAAATTTGAAATTTTAAGGAGAAATTAAAATAAAAAAACAGGAATGAACACAACCGCGTTTTTTAATTTCGGGTGCAATTTAGGTGAAATAGAAATTTCATCTGGTGAAATTTTTACTCATTTTATGAAATTTTATTTCATCAGATGAAATTTTTAAATTCGCTACAAACCGCATAATCAAGCCAAAAATAAAAGAAATGGCTTAACTAAGCCATTCCCCAAATGGTGGAGACAGGGGGACTCGAACCCTCGACCTCTCGGATGTGAACCGAACGCTCTAACCAGCTGAGCCATGCCTCCGTCTACTTTACCAGTATACACCGAAACGCACATTTCGTCAAGTATAAAACAGCTGTATTTGTATACTTTTATTGCAAGCTGCTTGTAATTTTTGAGGTTGTGTGGTACAATAAGCATAGCTTAAAACTCTGGAGGAATCAGCCATGAAGGATACACATAAACTTGCCGTTTTGTCGGACTACTATGAATTTTCAATGGCAAACGGTTTTTTCAATGCAGGTCTTGCCGATCGCATCGCGGTGTTTGATGTGTTTTTCCGCCGCGTGCCCGACAACGGCGGCTTTGCCGTCTGCGCGGGACTCGAACAGGCGATAGAATATCTGAGTGAACTGCACTTTGACG
The DNA here is from genome assembly GCA_963633095.1 of bacterium. Lineage (GTDB taxonomy): Bacteria > Bacillota > Clostridia > Oscillospirales > Acutalibacteraceae > RUG14109. The sequence goes on along the minus strand of CAVGWP010000003.1, from coordinate 21,045 downwards.
ATGAGGATATAGAATATTTCCGCAAAAAAGGCGGCTTTTCCGAGGGGTTTCTTGAATATCTTAAAAACTTCAGGTTTTCCTGCGATGTTTGGGCGGTTCCCGAGGGAACTCCTATTTTCCCGAAAGAGCCGATAATGACAGTGAGAGGCCCGCTTGTGCAGGCAGTCATCATCGAAACAATGCTTCTGATGTGCCTTAATCATCAGTCGCTTATTGCAACAAAGGCAAACCGCATTGTCCGCGCCGCGCAGGGCAGAGCTGTCATGGAGTTCGGTGCTCGCCGTGCTCACAATGCAGATGCATCGGTCTACGGCGCAAGAGCGGCATATATTGCGGGCTGCAGCGGCACATCGTGCACCTTGTGCGAAGAGCTTTATGACATTCCCGCACTCGGCACAATGGCACACAGCTGGGTTCAGAGCTTTCCCGATGAATACACCGCTTTCTGCGAATATGCGAAGCTCTATCCGAACAGCTGCACACTGCTTGTCGATACCTACAACACCTTGAAATCAGGTGTTCCGAATGCGATCCGTTGCTTCGACGATGTTTTAAAACCGCTCGGCTGCCGTCCCGGTGCGATCCGTATCGACAGCGGCGATATAACCTATCTTTCGAGAAAAGCGCGCAAAATGCTGGACGATGCCGGCTACCCCGACTGCGCGATAGTCGCTTCCAATTCGCTCGATGAATATATTATCCGCGATCTATTGATCGAAGGCGCGGCTGTCGATTCATTCGGTGTCGGTGAACGGCTTATAACCGCATCAAGCGATCCCGTGTTCGGCGGAGTATATAAAATGTGCGCCATCGAGAATGAAAACGGCGAGCTTATCCCTAAGGTCAAATTCTCGGATAATGTCGGTAAAATAACACTTCCCTGCTTCAAGAGAGTGTGGCGTCTTTTTGATAAAGCGAGCGGCAAAGCGATAGCCGATGTCATCACAATGCACGATGAAAAGATCGATGAATCAAAGCCCTATGAGCTGTTTGACCCCGATCATGTCTGGAAACGCAAGACTGTCACCGATTTTATCGCGCGTTCGCTGAATGTTCCCGTGTTTAAAAAGGGCGAGCTTGTTTATAAGACCCCGAAGGTAGGCGAGATCAGAGAATACTGCGATCAGCAGATCGAAACCATTTGGGACGAGGTTCAGCGTTTTGAAAATCCGCACACCTATTATGTCGATCTTTCGCAGAAATTGTGGGATGAACGCACAAAGCTCATCTCGAATATTTCAGGCTACAAAAAGAATTAAGGGGGAACTGTGATGAAAAAAGTTTTATGCCTTATCACCGCTGTTGTTTTAGCGGCGGCGGCAAGCTCCTGCTCAGGCGGCGGCGAAACAAAGACCGATGTTCAGTCCACCGCTCCGAGAACGACTGTTACAACGCTTGAGAGCGTTTCGGCGCTCGCGTCTGACGGCAGAATGGACTGCACAAAAATAAAGCTCGGCGATATTATCGATCGCATTTATGAGCAGTATCCGACAGCGCCGAGTGCCGCGGTATCGCAGGCAGATTCATCAACTCCGACTGAAGAGCCCGCCGATGAGACTTATCTCGAAAAGACCTTCGGCACAAAGCTCACCCGATTTATGTATAAGGATATGCAATTTTTCACCGTCAACGGCAAGGACAGCGACGGCGTTGCGATAATGGTCGCTTCCGACACGGCATACGGCTTTAAATGCAATCTGAATTTCAGATCCGATATTATCTCGTCGCTCGGTGAACCACAGAAAAGCGAAGCTGTGCCCGATGATCAGAAGTTCTTTATGATGGGCGGCGAAAACGCCGAACGCCTGACTTATACTTTCGGCACAAAGCGGCTCGACTTTATCGTGACCGACGATATGCTTTCGATGATCGTCCTCACCGACACGGCTATCTACAACGGATTCGGCGGCTGATATGAAGGTTACAACTCTCAGTATCGGCCCAATGCCGACGAATTGCTATGTCTGCACAGATGAAAGCTCGGGGCAGTGCGCCGTTATTGATCCGGCTTACGACTGCAAAGCCTTGAAAGACGCTGTTTGCGGCAGAGAAATCGCATATATACTGCTCACTCATGCTCATGCGGATCATATAATGGGCATTTCTGCGATAAAGCAGGAAAACACAAAGCTTATCTGCCATAAAAACGAGGCAAATCGGCTGAATAGCTCCTATGAAAGTCTTTATGACTATCTCGGACTTTATGATCAGCCGTTCGAGCCGTATCGGGCAGATCGGTTTGTTTATGACCGCGATGTGATCACACTCGGCGGCAGCGAGTTTAAAGTTCTGCACACACCCGGACATACCGACGGCTCGGTCTGCTTTCAGTGCGGTGGTATTCTATTTTCCGGCGACACATTGTTTTCAATGAGCGTCGGCAGAATGGATTTTCCGAGCGGCTCTTCGAAAATGATGATAAAGTCGATCAAGCGGCTGTTCGGGCTGAAAGGCGATCTCCTCGTCTACCCGGGGCACGGCGAAACAACAACGCTCGACAGGGAGCGCACATATAACCCAATGGCGGAGATAATATGATAGGACTCAGTCTTATAGGAAACAGTTTTAAATACGAAACAGAAAACATTATAATGATATTCTTCCCCGATCAGAAGATCAGGGAAAACGAGCGCGGCGATTTTATGAATATCGCCGCCGATTCATCAGGAGCGGATCTGCGCGTCTCGATAGAATACAATAATAAAATATATTCGGATAAATGTGAAAAAAGCGGCAATGATGAATTGTCGCTTTGCAGAATGATCTTTCTTATTTTGTCGGAGATCACCGGTATCAAGCCCGATTGGGGAATGCTCACAGGCGTCCGCCCGACAAAGCTTCTGAGAAACCTCATCGTGAAGCACGGGCTTTCAAAAGCGCTCGATATAATGCGAAATGAAATGCTCGTCTCAAATCATAAGCTGACCTTGGCATACCAGACCATGCGTATACAGGACAGTCTGCTCGATTCGTTCGACCCGATGGGCTATAATCTGTATGTGTCGATCCCGTTTTGCAAAAGCCGCTGCTCTTATTGCTCTTTTATCTCGCATGATGTCGCTCATTCCGCAAAGCTGATCCCCGAATATGTCGAGCTGCTCTGCAAGGAGATCGAGCACACCATGGCACTTGCAAATTCCCACGGGCTGAAACTGCAAACAGTCTATTTCGGCGGCGGCACACCTACCGCGCTCGATGACGGTATGCTCAGCCTTATCGATAAGGCTATCAAAAAAAACGCCGATACCTCGAGCCTTCGGGAATACACTGTTGAGGCAGGCCGCCCCGACACTATCACTGCAAAAAAACTGCAGGAGATAAAGTCGATGGGTGCTAACCGCATCAGCATAAATCCGCAGACTCTCAGCGATGAAACGCTCAAAAGAATAGGCAGAGCGCACACGGTAGGGCAGTTTTACAATAGCTTTTCTCTTGCTCGTTCGCTCGGTTTTAACAATATCAACACCGACCTTATAGCAGGGCTTGCAGGCGAAAATGAGCAGGATTTTGAGCGTACACTCGATCGCATAATCGATCTTTCCCCCGAATGTGTCACCGTTCATACCTTGTCGGTCAAGCGCAGTGCGTCCGCGACGGAAAGCGGAGAAGCGCAGTTTAATGCTCGGCGCTCCGATGTTGATAAAATGATAGAGTATTCGCGCGCGAGACTGTATGATTCTGGCTATTTCCCTTATTATATGTACCGCCAGAGCCGCCAGACGGGCAATCTTGAGAATGTCGGGTGGAGTATGCCGCATTTTGAAGGGCTTTATAATATGCTCATAATGGAGGAATTGCAGACAGTTGTTGCGGTAGGTGCGGGTGCGTCGTCCAAAGCGGTCGGCGCGGGCGAAATAAAAAGGGTCTTTAATTATAAATATCCTTATGAATATATCAGCGGATTTAACGAAATATTGAACCGAAAGGATAAATTTTTCGGCATCATTTCAGAGCAGTTAAACGGCTGAAAACCCGATTTTGTAACCGAATTGTAACCGAATTATACTCGCTGAAATCTGACAAAATCTAACAAAATACACCCTGTAAACGACTTTTCACAATGAAAAAAGGCGATAATTTCGCCCTTTTTTCATATTTTCCACATAGTTTTCCACAATACCCTTAATAGTATGAAAAATACGGAGCGTATTTTTATTAAATGTCAAATTACAATTATGTAAATAAATTTTGCGATATTTTCTCGGCATAATTCAAATAAAACTCTTTTTTCTGACAGCATTTTTCACTGCCGTATTCTAAGAGAAACCGCCGCGCTTTTTCGCTTGATGAAACCTGCGCGCAGTAGCTGTCGTTTGTCTTGAAAAGAGCGAATGAGCAGATTTCGATTTTCAGCTCTGCAAGCTTTGACAAACAGTCGAGCAGATCGTCTGCACACTCGAATCGGCAGAAAAACGGCTCATTCGATCCTGCCGAGTAAACAACGGTCATTCCGCCGTCTATAAACGGATAAAGCGCGATCTCAAGGTGTTCGGGGGAGGACGGCAGACCGAGCCGGCTCGCATTTCCCGAATAGATCCCAAGAAGATACCGCCGTGTGCTCTCGGACATAACGGAGACTGTTTTGTAATCAAGACTTTCCTTTTCAAGCTCCTTGCCGGAGATAACGGCGCGGAGCCGATTTTGTTTTAACACGCTGAATTTCATAAAAAACCGCCTTCCTTTTACTATTATGATAAGGCGATACCGCGCTGTTGTAAATAGTCCAAATACTGAATTATCGGCTGCCTTTTCGAGCACAAAATAAAAGGATAAAAATTATATCTTTTTGGAAGATTTTATTTGCGTTTTGCGCGTATGCGTGGTACAATGAAAAAAGAGACGATTTTTAAGAGGTGTATAGAATGAACAAAATTGTCAGCAGAGTAGGAGCGGCGATCTGCGCATTGCTTTTTGTTTTCACAGTGGTCGATATTGTGAATGTATTTTCCGCAAAAATTTATAAAATGGGCGCGCTTGTCTGCCGTCTGCCCTGGTATCTTACATATGTCGGCGAGAACGCTCTGTCGGGGGACGCGGTAACAGGCGTTTTATTCATCGTCTTCGGAGTTTTGATGCTCATACTTATGCTGTTTGCCGCTTTGGTTATGGCTATGCCGCCGCTCAAATGCATAAAGAAGCTTTATATCCCCGCAGTCGGAGGCGCGCTTTTTGTTTTCGGAGCGGACTTTATTTATAACGCTTATCAGATAATCAGCCAGATCTCAGAGGGCTACAGCCTGAGATATTTCTCGATGTACCATGCGCCGTATATCTTCTTCGATATCGTTATACTCACGGCACTTATCTGGTGCCTGAAAGCGGCAGTCACTGCCTCCAAGGAATAACGAGCCATATAACAAAACCGTGCATTTTAAAATGCACGGTTTTTTCTTTTACTGCATATCAATGCTTATCGCATAATCGATAAACTGCTTTGCCGTTCGCGCGCTCCTGCCCGCATGGCGCAGTGCAAAACGCTCAGCTTCGAGTATCAGCTTGTCCTCCGGCACACTCAGTCCGTGAAGCTTTGCAAGTCCGAGCACTATCTCCGTGTACTCCTGCTTATTCGGCTTCATAAAGCTGACAGTGAGACCGAACCGCTCCGAAAGCGATACTAATTCCTGAATGGTGTCGTTCTCGTGCAGCTCCGAGCCTGTCCTCGATTCGATATCCTCTTTTATAAGGTGGCGGCGATTGCTTGTCGCATAGATGACGGTGTTTTCCGACAGCGCCGAGACCGAACCCTCAAGAGCCGCTTTAAGCGCGGCAAAATCATCGTCATTCTCGTTGAACGAAAGATCGTCGATAAAGATAATAAACTTCAGCGGATTTTTTCCGATCGTCTCAACGACCGCGGGAATATCCCGAAGCTGGCTCTTTTTCAGTTCAATAAGCCGCAGACCCTTATCCTGAAATTCATTCGCTATCGCTTTCACCGTTGACGACTTGCCTGTGCCCGCGTCACCGTAGAGCAAAAGGTTAAGCGCGTGCCGACCCTCAAGCAAAGCGACTGTGTTGTCAACAACGGTCTGCCGCTGCTTGCGATACCCGATAAGGCGCGAGAGCGTTATCTCATCGGGGTGACGCACGGGAATAAGCGCGCCCTCGTTTAATGTGAAGATATTGTGTCCGGCAAAAATGCCGTAGCCGTGAGTGCCGATATGATCGATCCTGTCGGCATAGAGCGCGGGAAAGTCAAGCTCGCTCGATGAATATTCGGGCAGAAAACCGTCGTATCCGAGAAATTCGGCAATATCACTCGGAGTTACAAGCGAAAGCTGCTGCAAAATTTTAAGCTCGCAATCAGCGCTTTTTTGCATATTCTCCGAAACAGGCAGACCGAGTGCCATGCGGCGGACAAAAACATTTTCGTCCTGCGAAACAGCGTCGAACAAGTATTTCGCAAGATCTTCATTTTTCTCAAAAAGACGGTTCACCGCAGTCGAATAACTGTCGAGCCTGCGCCTTAGATCGCCTTCCTCAAACAATCGGGAAAACGCGCTTACGACCGGATCGCTTTTCAGCCCGCTGAAGACTGTCAGAGTTGAAATACCGTCCGCAATTTTCAAAAGGTCCTTCTTCATAAACTCATATCCTTTAATTGATATATTAAAGTATATAATAATCTTGATCGATTGTCAAATAAATATGTGTAAAGTCAAAAAAATGATAAATAATGATAATACGCCCTTGAAAATTTGACAAAGCCGTGGTATATTTAATAATGGCGAAAATTTTTGATTTTTATCGGAGTGATGATAAATGAGAAAAACTAAAATAATTTGCACACTCGGCCCTGCGACGGATGATGAGAAGGTACTGCGCGAAATGATGCTTGCCGGCATGAATGTTGCAAGAGTCAATTTCTCACACCAGACGCACGGCGAACAGCTCAAGCGAATCGAGACAGTCAAGAGGCTGAGAAGAGAACTCAATCTTCCGATCGCTCTGCTGGCAGACACAAAAGGCCCCGAGATCCGAATCGGCACATTCAAAACACCGAAGGTAACACTCAATGAGGGTCAGAATTTCACACTCACAACCAAGGACATTGTAGGCGACGAAACAAAGGTCAAAGTCAGCTTTGAGGGACTGCCGCACGATGTCAGCAAGGGAACGCATATTTTGATAGATGACGGTCTTATCGATATGACCGTTGATACAGTCACCGCAACAGAGATCGTCTGCACTGTTGTAAACGGCGGCGAGATCTCGGCGAGAAAGGGCGTTAATGTCCCGGGCGTCAGCATTTCGATGCCGTATATCAGCGCGTCCGACCGCTCGGATATCCGCTTTGCGGTCGAGAATGATTTCGACTTTATCGCCGCTTCGTTTGTCCGCAATGAGGACGATATCAAGCAGATCAAAGCCGAGCTTCAGCGCCATGGCTGCCGCGATATGCGTATTATTGCGAAGATCGAAAACCGCGAGGGCGTTGAAAACGCCGACGCTATATTAAATGAGTCGGATGGTCTTATGGTCGCACGAGGCGATATGGGCGTCGAAGTCCCGCTTGAAGAGATCCCGATCATTCAAAAACAGCTTATCAGAAAGGCGTATCTCGCCGGTAAGCAGGTCATCACAGCGACTCAGATGCTCGATTCCATGATGAAAAATCCCCGTCCGACCAGAGCCGAGACGACTGATGTCGCTAACGCTATATATGACGGCACCTCGGCTATTATGCTCTCAGGCGAGACCGCCGCAGGCAAGCACCCGATCGAGGCTGTTAAAACAATGGCTAAGATCGCCGAAGTCACCGAGCAGGATATCGATTATAAGGAGCAGTTCAGAAAGACTGTCCACACCGACCTTTGCAATGTGACCGACGCTATCTCTCATGCGACCTGTGCCGCCGCGCACGACCTTGACGCCACCGCTATCGTGACGGTAACAAAGTCGGGCACAACAGCGAGAATGATTTCAAAGTATCGTCCGCAGGTCGATATTCTCGGTTGCTCGCCGAGTAAAAAAACAGTTCGTCAGATGAATATGTCATGGGGCATTACTCCGCTTCTCGTTGAAGAAAAGACAAGCAGTGATGAATTGTTCTCCCATGCTATCAGCGCCGCGCACAATGCAGGTAGATTAAAGGACGGCGACCTTGCGGTCATTACCGCGGGAGTGCCGATCGGAAAGTCCGGCACAACTAATATGATAAGGATTCATGTTGTCGGAGAACCTATCTAACCTGACAAAAGACCGCTTTCATACGAAAGCGGTCTTTATTTCACACTATATATTCAAATATTTAAATATATAAATTTAATTTTACACCTTTGGCTTTGTGAGCTGTTTTAATATCCGCCGTGCATTTTTTGCGCCTTCTTGATCAAGCGAATAAAACACCGCTCTGCCTATCTTTCTTTCGCGGACGATGCCGCAGCCGCAAAGCAGCTTCATGTGGTGGGAAAATGTCGGCTGTGCGATACCGAGCGCATTTATCAGTGAAGACGCACTGTGCTCGCCGCCTGTGAGCCGAAAGAGTATTTCTGCGCGCCGCTCGTCTCCTATCGCTTTAAATATCAAAGCCGATTGCTTTATAATATTATCCATATTGCACCTCAATAATCGATATATTTATATATATCGATTATAACACTGCAAAAACCGCTTGTCAACAAAAAGCCGCCGTTTGTTCGGCGGCTTTTTGCTACTTGATATATGCTTCGAGACGATAGATCGGCAAGCCCTTTGAAACAAAGTTTTTTTCATACTCCGTCAAGATATTGCCCTCAAAGTCGCTTGAGTGAAGATCAAGACTGATGTTTTTAAGCGTCCACCCCGACTTTGAAAGCTGCTCAATCGAAAACTCAAAAAAGTGCTGATGATCGGTCTTTTGATGGATCTCGCCGTCTGGCATAAGCAAGCGGCGGTAGATATTCAGAAATTGCGGTGCGGTCAATCGGCGGTTTGCGTATCTTCCTTTCGGATAGGGGCAGGAAAAGTTGAGATAGATTCGGGATACGCTGTTTTCGGGCAGATGACGATCGAGATATTCGGCTCCCGTGCAGATAAACCGCAAATTTGGGATCTTCTCTGCGGCGGCATTCTGACAGGCGGTAAGCAGCACATTCTTGCATTTTTCAATAGCAAGGATGTTATATTCGGGATGCTGCTTTGCAAGCTCGATCGCAAACGCACCCTTGCCGCAGCCTATCTCAAGCTCAATAGGAGCCGATCTTCCGAAAAGCCCGTCAAGATCGATCGGAGCCGATTCCGCTTTTCGGGTGTCCATCTCCAGCTCACGGATCTCGGTGTAGTAGATTCCCGTGTTTTCAAGCCTTTCTTCAAGGTGTCTTTTTCTCCTCATTCTCATGCGCCGTGTGCGCTCCTTTCAGCAGTTGTGTGTTTTTACAAAAGACATTCTACCACCGATGCGCGAAAATCTCAAGTCTAATCTTGACTTTGGATATCATGCGAATGTATAATTATATGTATTACGCAATTTCCAAAAGGCGATTGCGGCGGGAGTGTACCCCTGCTTACACAGTGCGGAGATGAAGAGAATGATAGGTATAGGCACAATAGTCAACACCGCGGCGGTCTTGGTCGGCGGTGTTATCGGAATGATATTTAAAAAAGGTATCGGCGACAGTATGCAGGCGGCGCTGAAAAAAGCGGTCGGCATAGCCATTATCCTTGTCGGGCTCGGCGGAGTTTTCAGCGAAATGCTCACACTCGAAGACGGCAAGCTCACCGCTTCGGGCAGTGTTATGATGATAATTTCGCTTGTTGTCGGAACGGTCATAGGCGAGCTTTTGAGAATAGAGGACAGGCTTTCATCTCTCGGCGACCGCCTTAAAAAGCTGGTTCGCGCCGGCGGAAACGACCGCTTCACGGAAGGCTTTGTCACCAACACTCTTGTGATCTGCGTCGGTGCAATGGCGATAGTCGGCTCGTTCAGCGACGGACTTCACGCAGACCCCTCAACATTGTTTGTCAAGGCGATATTGGACGGCGTTATAGCAGTTGTTTTCGCATCGACAATGGGAGTCAGTGTGCTGTTTGCGGCGATACCGCTGTTTTTGTATCAGGGTGCTCTCACCCTGCTCGCAGGTGCACTTTCAGGGGTTATGACCGACAGTATGATAAGCTCGCTTTCTTATGTCGGCTCGGCGCTTATTGTCGCAGTCGGACTTAATCTGACGCTCGACTGCAAGATAAAGACGGGCAATATGCTCCCCTCACTATTAGTGCCGATAATATGGACTGTTGTCGAGGGGCTTTTTTGAATAACCGTAATAAATAATTTACAAAATAAATATTGCAACCGAGAGGCATTGTTGATATAATATTAGTATGATGTAAAAGTCGGAGAAAAGGAGGGCGAATGATGCAGACTGTTTGGACTTTTTTCAGCGATCTGTGGAATAATATTACGGTGCTCGTCACATCGGGCAACCCGATCCTTAATATCATCGATATTCTTATCGTCGCTCTCATTATATATAAAGCTATCCAGTTTTTAAGAGAAACAAGAGCGGAACAGCTTATGAAAGGCATCGCCGTGTTTATCATTGCGCTCGGCGTTGCAAAGCTGCTCAACCTGAAGGCACTCGTCTGGCTGCTCGACACTGTGTATGTCAATGCGATAATCGTGCTTGTGGTGTTGTTTCAGCCGGAGCTTCGCAGTATTCTTGAATACCTCGGCAGAGGCAGCTTAAAGCGTTTCGGCAAGCTGATGAGCCGAACCATGCCGGAGAACGACTTTGAAAAGTCGATAGACGCGGTCTGTGCCGCCTGCCATTCAATGCAGAACGATAAGATCGGCGCGCTGATAGTCATCGAGCGTGAGACAATGCTCGGCGAGATCGCCGCAACCGGAACGATCATCGAGGCAGAACCGTCAAAAGAGCTTATCTGCAATGTGTTTTTCCCGAAATCCCCGTTGCATGACGGTGCTATGATAATCCGTAAAAACAAGATATATGCTGTCGGCTGTATCCTGCCGCTCACACGCAATCAGGATATCGATTCCGGGCTCGGCACAAGGCACAGAGCAGGTATCGGCGTTTCCGAAATATCCGATGCGATAGTTGTTATCGTTTCGGAGGAAACAGGCGTTATCTCGGTAGTCGCGGGCGGTAAGATCAAGCGCAACTATAACGCTTCATCACTTAAAACTCTGCTCAGAAAGCGTCTCGGCTCAGGTCTTGAAGAAAATACAGATACATCGCACAGTCCTTTCTCAAAGGTATTCTCCAAGCGAAAGGAGGACGGGGATAAATGAGCGAAGAAAAGAAAAAAGAAAAGGCGGAGCGTGCCCCGTTTTCGTGGAACCGCCTGTTTAAAAGCAATAAGTTCATCTTTGTTTTGTCGCTGCTCATGGCGATCGTTATCTGGGTGCTCGTCAGTCCGGACCGCACGATGACCATAAGCGTGCCGCTCAATATCTCAACAGAGAACACCGCTGTCGGTCAGCTCGGTCTTGAGGTCGTTGAGGGGCAGGGTCAGAAGATAGATGTCGAGGTCGAGGGTAAATGGTATGTCATCAGCGATCTCACCGAAAGCGATATTCGGCTGAGCGTCCCGTTCACAAATATCACTTCCGCCGGCGAGCAGGAGCTGAGAGTAACAGCGTCTTTTATAAGCTCGGTCAGCTCGGATATCCGAATTGTCAGAGTCGTCCCCGAAACCGTCAAGGTCACATTTGACACGGTTCAGGAACTGCCGTTCACAATAACGCCTAAGGTAAACGGCGTCAGCGCGGCGGACGGACTTGTTGCAGGACTGCCTGTTTTGAATGAGGATACGGTTTATATCAAGGCTTCAAAAACAGTGCTTAATTCAATAGGCTCGGTAGTTGCCGAGGTCGATGTCAATAAGACTCTTTCTAAATCCGCATCGTATACAGTGCCGCTCAAGGTGCTTGATGAAAGCGGAAAAGAGATCGATAAATCCAAGCTCACAATGGGCATTTCCGAAGTCACGGTGACACAGCCGATCAACAAATCGAAGCAGCTCGCGGTGACGGCGACCTTCAAAAATCAGCCGTCATATTATTCGAGCACACCGATCTCTTATTCTGTATCGCCGTCAACAATAAATGTCGTGGGAGACGCCGAGCTTATCGACGGTATCGATTCCATAACGCTCGATCCGATAGATTTCAGCTCGCTCAGCCCGTCGTCCAACAGCTTTAAGTACAGTGTTTCGCTACCGAACGGTATCACCGCGGTGGACGATGTTAAGGAAGTCACCGTCAAGGTGGACACCTCCGGCATTGCGACAAAGTCGGTATCTATAACTGATTTTCGTGCGCTGAATGTTCCCGAAGGCAAAAAGGTCAGCGTAACTATCAAATCAAAAGATGTAACTGTTGCGGGAGCGCAGGCGGCTGTTTCGGCATTGTCTGCGGCGGATGTTTATTTGCAGTATGATCTGTCCTCGCTCACAAGCGCGAGCGGTGAGCATGTTGTTGCGGCAACGCTCGGTTCGTCGAAATATAACAATATCTGGGGTGTCGGAAAAATTCAGATCCAGATAAAGATAGAGTAGGAAAAAAGGGCTTTCGATGCATCGGAAGCCCTTTAAAACGAGAGGAGAAAGCAGTGTTTATTTTTGATACCCACGCTCATTATGACGATGAGCGTTTTCTGCCGCAACTCGATAAGCTGGTTTCGGATATGCAGTCAAACGGCGTTTGCGGCATTATCACCTGCGGCACCGACTATGAAAGCTCCGCTTTTTCGGTGGAGCTTGCTTCAAGGTATGATATAATGTATGCCGCTGTCGGCATTTATCCGCACGATATAGTTAAAGTCGGAGAGTTTGATAAAGAGCGTCTTTGCCGCCTGCTGTCTGATAAAAAGGCGGTCGCCGTCGGTGAGATCGGGCTTGATTATTATTACGACGATACCCCGAAGCAGATCCAGCTTGAATGGATAGAAAAGCTGCTGCAGCTTTCCAAAGAAGTCGGCAAGCCGATAAGCTTTCATGACCGCGACGCGCACGATGATACGCTCAGGCTGATGAAAAAGTATCGCCCTAGCGGCGTTATCCATTGCTTTTCGGGAAGTGCCGAAATGGCAAAGGAAATAGTGCGGCTCGGTATGTATATCGGTGTCGGCGGAGTTTTGACCTTTAAAAACGCAAAAAAGCTTGTGAATGTATGCAAGGAGATTCCGCTTCAGAAAATCGTCCTTGAAACAGACGCGCCCTATATGGCTCCCGAGCCTGTGAGAGGAACGCTCAACCGCTCTGATTATATCCATTATATCGCCGAAAAACTCGCAGAAGTAAAGGGCGAGAGCGTCGAGACTGTCTGTGATGTCACGACCGAAAACGCAAAGCGAGTGTTTGGGATCTGAAGGTCTTTAGCCTAAAAAAATTAAGTTTTCGCACAAAAATTTTCGAAAACCGCTTGACAACGCTTTAATACAGTGCTATAATGACAAAAAATAAATAGAACAAAGGTGTTCACTGATATTGTCTGTCGGCAGAGATTCTGTCGTCAGGATTTATCAGTGAACACCTTTTTTATTGCACTTAAAACTAAAACGGAGGTAGATAATATGTTAAGAGAGGGAGAAGTCAGGATCCCGTCCGGCTGCGCGATATCCGGCATTTTCAATAAGTCGGGCAAGCGTTTTTCGGGCGAGGATATAATCACCTCGATCGAGGTAATGCACGACCGTTCAAACGGTCTCGGCGGCGGTTTCGCGGCATACGGCATTTATCCCGAATACAAGGATTACTATGCTTTTCATGTGTTTTATGACAACACAGCCTGTAAAAAAGAGTGTGAAGAATTCTTAGAGGAGCATTTCGATATTATCAACCTGTCGAAGATCCCGACGCGTAAAGTCCCCGAGATCACCGACGAACCGCTCATCTGGCGGTACTTCGTCAGCCCGATCCACACAAAGCTTGCCGAAAGCCAGCTTGATGAGGACGAGTTTGTGGTCAAATGCGTGTTCCGGGTCAACACCGGCATCACCGGCGCCTACATATTTTCAAGCGGCAAGAACATGGGTGTTTTCAAGGCTGTCGGCTTCCCTGAAGATGTCGGAAGATTTTATCGCCTGGACGAATACAGCGGCTATTGCTTCACCGCTCACGGCAGATATCCGACAAACACCCCCGGCTGGTGGGGCGGCGCTCATCCGTTTGCTCTGCTCGACTGCTCGGTAGTCCACAACGGCGAGATCTCGTCTTACGACGCCAACCGCAGAGGTATCGAGATGTACGGTTATAAGTGCTCGCTTCAAACGGATACCGAGGTCATCGCGTATATCTATGACTACCTTGTCCGCAAGATCGGACTTTCAAATGAGGAATTTGCCCATGTGGTCGCGGCACCGTTCTGGCAGACGATCGAGCGTATGCCGAAAGAGGAGGCCGAGCGCAGAACATATCTTCGCAATGTGTTTGCGTCTCAGCTCATAACAGGCCCGTTCTCGATCCTTGTCGGCTTCACAGGCGGCATGATGGCGCTCAACGACCGCTTGAAACTGCGTTCGATGGTATGCGGCGAAAAAGGCGACACCGTGTATATGGCAAGCGAGGAATGCGCGATCAGAGTTATCTGCCCCGAGCTTGATAAGGTATGGTCGCCGAAGGGCGGAGAACCCGTCATTGTAACACTTAACGGAGGTGCAGAATAATGGGACTCGATTTTGTTTACCCCGAATTTGAGGTAATCAGAAATAAAGACAGATGCATAGGCTGCCGCGTTTGCGAACGCCAATGCGCAAATGAAGTACACAGCTATTCACAGCAGGCAGGCTGCATGATCTCAGACGAAACAAAGTGCGTCAACTGCCACCGCTGTGTGACGCTCTGCCCGACAAGAGCGCTTAAAATAGTCAAGACCGACCACACCTTCCGTCCTAACGCGAACTGGTCGGCAAAGTCGATAAACGAGGTCTATAAGCAGGCTGAAAGCGGCGGCGTGCTGCTTTCGAGCATGGGCAACCCCGAGCCGTATCCCATCTATTTCGATAAGATACTGCTCAATGCTTCCCAGGTCACAAACCCGTCTATCGATCCGCTCAGAGAACCTATGGAAACAAGAGTTTTCCTCGGAGCAAAACCGAAAAAGATCGAAAGAGATAAAAAGGGCAATATAGTGCCTAAAAAAATACCGCACCTTGAGCTTTCAATGCCTGTTATGTTCTCGGCCATGAGCTACGGCTCTATCAGCTATAACGCCCACGAATCGCTCGCACGCGCTTCAAAAGAGCTCGGCATTTACTATAACACCGGCGAGGGCGGCTTGCACGAGGACTTTTATCAGTACGGCGGCAACACCATAGTTCAGGTAGCGTCAGGGCGTTTCGGCGTACATTCAGGCTATCTTGACGCCGCTGCAGCTATCGAGATCAAAATGGGTCAGGGCGCAAAGCCCGGTATCGGCGGACACCTGCCCGGCACAAAGATAGTCGGCGATGTCTCCCGCACAAGAATGATCCCAGAGGGTTCGGACGCTATCTCCCCAGCACCGCACCACGATATTTATTCGATCGAGGATCTGCGCCAGCTCGTCTATTCGCTTAAAGAAGCAACCAACTATGAAAAGCCGGTCATCGTCAAGATCGCGGCAGTCCATAATGTTTCCGCCATTGCGAGCGGTATCGCACGCTCGGGCGCAGACATCATCGCTATCGACGGCTATCGCGGAGGCACAGGTGCCGCTCCTACAAGGATCAGAGATAATGTCGGTATCCCGATCGAGCTCGCATTGGCTTCTGTCGATCAGCGGCTCAGAGACGAGGGTATCCGCGATAATGTTTCTATCGTTGTAGGCGGCAGTATCCGCAGCTCGGCAGATGTGTTCAAGGCTATCGCACTCGGCGCAGACTGCTGCTACATCGGCACAGCGGCGCTTTTAGCACTCGGATGCCACCTTTGCAGAAGCTGCCACAGCGGCAAGTGCAACTGGGGTATCGCAACACAGCGCCCCGAGCTTGTCAAACGCCTGAATCCCGATGTCGGTGCTAAAAGACTTGTCAATCTGCTTGAAGCATGGAACCACGAGATCAAGGAAATGATGGGCGGCATGGGTATCAACTCTATCGAGAGCTTAAAGGGCAACCGACTCATGCTCAGAGGAGTCGGACTCACCGAAAAAGAGCTTGAAATACTCGGCATAAAACACGCCGGAGAATAAGGAGGAGCGCCTGAAATGAAAAGAGTATATGTCAATGAAAAATGGTGTCTCGGCTGTCATTTGTGCGAATACAACTGCGCTTATGCAAATATCGGCGGCGACACGATGGCGCTCGCGCTCAAAGGCAAAACTATCGAGCCGAATGTCCGCGTTGAAGAGAGCAGCGATGTAAACTTCGCTGTTTCCTGCCGCCACTGCGACGAGCCGCTTTGCGTTAAGGGCTGTATAACAGGCGCGCTGTCAAAGGGCTCCGACGGCGTTATAACAGTTGACGGCGATAAATGTATACACTGCTATACCTGCGTTGTAAGCTGCCCCTACGGCTGTATCGTTCCGACAAAAGCCGGTGTTATTCAGAAATGCGAGCTTTGCACCAAAACGCACGACGGTATTCCGAAATGCGTGCAGGGCTGTCCGAATAACGCAATAGTTTTTGAAGAAAGGTAGGCTCTGCTATGAAATATGTGATAATAGGCAACTCCGCCGCCGCAGTCGGCTGTATCGAGGGTATCAGAAGCGTTGATAAAGAGGGAAGTATCACCGTTGTCAGCGATGAAAAGCACCACACCTATTCCCGTCCGCTTATTTCGTATCTTCTGCTCGGCAAAACCACAGAGCAGAAGATGAAGTATCGTGACAGCGGATTTTATAAGAAAAACGGCGTTAATACCATGCTCGGCGAAAAGGCTTTGAAAATAGACCCGAAAGCTAAAACCGTCACCACAGATAAGGGCAATGTAGTAGAATACGATAAGTTGCTCTGCGCCACAGGCTCGTCGCCGATGATACCGCCGATGGAAGGGCTCGAAACCGTCAAAAAGCAGTTTACATTCATGACTCTCGATTCCGCAAAAGCACTCAAAAAAGCGGTTGATAAAAGATCCAAGGTGCTGATCGTCGGCGCAGGTCTTATCGGACTGAAATGTGCCGAGGGTATCAGCGAATCGGTCGGCAGTATAACCGTTGTCGATCTCGCTCCGCGTATCCTTTCAAGTATTCTCGATGAAAAGGGCGCTCATCTCGTTCAGTCGCACCTTGAAAGGCACGGACTTAAATTTTATCTCGGCGACTGCGTTTCGCAGTTTGAAGAAAACACCGCAACGCTTAAAAGCGGTGTGAAGCTTGATTTTGACACGCTTGTTCTTGCAGTCGGCGTTCGCCCGAATGTATCGCTTATCAGCGAAGCGGGCGGCAAGGTCGAGAGAGGTATCATCATCGATAAAAAGATGAAGACCACGCTCGATGATGTCTATGCCGCAGGCGACTGCACCGTGTCGCACGATGTATCGAGCGGCACCGACAGAATTTTAGCGCTCCTGCCGAATGCATATATGCAGGGCGAGACGGCAGGTATCAACATGGCGGGCGGCAAGCATTCGTTCGATAAGGCACTGCCTTTGAATGCGATCGGCTTTTTCGGTCTGCACATGGTAACGGCAGGCAGTTATATCGGAGAGCCGGTTGTGAAGGAGAAGGATGGCAGCTACAAAGCGCTGTTCTGCGATAAAGACCGCTTAAAGGGCTTTATCATGATAGGCGATATCGATAAAGCGGGTATCTATACCTCGCTTATCCGCGAGAAAACGCCGCTTCACACGCTTGATACCGATCTGATCTTCGATCATCCGTCGCTCATGGCGTTCGGCAAGCAAAAGCGCGCCGAAATGCTCGCAGGCGCAAAAAAGACCAAATAAGCCTTGAAAGGAAGATATAAATGACGATAGACGCAAAAATGACTATGCATTTCCAAACGCTCAATAATCTTGTGCGCGAAGACGGAAAAAAGACAGTCATTAAAAATTGCTGCGGTCAGAGATATATCGCGGCAGGGCTTTCCGGCAGACACATCACAGTCAACGGAACTCCGGGCAATGCGCTCGGTGCATATAACAACGGCTGCACGATAGTTGTAAACGGCAATGCGCAGGACGCTGTCGGCGACACGATGAACAGCGGCACGATAGTCGTAAACGGCAATGTGGGCGACGCTCCGGGCTACGCTATGCGAGGCGGCAGGATCTTTGTACGCGGCAGTGCAGGCTACCGCGCAGGTATCCACATGAAGCAGTATAAAGATAAAAAGCCGGTCATGATAATCGGTGAGCAGGTGGGCAGCTTCCTCGGCGAGTATCTCGCGGGCGGACTTATTGCTGTGCTCAACCTTTCGGGCAAAGAGCCGATCGTCGGCAACTTCACCGGAACCGGTATGCACGGCGGCAAGATCTTTCTGAGAACTGATAAATGCCCGAAAAATCTGCCGGCACAGGTGAGCGCGGAGGTTGCCGATAAAAAGGACCTCAAGGAGCTTTTCTCCGAGCTGAAGGACTACTGCAAAACATTTTCACTTGACATCGACGCCCTGATGAACGATAATTATTATGTATTGAAACCCAATGCAAAAAATCCTTATAAAAAAATGTACACACAGAATTAAGGAGCAATAGTTATGGCAACGATTAAATTCACCAAAATGCACGGCTGCGGCAATGATTATATTTATTTCGACTGTATGAGCGGAGAGCTGAACGATCCGAATGAGCTTTCAAAAAAGCTGTCCGACCGCCACTTCGGAGTCGGAGGCGACGGTATCGTTATGATCTGCGAGTCGGACGCTGCGGACGCTAAAATGAGAATGTTCAATGCCGACGGTTCTGAGGGTAAAATGTGCGGCAACGCTATCCGCTGCACCGCTAAGTATCTTTACGACCGCAGTATATGCAAGAAAACGCTTATGACGATCGAAACGCTTTCGGGCATGAAGATAATCGATTTAAAGGTTGAAAACGGCAAGGCTGTCGCCGCAACGGTCAATATGGGCGCGGCGGTCTTAAAGCCTGCCGATATTCCCTGCCTTTTGGAGGGCGAAAAGGCGATAGCCGTTCCTACCAAGATCGATTGCTATGAATATAAGCTCACCTGCGTTTCGATGGGAAATCCGCATTGCGTCGTGTTTATCGATGAGGACCCCGATCTTATCGACCTTAAAAAGATCGGCCCGATGTTCGAGAAAAACGAGCTGTTCCCCGAGGGGGTCAACACCGAATTTGTCGAGGTGCTCGGTGATAACACACTTAAAATGCGTGTTTGGGAAAGAGGCAGCGGCGAGACTCTCGCCTGCGGCACAGGCGCTTGCGCGGCGGCTGTTGCGGCTGTTGAAAACGGTATCTATAATAAGGGCGAGGATATCAAGGTTTGCCTCACGGGCGGCTCTCTCATCATCAATTACACCGATGACAGAGTTTTGATGACAGGCCCCGCAGTTGAAGTTTTCTCCGGCGAAATGGAGATTTGATCGAAAATAAAGCAGCCGTGTTGTAACATAGATTTTACAACACGGCTGTTTGCGTTAAGACGGATGTCAGTCGTCAACCCATTCGATTTCCTGCTCAACTTGCCAAAAAGTCTTTCCGTTAAAAAATGGTAGTTCCATAAAAGTATCAAAGCTTTTCTGATGTGTGAGTCCCTCTACATGCCAAAGCATTTTTCCTTCAGGCTCCCATTGCTGTAACTCAAAGCGATATTGACCATTATCAAGAAGATACCCCTGTGAGAAGTATTTTTCCCCATTATAAGTGAAAATTAATTCTTCTCCTCCCCATAGTTTATCAACGAATTCATCTATGTTTCCATTTATCATATTAATCTACTCCTTTGAAAAATCTTTGATATTGCTTATATATCTTTGAATTCTTATGCAGTACTTTTGTTGTTCTATCAAAAGGTGCTTTCGCTTTTTGACTGAAGTCTTTACTATAAATATGATAATGCAAAACTTTTGCTTTTCCTTTTGCGATAGATTGTTCTGAATGATATGCAATCTCGAGTCTGAGGTTATGATTGTTATCGTAAATTCTCATCATATTAAACGTACCATCAGGATTCATTTTTAAATATGCTTTACTTGAATGAGAAGATTCCGGCAATCCGTGCTTTCCACTATCTTTCATTCCTTTTAAAACCTTAACTCCATGGAACTTCCCATCTTCCGAAAAAGCAGTATCTACCTCATAGCTGTATGCAACAGAATTTCCCGCTGCGTATGTACCTCTTCCGCCCATTAATTTGCCTCCTTTCTCGAAGACAAATAATCGACATATATGATATCGCCTGTCATTTCATCGAATGGTTTATCAAATACAATAATCTTGCTTGGCTCTATCTTTCCAGCATCTCATTGTATCCACGCATAAAGTTTCTCTTGCTTTTCTTACAGCCTAATGTACCGACTGCAACAACACTGCCTTTTTCAATTCCGTCAAAACAAAATTCAAAGCTTCTCGGCGTGCTCCAGCTTACTGTCGGAATAACCGTTAAACCTTTGCTCTGCCAATATGCTCCAACCCATCTGCTGTGAGCAATGCTCTCCATTTGTCTCCACAAATTCATTTCTGCATATGTTGAGAAATCAGGTGTCAGCAAAAATTTATACTGTGAATATTTTCTGAGCGAGCGTTTAGGATTATTATAAATTCCTGTGAAACGGTAATCGTCAACGAAAAAATGCACGCCTTTTTTCTTGTTCTTTGCATTGTCATTAGACCGTGCGTCAGCACTTGATAACAGTTGTATATCGCTTGTCGGAAGCTCCTGTTTTTTAACAATCGGCATTCCCCATTTACCGACAGCAGGGAATGTATTTCTCATAAATAGCGGGTTCGCCCGCATTTCTTTACTTTTCATAATTAAATTCCTTTCCGAAAGTAATAACTTTCATTTGTTAATTTTTGTGAACAAATATTGAAATTCTCTCCGAAAGGTGCTAAAATAATTTTACCACAAATCGAATAGCAATATTCGGAGAGATACACTTTGATGATTGTTTTATCAATCTTCAAGGTGTTTTTTTCTTTTTTAAGACAATCAATTTACCTCACATCCTTTCATAATCACCCTCATCAATACCAAACATTACGCTCCTGTTGACGAGCATA
>CAVGWP010000002.1:83942-92339 GCA_963633095.1 bacterium | reverse complement strand
GAGTCCAGTTAAACGGAGCATAAGCACACTCCAAGCCTACTTTAAGCACATCCTTATCGCCTGCGGCAGATGATGATGCGTCGGAACCGCACGATGAAAGAACGAATGCGCAGCCCACTGCTAAAACAGCGGCAAGAAACAAACTTACAATTCTTTTCATTTTCAAAACCCTCTTTTTTTTAAAAATAAAAAC
The DNA here is from genome assembly GCA_963633095.1 of bacterium. GTDB lineage: Bacteria > Bacillota > Clostridia > Oscillospirales > Acutalibacteraceae > RUG14109. Next base: position 92,146 of record CAVGWP010000002.1, on the reverse strand, counting down.
AGCCGGAAGGCTTCTCCGACTGTTAAAAACAAAGATGTAAAACAATCAAATAGCGCTCCACCATAAGAAGTGACAGCCGGCAGGATATTTTCCTGAAAGCCAGCATTTCAGCGCTTAACCGCAAAAATGCTTCGGCAAAGACACCTTTTACACGAAATAAACGGCGATTAAGCGCCTGATTCGTGCTACTGATCGTATTTGCTCCTCTATTTAATGTTGATTATATCACACATAATGCAATATTTCAATATATAATTTAATAAAAATTCGTATTTATTTGCAGGATTACAATAGATCATTGACAAACCGACAAAACACCGACAGACTGATTTTATAAATTTTTTTAACTTAGGTATTTACAAGCTTTATGGACGGTGTTACATCATAGCTGTACTGATCGAATAAGTGCAGTTAGTACAGAAAAACATATCATGTTCAGACTTGATCCTTTATTCGGTATTCCGATATACGAACAGCTTGCAGAACAGGTGGAAAAGCTGATAGTTGCGAGCGTTTTAAAGGCAAATGACAAACTGCCGAGTATGAGGACGCTTTCGGCGGAATTGTCGGTCAACCCGAACACTATCTTACGGGAGTACAATAATCTGTGTGCGAAAGGCGTTATTTATTCGACCGCCTAAAAACGGTATTTCGGCGAGCTTGAAGCCGAGTGAGCATATAACGCTTATATTGAAGATTAAGCAAAAACGAGGACAAATGTCCTCGTTTTTGATATTCAGATCATTCCTCGATCGGTTTCACTTCTGCGTGCAGACACTTATACTCAGGCAGCTTTGCCGGATTATACGCCCATCTCACGGCGTTTTTGATAATTGTCTGGATCTCGGGGATATAATAGGTCGGATAAGCTTCATGACCAGGCTGGAAATAGAATATCTTGCCTGCGCCTCTTACCCAGCAGCAACCCGAACGGAAGACCTCGCCGCCGGAGAACCAGCCCATAAGGACTACCTTATCCGGCTCGGGAATTGCAAACGGCTCGCCGTACATCTCTTCGATCGGCAGCTTTACGCATTTGCCGATACCCTGTGTGATCTGATGGCCGGGTGCGATGTTCCAAAGGAGCTCGACATCGTCTGACTCGCGCCATGAAAGCGAGCAGGGTGTGCCGCAGAGTAGCTTGAACGGCTTTGAATTGTGTGCCGAGTGAAGGAAGATGATACCCATTCCGCGAAGAACAGCCTGCTGAACCATTTTTGCAACTTCGTCTGTTACTTCGTTGTGACGGCAGTGAGCCCACCAGATCAGGACATCTGTGTCATCGAGCAATTCCTGTGTGATACCGCAGTTTTCATCATAAAGTGTCGTTGTTCTTACTTCGATATCATCGCACTTTAAGAAGCCGGCAATCTGATTATGTATTCCCTCAGGATAGACCTTGCGGATAAATTCCTGCTCCTGCTCATGGAAAAACTCGTTCCAAACGGTTACTTTCATAATAATTCTCCTTAAATCAAATATCGGTTTTGATAACTTCGCCTGTTTCGCTCGATTTGAACGCGGCTTCCATAACAAATGCTGTTCTGAGAGCCTGCTGAGGCGTTACCTTGAGCGGTGCACCTTCGATCGCTGCGACAAACTGCTCATAGACAACGATCAGCTTATCGAGCTGTTCGGATTCGGGGACAACAAAGCTTTCGACTGTTTCGGGACGGCGCGGTGCCATTGTTTTTGTGGGGCCTGCCTTTGTCATAACGACATCCTCTTCCCACTCACTGTCGGTCTCCTTGGCGCGGACAATCTCGCATTCCTCGCCCCAGTCTTTAATTCTGAGCGTTCCCTCTTTGCCGAGGACATACCATCTCGGAAGCTTGATATAGTTGTTGGTTTCGACCTCGACACGGGCTTTAATTCCGTTTGCAAAGGTCATATCCATACGGCAGTTATCATCCACTTCGACTTTATCGACTGTGTAAAGATCGGCATACACCGAAACTACCTTGCTATCTATAAGATACAGAAGCTGATCGATCAGATGAACGCCCCAATCGAGCATCATTCCGCCACCGAACTTTTTTACAGTACGCCAGCCGCGCGGCATACCGCGGGAACCTTCTGTTCTTGATTCGATGCGATAAATGTCGCCGAGCATATGTTCGTCATACGCTTTTTTGACCGCGAGAAAATCATGATTTGTGCGGCGGTTATGGTCGATCGTGAAGATCTTGCCTGTTCGCTCTGCGACAGCGATGATCTCACGAAGTTCATCGGAATCCATTGTTACCGGCTTTTCGCAGATACAATGCTTGCCTGCCTCTAATGCGGCTATGCAATTATCCTTATGAGCATCGTTCGTTGTGGCGACAAGGACGATATCGATCTCGGGATCGGAAAGCATTTCTTCCCTGCTCGAATATGCTTTCATACCGAGCGATCGGGCATATTCCATGCGCTTTTCATTGATATCGTAGACACCGACAGGCTGAACGCGGACATTTTTGTATTCGACCATCTCTTTATAATGGCAGGTTGCCATTGAGCCGAAACCGATTATACCTACTTTGTAGATCTTGCTCATTTTATGCCCACCACATTTCTCCCGACGACTGATAAATAAGCACTTCTTTCAGGAATGCAACAGCTTTTTCAAGACCCTCTGTCGGAGACATAAGAGCGTCCTCATGCTCAATGCTGACAGCGCCGTCATATCCTGTTGCGCGGAGTGCGCTGATGATATCGTTCCACACCTCTTTGCCGTGACCGTAGCCGATGGTTCTGAACAGCCATGAACGACCGAGAGCGTCATCAAAGCCCTTTAAGTCGAGCACGCCGTTTACAGAGGTGTTGTATTCATCGATCTTTGTATCCTTCGCATGGAAGTGATAAATAGCACCTTTAAGAGCCTTTATTGCTCTGACGGGATCAATACCCTGCCAGAACAGGTGCGACGGATCAAGGTTTGCACCGATGATATCGCCGACAGCTGCGCGAAGCTTTAAAAGAGATTCGGGATTATAGACAACAAAGCCCGGGTGAAGCTCGAAAGCGATCTTCTTGACACCGTGAGCCGATGCGAAAGCCGCTGTGTCTTTCCAATAGGGGATAACCTTCTCTTCCCACTGCCATTTGAGAATTTTGCGATAGTCCTCAGGCCACTGGCAAGTTACCCAGTTCGGATTTTCGGAGTTCTCGCAGTCGCCCGGGCAGCCTGCAAAGCCGACGATAGTATCAACTCCGAGGCGCTCCGCCGCCAAGATCGCATTTCTGAACTGCTTATCATAGTCCTCGGCGATAGCCTTATTCGGGTGCAGAGGGTTGCCGTGGCAGCTTATTGCGGAGATCTCGATATTATACTTTTCGAGCAGAGCTTTATACTCTTTGACTGCATTATCGTCTTTAATAAGTTTTTCAGCATTGAGATGGCAGTTGCCGGGATATCCGCCTGCGCCGATCTCTATGCATTGAACGCCGAGTTTGTTGAGATACTTCAAAGCGTCCTCAAATGAATACTGACTGAGTACCGGATTCATTACACCGAGTTTCATTGATAATTACCTCCGTTTTTATTGTTTAAATATATCAGAGAGCGATCTCTCTGCCCTCGGCAGCCGATTTATACATAGCTTCGAGGATCTTAACGATATTGAGTCCCTGAATAGGCTCAAAATCAGGCTTTACACCGTTTAGCACAACATCTGCAAAGTGGAATATGTTGCTTGCATGAAGCGGAAGATCGCCGTCTTTCGCATTCACGACAGTATCATAAGTTGAGCCGTATTCCTCGCCGAAGATCTTGAGCGAATCCTCTGACCAATAAGCACCTGCTTTATCGCCGCGGAGCTCGCAGAAGCGGGTCTCTTTTTCGATATTGGAAGCCCATGAAAATTCTATCTGCATGGAAGCGCCGTTGTCAAAACGGATAAATCCCATCGCAAGGTCTTCAACATCAAATATGCCGTCGGACTTCTTCTCGCCGAATGAAGAATGAACCGAATCGGAAACATCGTTATCCGCAAACTTTGTGTAGGTGCAGCCGCTGACGGCAACAGGTGTCGGGTTGCCCATGAGCCACATGGAAAGGTCGATCATGTGAACGCCGAGGTCGATCAGCGGACCGCCGCCCGACTGCTCTTTTGTGGTGAACCAGCCGCCCTTGCCGGGAATACCGCGGCGGCGTCTCCATGCGCAGCGAGCAGTGTAAATGTCGCCCATTTTACCGTCCTCAATGTACTTTTTAAGAAACACACTGCGCTTGCTGTAACGGTTGTTGCGCATTACCATAAGAACCTTGCCGCTCTTCTCGGCAGCGGCTTTCATTTTCTCCGCTTCGGCAACGCTTACAGCGTCCGGCTTTTCGCAGAATACATGCAGACCCGCTTCGAGCGCCGCAACCGCGATTATCGAGTGAAGATAGTTCGGTGTGCAGATATCGACGGCATCGATATCATCGAGCGCGATAACATCCTTATAGTCGGTGAAAACTCTGTCGGGGCTGATGTTGAGACTTTCGGCAAACTTTTTCGCCTTTTCTTCAACTATATCGCAGGCTGCGACAACCTCGATGTTATCGGCTATTTCATAGCCGGGTTTGTGCGCGCAGCTTGCAATGCCGCCGCATCCGATCACGCCAATTCTGAGCTTTTTCATAAAAAAACCTCCGATAAATTATTTTTCTGATAAAAGTATAGCAAAATCCGCCGCTATATGATATAATTTTAATTGCGAAAAGTATCAAATTTTTGTCATGAGGGAGGCGGTGAAGCTTTGAGACGGGTTTTTGAAGAAGAATCTGCAAAGCGGGACGGGCACAAGATTGCGATACAGTGCTTACTGCTTCATATAGGTATTACAAGATTTTCGGATATGCTTCATTATCACGATTACATTGAAGTTATATATATGCTTGCCGGCAACGCGCGGATATACGAAGGCATACAGGCTATCAATATTTGCGCGGGCGACCTCGCGGTTATAAATTCAAAAGAGCCGCACAGTGTTCAGGGAATGTCGGAGGACTGCGAATACATTGTTGTGAAGTTTAAGCCGCAGCTTTTATACACCGCCGATTTTTCCGTGGTGGAGATGAAGTATCTTGCGCCTTTTGTTTTGAGCGGAGATCCGCAGAAGCGCATTTTCAGAAATCGTGATTTTGCCGATTTTGATGTAGGAGGACTGCTTAAAGGCGTGCTCAGAGAATGGGATGACAAGCAGATCGGCTACGAGATGATAATGAGAGCCGATATCCTGCGGCTTTTCACATGGATAATCCGCTATTGGAACCGCAGACGGCTTTATGATGTCAGCCGCATTGAAAACAACGATCCTGCGATAAAGCCGATCCGCTCGGTGATCGAGTTGACAGCGCAGAACGGCTGGGAGATAAGCTGTGAGGAAGCCGCGAAATTCTGCGGAATGAGCTACAGCTATTTCAGCCGCAGTTTTAAGCGGATCATGGGACTGAGCTTCACTGAGTATCTTATGCATCTAAGGATCAACGAAGCTGACAGACTGCTCGCTACCACCGACAAGACAGTGACTGATATCGCTCAAAGCACCGGCTTTTCATCGGACGCATATCTTATTTCGCGCTTTAAGAAAGCAAAGGGGATGACCCCGGGAAATTACCGCGCAATGCTGAGAAAAAACAGAGTTTGACTTAAGGGGATGAAGAGATGGACAAGACACAATTTTACAACGGAAATATTTTTGACGCTTATAATTACATGGGAGCACACTGTGTTGACGGCGGTGTGAGATTCGTGACATACGCGCCGAACGCCGAGAGGATAAACATTATCGGTGAATTCAGCGACTGGCAGGAATATACGATGTATCGAGAGGGCATGAGTGCATTTTTCAGCGTAACGCTTGAAAATGCAAAGCCGTGGCAGATGTATAAGTATGTTATCTACGGTGCGGACGGGCAGCGCCGCGAGCACTGCGACCCCTACGGCAGATATATGGAGCTGCGCCCGGGATCATGCTCTATGATCGTGCCGGAAAGCGATTTTGAATTTGATGATGACGATTGGATAAGCAACAGAAGTCTTAATTTCGATCGTCCGATGAATATATATGAGCTTCATCTCGGTTCGTGGAAAAAGCCGCCCGACGATGAAAACGATTGGTATTCCTATGATGAGCTAAGCAGGATACTGCCCGAATATTTATCCGAGAGCGGGTACACTCATGTTGAATTTATGCCGCTCGCCGAGCACCCGTTTGACGGATCGTGGGGGTATCAGAACACAGGATTTTTTGCGCCGACCTCGCGCTACGGCAAGCCCGACGGGCTTAAAAAGCTGATAAACGAACTGCACAAGGCAAATATCGGAGTTATAATGGACTTTGTTCCTGTACACTTTGCAGTGGATGGTTACGGTCTTTCCAACTACGGCGGCGAGCCTTTTTATGAATACCCGAACAAAGATGTCGGTATCAGCGAATGGGGCAGCTGCAATTTCATACATTCGCGGCGCGAGGTGCAATGCTTTTTACAGTCTGCCGCGGATTATTGGCTTTCGCAGTTTCATTTCGACGGGCTGCGCTATGACGCGGTGAGCAGGCTTATTTATTGGCAGGGCGACGAACGGCGCGGCGTTAATGAAGTGACGCTCGATTTTCTGAAAAAAATGAACAAGGGACTTAAAATGCGTCATCCCACCGCAATGCTTATTGCCGAGGATTCGACTGATTTTGTGAAGGTCACGGCACCTGTTGAATACGGCGGACTGGGCTTTGACTACAAATGGGATCTCGGATGGATGCACGACACGCTCGAATATTTTCAGACAGCACCCGAATACCGTTCGCGTGATTATCACAAGCTGACTTTCTCGATGATGTATAATTACAGCGAGCATTTTGTGCTTGAATTGTCGCACGACGAATGTGTACACGGCAAAGCTACGGTGCTTCAGAAGATGTGGGGCGACTATGAAAAGAAGTTTCCGCAGGCAAGGGCTATGTACACATATATGATGCTGCATCCCGGAAAAAAGCTGAACTTTATGGGATATGAATTCGGTCAGCTGAGAGAATGGGATGAAAAGCGCGAACAGGATTGGTTTATGCGTAAATATCCTCTTCACGATTCGTTTTATGAATACATTAAAGAATTGAATTTGATGTATCGTGACTATGACTGCCTGCGCTTTGACTGTGTGCCCGACAATTTTGAATGGATCGACTGCGACAATGTTCAAAACTGCATTTACGCTTTTCGACGCAAGGGCAAGGACTGTGATGTTGCCGCGGTGTTCAACTTCTCCGACAAGCCGAAAAAATACGAATTTGCAGCGAAAGACAGCATAAAAGCCGAATGTATCTTATATTCCGACAGGGATATATATTCGGGGAATACACCGCTTTGCGATATTGAATGTAAATTCAACAAACTCAGAAGAAGCGTTGCGGTCGGTCTGGCGCCGTTCTCAGCAATGGTTATAAAACTAAAGCACTAATAAAAAAATGCAGGCTTTAAAGCCTGCATTTTTTTGTTTACTCTTTCACAAGCACCTTTTCGATCTTACCGACATAAAGGCAATGGTAATCATGATTCGGATACCATTTATCGATCGATTTATCGAGTATGCCGTTGGGGTCCATCGGCTGGACATACTGCTTTTGACAGATAAGGACGAGCCTTGCCTGCTCAAAATAAGTCGTACCGTCGGAAAAGACCGGTGTGAGCCCTGTAAGTGCCGCTTTATCGACATCTCTTCCCGATTTCGAGCCGCAGACATTGTGGATCTCCTTATCATCTCCGTAGAACGAAAGCGCGAAGCGCTCATTATTATCAACAAACTCTTTTGTGTATCTTTGCGGTCTGATAACAGTCACAGCGACGGGATTTCCCCACATAACGCCGATTCCGCCCCAGCTTGCGGTCATCATATTATAACCGTGATCGTCGCCCGCGGAAACAAGCATCCATTCATCGCCTATTGCACGGATCATATTATCTTTAAGATCGCGCGGTGATATTTCCTTGAAAGACATAATATCAACTCCTCAATAACAATTATATTATATTTTTAAAGAAAATCAACGATTTTATTTAGATTTTTTGAAATTATGCTTTTAAATCAAATGAAAGTATAGTATAATAAAAAGTAACTAAAAAGCAGGAGAATGGTGATATGAGTTTTAGTGTTTCACTGCAAAAGATCATTGAAGAATTTTCGCTTGAAGTTCTCTGCGGAGATAATCTTGACAAGGTTTTGATAACCGTTGCGGACCTC
>CAVGWP010000002.1:51723-83932 GCA_963633095.1 bacterium | reverse complement strand
CAACAGACCGGGCTTACAGCTCAGCGGCTTTTTCGATTATTTCGATGAAAACCGTATTCAGATAATCGGCAAGAATGAGAGCAGCTATCTTCATTCCTTTGAACCCGACCAGCGGGACGAGCATCTTGAAGAGTTTTTCTCGAAAAAGCCTGTTGCGGTCATCGTTGCACGCGGTCTTGAAACCGACGGCACTATGCTTTCAAAAGCTGAGAAATACAGTGTTCCGCTTCTTCGCACGCCGGAAGCGACTTCTTCGTTTACATCGGCACTCAATGCGTTTTTGAACATACATCTTGCGCCGAGAATAACGCGCCACGGCGTGCTTGTGGAAGTGTACGGCGAGGGAGTTTTGCTGCTCGGCGAAAGCGGAGTCGGCAAAAGCGAGGCTGCTATTGAGCTGATAAAGCGCGGACATCGTCTTATTGCGGACGACGCGGTCGAGATCAGACGAGTTTCAAATAAAACTCTTGTCGGTTCATCGCCTGAGAATATTCGCCACTTTATCGAGCTTCGCGGTATCGGCATCATAAATGTTCGTCGCATTTTCGGTATGGGCGCTATCAAGACGACCGAGAAGATAGATATGATAATCAATCTTGAGCCGTGGAAAAATCAAGGTACCTATGACCGCATGGGTCTTGAAACGGAAACGACCGAAATTCTCGGCGTAAATGTCACCTCGACAACGATCCCGATCAAGCCGGGCAGAAACCTTGCAGTTATAATCGAGGTTGCAGCCATGAACAACAGACAGAAGAAAATGGGATATAACGCGGCTCAGGAGCTGCTTGACAAGCTGAGTGCCGTTGACGACGATGATATTCCGCAAAGCGAATGGGAAAACTTTTAAACGGAGGATGAAATATATGTACAGTATAGGAATTGATCTCGGCGGAACAAACATTGCAACCGCTGTTGTTGATGAAAATTACAAAATTGTCGGAAAGGGACATCTGCCGACAAACGCCCCGCGCGACGGTTATGAAGTTGCGAAGGACATGGTTCGGACCGCTGAAACGGCATGCGCCGACGCCGGCATTACAATGGCGGATATTTCTTGGATCGGAGTCGGTACTCCCGGCGCGGTCAACCCCGACAACGGCGTTATCGAAACAGCGGCAAATCTCGGTTTTTACGGTGTTCCAATGAAAAAATATGTTGAAGAACTAAGCGGAAAGCTTTGCTTTATCGAGAACGACGCTAATGCGGCGGCTTGCGGCGAATACATTGCGGGCGCGGGCAAAAGCTATAAGCACCTTGTTGCGATAACGCTCGGAACAGGTGTCGGCGGCGGCGTTGTTATTGACGGCAAGATCTTCAGCGGTTCAAACGGTTACGGCGCCGAGCTCGGTCATGAAGTTATTATTATGGACGGCGAACCCTGCACCTGCGGCAGAAATGGCTGCTGGGAGGCTTACGCTTCGGCGACCGCTCTTATCCGCCAGACAAAGCGCGCTATGATGGATCATTCGGAATCGAAGATGTGGGAGATTGCGGGCAGCCTTGAAAATGTCAGCGGCAAAACAGCGTTTGACGGTATGCGTGCGGGAGACCCCGTTGCAAAAGCTGTGTGCGACAAGTACATAGAATATATCGGCTGCGGCGTTGTTAATATGATAAACATTTTTCAGCCTGAGATCCTCTGCATAGGCGGCGGTATTTCCAAGGAGAAAGACAATCTCACAGTGCCGATAAGAGAATATGTTGAACGCAATGTATTCACGAGAAAGACCGACAAGAGAACTGTTATCACAACGGCTCAACTCGGGAATGACGCCGGCATTATCGGTGCGGCGACACTCGGTTATCTCGCACAATAAAAAAACGAAGGGATCATACCTTATGCAAACCAACACGCTTGACAATTTGTTATCCTGCCCGGACTACACGGTTTTTCGTTCGGAGCCCATGAGCGAGCACACAAGCTTCAAAATCGGCGGAAATGCCGGATATTATGTTCTGCCTGCCAATGCCGAGGCTGTGGGAAAGCTTATCGGAGTCTGCAAGGAAAGCGAAATTAAAACGCTTTATTTCGGCAACGGATCGAACATTTTATTTAATGATTTCGGGTTTGACGGAGTTGTTATAAGCTCTGCGGCATTGACCGATATTGAACTGCGCGGCGACGGTGTTATTGCGTGCGGAAGCGGAGTTAAAAACAGTGTGCTTTGCAGGTTTGCGCTTGAAAACTCGTTTTCCGGTTTTGAGTTTTTATGGGGTATCCCCGGAACTGTCGGCGGCGCCGCCTTTATGAACGCGGGCGCTTACGGCAGCGAGATATGCTCGGTTGCGGTAGGGTGTGATTATGTTGATGACAGCGGTGATGAAAAATATATCAGCGCAGAAGATATGCAGCTTTCGTATCGCCACAGCGTTTTCTCTGAAAACGGCGGATTTATAACAAGGGTGTATCTCAAGGGTGTGCCTGCCGCCAAGGAGCAGATCCGCCAAAAGATGGACGATCTGATCGAACGCCGCCGTTCAAAGCAGCCGCTCGAATATCCGAGTGCTGGCAGTGTTTTCAAGCGTCCTGAGGGGTATTATGCCGCAGCCTTGATTGAGGAATGCGGGCTTAAAGGCGTGAGTGTCGGCGGAGCGCAGGTGAGCGAGAAGCACAGCGGATTTATTATCAACACAGGAGAAGCGACTGCAAGCGATGTTAAACAGCTTATCGAGCAGATCAAAAAGACGGTGTTTTTGAAAACAGGCGTTAAACTCGAATGCGAAATAAGGATGGTGTGAGTTATGGAATTTGTTATTGTTACGGGACTTTCGGGAAGCGGAAAATCATCTGCTGTGAACGCTCTTGAGGATATAGGATTTTACTGTATCGACAATATTCCGCCTATCCTTATCAAGGACTTTGCAAACCTTTGTCTTCGGACAGAATCGCTCGACAAGGTAGCTGTTGTTACAGACTCGCGCGGAATAAGCTTTTTCAATGATTTCACAAGCGTTATTGCCGATCTGAAAAAGACGGATCTTAATTTTAAAATTCTATTCCTCGAAGCGAGCGAGCGTAAGCTTGTGACACGGTATAAGGAAACGAGAAGAAAGCACCCGCTTTCCGAAAAATCAAACGGCTCTTTGGAGCTTGCAGTCAAAAACGAGGAAAAGCTGATGCTGCCAATCAAATCTATGGCGGATTACATTATCGACACTACCCTGCTCACTCCGCAGAAGCTGAAGTTGCGGATTTCGGAGACATTTGCAGCTTCAAGCTCGGACAGGCTCGGAGTTCATATTATGTCGTTCGGATTCAAATTTTCATCCGCGGCAGACGCTGATCTTGTTTTTGATGTGAGATGTCTGCCAAACCCGTTTTACATTGACGAACTCAGAAACAAGACCGGACTTGACAAAGAAGTGAGCGATTATGTTATGAAGTTTGACGAAGCTCAGACGCTTTTTAATAAGATCTCCGACCTTGTTGATTATCTTATTCCGCTTTACAAAAGAGAGGGCAAGAGCCAAGTCGTTATAGCGTTCGGCTGCACAGGCGGAAAACACCGCTCTGTTACCTTTGCGGAGCTTTTGAGCCGCCATTTGCAAAGCAGGGGCGATGTTCATGTTACGGTGAGCCACCGCGATATTTCGAGGCAGGCTTACTGATATGTCGTTTTACGATGATGTCCGCGCCGAGATACTGTCGGTGCGGCTGAAAAATGACTGCTGTAAGGTCTGCGAAGCGTATGCATATTTGCTGTTTTGCAATGTTAAGACACGCAGCAGCGTCAGGATAAAGTATCAGAGCGAGGAAGAAGCGCTCTATTTTCGCTCGCTTTTTAAGCGAGCTTTTGAAATTCAAAGCGATATCATAATAAACGACGGCAAGTTTATTTTGATGTTTGAGCTTATGCCCGAGCCGATCATCAAGGCACTGCTGAATTGCATGATAGACAAAGCTCTTTTCAAATGCGACAACTGCCTTTCGGCGTTTATCCGCGGCACATTTCTTGCCTGCGGAAAGATCAGCAACCCGGAAAAGGAATATCATGCCGAATTTATTTTTAAAAATGAACGGCTCGCTTACAGCTTTTTGAAAGCGGTTAAAGATGTTTTGCCGCTCTGCAAGCTGACAGAGCGCAACAGAAAGTTTGTTGTTTATTTAAAGGATTCGGAAAGCATTGAAAATATGCTGGCGGCGATAGGTGCTCAAAGCGGCGCGATGAACACTATGCAGGCGGCTATTTTCAAGGATATAAGAAACCACGAGAACCGACTTAATAATTTTGCGAACGCAAATCTTAAAAAGACGACCGACAGCGGATATAAATATCTGCGAGCGATAGAAACGCTTGAGAAGCAAGGCGCGCTCCCGGGGTTATCCGACGATCTGCAAAACATAGCGTGCGCCAAAAGAGACAATATCGAAATGTCGCTCAACGAGCTTGCAGAGCTTTTGAATATGAGCCGCTCGACTGTTTATCGCGGACTGAACAAGCTTGTTAAATTAGCCGACCGATCATAAAAAGGAGGAGTTTTAATGCCGTTTACTCATTTGCACCTGCACAGTGAATACAGCCTTTTGGACGGTGCTTGCAGAATAGACAGTCTTTTAGACGAGGCATTAAAGCTCTCAATGGACTCTGTTGCTATAACCGACCACGGCGTTATGTACGGTGTGGTCGATTTTTATAAGGCTGCAAAAAAGAGGGGCATTAAGCCGATCATCGGGTGCGAGGTTTATGTGGCGCCGAATAAGATGACCGACCGTGCCTCGGCAGGAGAGACAAAGTATTATCATCTTGTTTTGCTGTGTGAGAATAATAAGGGATATAAAAACCTTTGCAGGCTGGTTTCCTGCTCGTTTGTTGACGGATTTTACAGCAAGCCGAGAGTTGATAAAGAACTGCTCGAAAAATACAGCGAGGGGCTTATTGCGCTTTCCGCCTGCCTGCAAGGTGAAGTTGCGAAAGCCATTATTGATAACGACGGCGAGCGCGCTGAAAAAGCCGCGCTGGAATACGAACGGATCTTCAAAAAGGGCAACTTCTTTCTGGAGCTTCAGGGCCACGGACTGCCTGATCAAAAGAAGGTGAATGACGGGCTTAAAAAGCTCTCGCAAAAGCTCCGTATTCCGCTTGTTGCGACAAATGATGTTCATTATGTTTTAAAGGACGACGCCGATATGCAGGAGTATCTTATGCTTATCGGAACGAACCACACTGTTAAAGACGAGGACAAATTCACATTTCAAAGTAAAGAATTTTACCTGAAAAGCGAAGAACAGATGAGAGCGTTGTTTGCCGACACGCCCGAAGCTGTTGATAACACATCTGCCATTGCAAAAAGGTGCTGTGTTGAATTTGAATTTGGGAAGACAATACTTCCGAGATTTGAAACGCCCGATAACGAAAACCACAATGAATATTTGAGAAAGCTCGCTCTTTTGGGACTTGAAAGGCTCGGAAAATCGAATGATGAAGTATATAAGAGTCGCATTGAATCCGAGCTTTCGATAATAAGCGAGATGGGATATACCGATTATTTTCTGATCGTTGCGGATTATGTGGGATACGCTAAGACTCACGATATTCCCGTCGGGCCCGGCAGAGGCTCGGGCGCGGCGAGCCTTGTTGCATTTTGCATCGGTATAACCGATGTTGACCCGATAAAGTATTCCCTGCTTTTCGAGCGGTTTCTGAATCCGGAAAGAGTCACTATGCCGGACTTTGATGTTGATTTTTGCGCGAAGAAAAGGCCGCTTGTGATCGAATATGTGAAGCGCAGATACGGCGAGGATCATGTGGCGCAGATAGTTACATTCGGGACGCTTGCCGCGAGAGCCGCCGTGCGCGATGTCGGAAGAGCGATGGCGCTTCCCTATTCGCTTGTGGATCAGGTGGCGAAAGCCATTCCGAATATACTCGGTCAGACTATCGACAATGCTATGAAGTCGGAAGAGCTCAGCGCAATGTATCACCGTGACACAAGGATCAAGGCACTTATTGATATGTCGCGCAAGATAGAGGGTATGCCGCGTCACGCATCGACACACGCGGCAGGCGTTGTTATCACACCCGAGCCTGTTTGCGACCTTGTGCCGCTTGCGAAAAACGATGATAATATCATCACGCAGTTTCCGATGACGACTCTTGAAGAGCTCGGACTTTTGAAGATGGATTTTCTGGGGCTTAAAAATCTGACGATAATTGACGATTGTCTTAAAGATATAAGAAAGACCGCGCCTGATTTTGACCTTAAAAGCATACCTGAAAATGATCGCAAGACCTATGAGCTTTTCTGCTCAGGCAGGACAAACGGCGTCTTTCAGTTTGAATCTGAGGGGATAAAGCGGGTCATCCGCGAATTGAAGCCGCGATCGATCGAGGATCTGACGGCTGTTACTTCTCTGTACCGCCCGGGACCTTCACAGTCGATACCGGAATATATCAAAAACAAGCACGATCCGGACAGTATTCAGTATCCGACACCGATGTTAAAGCCTATTCTCGATGTGACATACGGGTGTCTTGTTTATCAGGAGCAGGTCATGCAGGTATTTCGCACGCTTGCCGGATATTCCCTTGCGAGGGCGGATATTGTACGGCGGGCTATGTCGAAGAAAAAGCATGATGTTTTACAAAAGGAAAGGCAGACATTTATCTCTGGCTGCCGCAGGAACGGAATTGACGAGAGTGTTTCTTCCGAGCTTTTCGAGAAGATAAGCGCTTTTTCATCGTATGCTTTCAACAAAGCGCACGCTGTTTGCTATGCGACGCTTGCCTACCGCAACGCTTATTTGAAAGCGCATTTTCCGAAAGAATATATGGCGGCACTGATGACGAGTGTTATTGATCAGCCTGCTAAGATACAGGCGTATGCGGCGGAATGCTCATCGATGGGGATAAAGGTTTTGCCGCCTGATATCAACCGCGCCGAAGGGGCGTTTTCAGCCGATAAGGACGGGATTTGTTTCGGGCTTGCGGCTGTTAAGGGGATATCGTATCAGCTGATCGGGCAGATCGCATCGCAGATGAAAAGCGGCGGAAAATTCAATTCCCTGCCTGATTTTTGCAGACGAATGAACGACAGCAGAATAGGCAGAAAAGCGATCGAGTGCTTTATAAAAAGCGGCTGTTTTGACAGCACTGCAGCGACAAGAAAAGAGATGCTCGAATCGCTTGATCGTATCTTAGCACAGACATTAAGCAGACGAAATGATATTTCGGGTCAGCTCGGTTTTTTTGATATGGCAGATAACGAAGATAACTCCGAATTTATCATGCCGAAGCTCGGAGAATACACAAAGGAAGAGCTGATAAGAATGGAACGCGAAACGCTCGGATTTTGCATTTCGGAAGATCCGCTTGCGGATTACATCAAATTCTCCAAAGATCATGGCTGTGTTTTTGCCGATTCGCTTTCGGAAATGCCCGACAAGGCTGATGTTAAGATAGTCGGGATCGTGGACAAGCTGAAAAAGAAGCAGACCAAAAAAGGCGATATGATGGCTTTTGTAACGCTTTCTTCTTTCGGCGGAAATGTTGAACTGATAGTTTTCCCGAAAACACTGAACAAGGTTTTTCGTATTATAAATGAAAATTCCGCGGTGTTTGTTCACGGAAAGATCTCGCAGAACGACGACGGGACTGTGCAGATAATTGCCGATGAGATAACGCCTGCCGAAAAGAATGCGGTGAAATCCGTATATGTTCGCGTTCAAAACAGGAGCTGTGATGAATTTGCGGAGGTTTTGAATATTATCGGGCGGTATCCCGGGAACGACTGTGTTATCTTCTGCTTTGCCGAGGATAAATCGAGCGTTCGATACAAAAAGAGCGGCATTATGCTCAGCGATGAAAGCGTAGCGGCTCTGATGGCTGCCGCCGGAAATGACAATATAAAAATCAAATAATAAAGTCATTAAAAAAAAAACGACTCTCTCGAGTCGTTTTTTTTTACAATACTTTAGACAGGAAATCCTGCAGACGCGCATTTTGCGGATTATTGAAAAATTCCGCAGGCGGTGAATTTTCGAGGATCTTGCCGTCATCCATAAACAAAACGCGGTTTGCGATCTTGCTCGCAAAGCCCATTTCATGCGTTACGACGACCATTGTCATACCACTGTCGGCAAGCTCTGTCATAACCTGAAGAACCTCGCCGACCATTTCGGGATCGAGCGCACTTGTAGGTTCATCGAACAGCATTACCTTCGGATTCATGGCAAGCGCACGAACGATAGCGATACGCTGTTTCTGACCGCCTGAGAGCTGAGCCGGATAAGAATCCGCCTTATCTCTGAGGTTGACGCGATCGAGAAGCTTAAGAGCCTCTTCGTTTGCTTCTTCCTTGCTCATGAGCTTTAATTTAACGGGAGCAAGCGTTATATTCTGCATAATTGTCTTATGCGGAAAAAGATTAAAGTGCTGAAACACCATTCCCATTTGCATTCTGATCTTATCGATATTGACTTTTTTATCGTTGATAAGAGTTCCCTCAAACCAAATCTCGCCCGATGTGGGCATTTCGAGAAGATTAAGGCAACGCAGAAATGTTGATTTACCCGAGCCGGACGGACCGACTACAACGACCTTTTCGCCTTTTTTGATATGCTCGTCCACGCCTTTCAAGACTCGGATCTCACGGCTCGGAGTTTTGAAATTTTTATACAGATCCTTAACGATGATCACTCTTACGCAGCCTCCTCTCAAGCATATTGATGAATACCGAGGCGATCATTACGATGACAAGATAAACCGCCGCAAGCACAAGATACGGCACGAACGCTTCATAAGTATCCGCAACGATAGCGCGAGCTGCTCTTGTCATATCGAAGACCGTGATAAAGCCGGCAACAGATGTTTCCTTGATCAGAACGATAAGCTCGTTGCCGAGCGCGGGAAGAATATTCTTTATCGCCTGTGGGAAAACGATCATTTTCATTGTCGAGCCGTAGCTCAAGCCGAGCGATCTGCCGGCTTCCATCTGACCGGAGTCAACGGCTAAAATACCGCTTCGGATTATCTCGGCAACATACGCACCCGAATTAAGACCGAACACAATGATCGCAACCACAAGCGCATTATCAAAACGCACTGCTGTTGCAATACCGAAATAAGCAAGCATGAGCTGAACCATTACAGGTGTTCCGCGGATAACCGTTATGTATATATCCGCGATTATGCGAAATACCCTGACAAGCGGATTTTTGCTCTGCACGACTTTTGCGAGCGCCGCAAACGAGCCCGCCGCAACACCTATAAACAAAGCTACAAGAGCTATAAGTAAAGTGTTGCCTAAACCCTCGAACATTTTCTTATAGCCCTCGTTGTCTATAAATGCATTGCAAAATTTATCAAAAAAATTATCAAACATTTATATTTTCCTTATAACTTTTAAAATCAGACATCCCACTTTTTTACGAGCTCGTCGATCTTGCCCTCTTTTTCGAGTTCTGCGAGAGCGTTGTCGATCTTTTCTTTAAGCTCGGTGTTGCCCTTCTGGATAGCGATACCGTAGGACTCAACTGTCAGCGGAACATCAATAACCTTGACATCGTTCTTATTATTGTCGGTTGCGACTGCTTCTTTAGCTGCCTTATCGTCCATGATGATAGTATCGATAGTGCCGCTCTTCAAATCTGTGATTGCAAGGCTGATGTTTTCATAAGTTTTAACAGTTGCATTCTCGATCTTTGTGAAGCCCCATTCTTCATCGCCGTTTGCATAAGAAACGCCTGTGAAGCCTGTGCAAACACCGATCTTCTTGCCTTTGAGCTGATTATCAAGGTCTGCTTTGGTTGTGCCTGTGAACACAGTGTCGTTTGTTCTGACGATGAGAATCTGAGCTGCACCCTCATAGTAAGGTGTCGAGAAATCGACTGCCTTACTTCTTTTTGCATTGATCGTAAGACCGGAAGCAGCTACATCGCAGTTGCCCGAAGAAACTGCCGCTACGACACCGTCAAATTCCATGTTCTTGAACTCGACTGTCATACCGATCTTCTCCGCAACAGCTTGGATGATATCAGCGTCGAAACCGACTACATTGTTGTTTTCATCAAGTGACTCAAAAGGCGGAAATTCCGCATTTGTTGCAACAGTGAGCTTGCCGCCTGTTGCGGAAGATGAACTGCTGTCGCAGGAAGCAAAGCAGAAGACTGCTATGAGAGCCGCCATTACAAGACATAATACTTTTTTCATGATACTTACTCCTCCAAAATGAATTGATCGCTTATCACTGCGCCATTATAACACTGCAATGTATAAAAATCAACATATAAATTTATTTTATGCAATTTTATGATTATTTGCTGAAAATCGAAGTTGTCCAATGCATGGTGTCTTCCGCATTGCCAAACTGGATACCTGTGAGGTTATCATAAAGCTTCTGCGAGATCTCACCGATCTTACCGTCGTTTATCTTCATGAGCTTATCGTCCCACTTGAGGGAGCCGATAGGTGAGATAACGGCAGCTGTGCCTGTACCGAAGGCTTCATCAAGCTTACCCGACTGTGCGGCTTCGTAGACCTCGCTGATAGCGAGCTTACGCTCTGTTACCTTATAGCCCCACGAACGGAGCAATTCGATAGATGACATACGGGTGATGCCGGGGAGCGTCGAGCCGTCAAGCGACGGGGTGACGACTTCACCGTCGATAACAAAGAAAACATTCATTGTTCCGACTTCTTCGATGTATTTTCTTTCGACGCCATCGAGCCAAAGCACCTGAGTATAGTTGAGCTTTTCGGCTTCATCCTGCGCTTTGAGTGATGCGGCATAGTTGCCTGCTGTTTTAACAAAGCCCATACCGCCTCTTACTGCGCGAACATACTTATCCTCAACATAGATATCGACAGGATCGATACCCTGCGGATAATATGCGCCAGACGGGCTGAGAATGATCATGAAGAGCAGGTGTTTTGCGGGATGAACGCCGACATGAGGATCGACCGCAAAGATAAACGGGCGGATATAAAGCGATGTGCCCTCTTTATGCGGAACCCAATCCTTATCGACTTCAACGAGCTTTTTAACAGCCTCAACTCCGAATTTTTCATCGATCTGCGGAATGCAAAGACGATCGTTTGACGAATTAAGACGAGCCATATTCTTATCGGGGCGGAACAGTCGGATATCATTATCCTTTGTGCGATAAGCCTTCATACCCTCGAAAACTTCCTGACCGTAATGCAGGCACATTGCGCTCGGATCAAGCTCGATCGGACCGTAGGGGATAATACGGGGATCGTGCCAGCCTTCGCCCTCATCATAGTTCATAACGAACATATGATCGGTGAAAACAGTGCCAAAGCCGAGTTTGCTTTCATCTGCCGGCTTCTGCTTTGGATTTTTGGTAAGTTCGATTTTGATTTCCATAAAGCATCTTCCTTTAAAAAATAATTGCTTATGTTTATAATTATACCACCTAATTTATGTTTTTCAATAGGTTTTTAGCAAATATACAGAGTTTTTATCATTTTTGTGAATATTGTTGTGCAGCTGTGAAGCAGCACGGTTTACACATTCTCAAAACACACAGAAAAGCTGATGACTTTCCTGCAAAAAATGCGCGAGCCATCAGCTTTAAGCAGTTTTGGCAATATGCCGAGGGAGAACCTCATTCCCTCTGATTTTAAATTTTACTTTGCTTTTACAGCCTCCGCTGCAACTTTAGCAATGTTTTCAGCCGAGAAGCCGTAATGCTTGAGCAGTTCTACAGCCGAGCCGGACATACCATACTCATCGTTCATGCCGATACGGCGGACAGGTGTAGGCAGGTTTTCGCTGAGAACCTCGCAGACTGCACTGCCGAGGCCGCCGATGATAGAATGCTCTTCGGCAACGACGACTGTTCCTGTTTTCTTAGCGGACTCAATGATAATATCCTTATCGATAGGCTTTATAGTGTGAATATTGATGATATCAGCATTGATACCCTGCTTTGCAAGCAGTTCGCCCGCAATGCGAGCTTCGTTTACCATAAGACCTGTTGCAATGACAGTGACATCATTTCCCTCGGCAAGACGAATGCCCTTGCCCGGTGTGAACACATAGCTGTCTTCATCGTTGAACACCGGAACGGCGAGTCTGCCGAAACGCAGATATACAGGACCGTCAATAGAAGCGGCGGCAATAGTTGCAGCCTTTGCTTCAACCGCGTCAGCCGGATTGATTATCATCATTCCGGGAATTGTTCTCATAAGTGCTATATCCTCGTTGCACTGATGTGTAGCTCCGTCTTCACCGACGGAAATGCCTGCATGAGTTGCGCCGATCTTCAACGGAAGAGCCGGATAACCGATCGAGTTTCTGATCTGCTCATAGGCTCTGCCTGCCGCAAACATTGCGAAGCTCGAAGCAAAAACGAGTTTGCCGGTTGAAACAAGACCTGCTGCGATACCGATCATATCAGCCTCTGCGATACCGCAGTCGATAAAGCGGTCGGGATGAGCTTTTTTGAAAACCTCGGTCTTTGTGGCGGCAGCAAGGTCCGCATCCATAACGACCATATTATCATATTTTTCGCCGAGCTCCAAAAGTCCCTGAGCATAGCCCTCACGGGTCGCAAGTTTTTTTACTTCACTCATTTTTACGCCTCCAATTCTTTAAGCGCAGCTATAAGCTCCGCGTGTGCCTGCTCATACTGCTCTGCATTCGGCGCTTTACCGTGCCAGCCGACCTGGCTTTCCATGAACGAAACGCCCTTGCCCTTTATCGAATCGGCTACGATGCAAGTAGGCTTGCCCTTACATTCACGAGCCGCTTTATATGCTTTTTCTATCTGATCGAAATCATGACCGTTGATAGTAATAGTATTCCAGCCGAAAGCCTCAAACTTCTTATCGACAGGGTGCGGAGAAACAACTTCGTCTACCGTGCCGTCTATCTGCATTTTATTATAGTCAACATAAGCAACAAGATTATCAAGCTTGTGAAAGCCTGCGAACATAGCCGCTTCCCAAACCTGACCTTCTTCGATCTCACCGTCGCCGAGGATAGTATACACTCTGTAATCTTTATTGGACATTTTAGCACTAAGCGCCATGCCGACTGCCGCGGAGATTCCCTGACCGAGCGAGCCTGTGCTCATATCTACGCCGGGGGTATGTTTCATATCCGGATGGCCCTGAAGCATTTCGCCGATGTGACGAAGCTTAATGATCTCACTCTCGGGGAAATAGCCCTTGAGCGCGAGTGCCGCATAAAGTGCGGGAGCCGCATGACCCTTTGAAAGAACCAGACGATCACGGTCGGGATCCTTCGGGTTTTTCGGATCGATATTCATTTCTCCGTTATAAAGATACGCAAGAACATCCGCGATCGAAAGCGATCCGCCCGGATGACCTGCTTTTGCGTTAAAAATGCCGTCGATAATGTGGATTCGCTCTTTGGCGGCAAATATTTTTAACTGCTTTTCTTTTACGCTATCCATACTTACTGTTCTCCTTTGATACATAGTGTATATTAACAGCAAACGCTGTCAGAACCTGTTTTCAACAAGGCTGATATATTCGGCTACCGCACCTTCATCCGCCGTTTTATTGCAAACAATGTCGGCATATTTTGCAACATCGTCGGGTGTGCCTTTGACAACTGCACTGTGAGCTGCGCTTTGAAGCAGACCGATATCGTTATAAAAATTGCCGATGGAAAATGTATTTTCTTTCGGAATACCGAAATGCTCCGCGAGCTTTAAAAGCGCAGTTCCCTTGGTGACACCTGCGATGACCGCTTCTAAATAAAGCTCGGAGGTATTTACAAATTCAAATCCGTCGTGCGGCTTTTTCATGAGATAATCGCGGACTTTATCGATCCCCTCTTTTTTATCTGTGAGGAGCACCTTGTTCCATTTTAACTCATTAACATCACAAATGCAAGCATTAATATAATCTACTTTTTCATAATTTAAATGTCTGAGCAGCGTTTCATTTATGTTCATAGCATAAAGATCGCGCCCCGAATAGATCTCTACCGCAACATTCTTAAACTTTTTTTGAACATCGAACACGACTTCTTTAAGGTTTTCGGGCAGTGAAAGCGAGTAGATCTCGCGCTCGTTTTTATAGTCATAAAGCGTATGCCCGTTGTTGACGATAGCGGGAGTATCGGTCGGGAGCAATTCCGCAAGAGCGCGTGCCGCCTCGATCCCTCTGCCTGTGGCTATGGCGAATTTACCGCCGTTGTCTGTGAACTCTTTTATTTTGAGCAGATTTTGCTTTGGGATATTGTGTTGATTTTCGTAAAGCGTACCGTCTAAATCGGTGCCTATAATCACATTATCATATCTTCGCATTGGTTTTCCTCTTCAGTTTCTCCAAAAACTCTTTGAAATAATCGGGAAGCGGGCTGTCAAATTCAAGATATTTTCCATTGGGGTGGACAAAGCCTATCTTCTTTGCATGCAGACACTGCCCATCAAACTCTTTTTGCGGCTTAGCGCCGTACAGCTCATCTCCCGCGACAGGGCGGCCTATATACGCCATGTGAACGCGGATCTGATGCGTTCTGCCTGTTTCAAGCCGCAAGCGCAGATGAGTGAACCCGTCAAACCGCTCGACGACTGTATAATGTGTCACCGCGTGTTTTGAGTTCTTATCGGTGACTGCCATTTGCTTACGCTTGATCGGGTGGCGGCCGACAGGCGCATCTATTGTGCCCTGATCGTCCTTAAAGCCGCCTGTGACAACCGCTTCATACTCTCTTAAAAAGCTGTGTTCTTTTATTTGTTCCGCCAGAAAACGATGGGAATTATCGTTTTTGGCGACTATAAGCAAGCCGCTTGTGTTTTTATCGATACGATGCACTATCCCCGGGCGGATAACGCCGTTGATCCCGGAAAGCGAATCGCCGCAGTGATACAAAAGCGCGTTGACAAGTGTGCCGTCCGGATTGCCGGGGGCAGGATGAACTACCATGCCTTTCGGCTTATTGACAACGAGCAGATCATTGTCTTCATAAACGATATCGAGCGGAATATTCTGCGGACACGCGGTGCTCGGCTCGGGATCGGGCAGACACAATTCTATTTTATCGCCGAGCTTCAGCTTGCGGTTTTTTGCAGACGGTGCACCGTTTATCAGTACATCGCCGCTTTCTATCAACGCCGCCGCCGCCGATCTCGAAATATCCTCACACTGCTCGGATATATATTTATCCGCTCTCGGCAGATCGTCTGTTTCAACGGTTAAAAAAAGCTTATCGTTCATTCTTTCGGTTCGCTGCTCTGCCGGCCTTTGAAAACATCGGTCAAAACATACAAAATTATCAAGCCGCAGCCGATAACAACGGCGCAATCTGCTATGTTGAAAACATAAAACTTCACAAAGATCGCATTGATAAAGTCGATAACAAAGCCTCTGAAAATGCGATCGATCATGTTGCCTATGCCGCCCGCAATGACTAAAACGATAGCGGCAGTGAGCAGCTTTGACGATGATCTTTTGAGCATGACCCACAACAGCATTGCAATGACCGCGACCGCTGTCAGGATCATGAACACCCACCTGTGTTCCGACAAAATTCCGAATGCTGCGCCGCGATTTTCGACATAGCGAAATTCGAGCACATTCGGAATGACTGTGACGGAGCTTTCGGGTGCAAGAAAGGAGAGAGAAAGCAATTTAGTCAACTGATCTGCGGCTATGACCAAAATGATCACAAGCAATGCAAATATACGTTGTTTTCGCATTTCTCTCTCCCCTTTTCATTTTATTTCAAGATACCTGCGCAACGGGCGCAAAGGTCGCTGTGCTCACTGTCTTTTCCGACTGTGTCGCTGTATGTCCAGCAGCGAGCGCACTTTTCACCGTCTGCATGGCTGACGGTCACGCCGACTCTGTCGCCTGCAACATCGCCGCCCTTACCGTCATGAACGGTTACGGCTGATACGATAAACAGCGCCGGAATATCATTGCCGAACGAACGGAGAAGCTCCGCGTCGCTATCGGCGTAAATATCGAGCTTAGCTTCGAGCGAAGAACCGATTTTCTTCTCGTTTCTCGCCATCTCGAGAGCTTTCTTGATATCCTCGCGGATCTTTTCAAGCTCGCTGTAACGGGTCTTGATCTGCTCATCGTTTGCGATAAGATCGGTCTGCGGGATTTCGTTGAACACGATATTTTCCCTATCCTTATCCGATGTGTGCGGCATGAAGTTCCAGATCTCGTCCGCTGTGAACGCAAGGATCGGAGCGATCATGAGCGTGAGTGCATCGAGGATCTTATAGATAGCTGTCTGTGCCGAACGGCGGGAAAGACTGTCCTTCTTCTCAACATAAAGTCTATCTTTCAGGACATCGAGATAGAAGTTTGACATATCGACAACGCAGAAATTATGGATTGCGTGGTAGATGATATGATACTCGAAATTATCATAGGCTTCGTTGACGCGTTTGATAAGATCGTTAGTAAGCATAAGAGCATACTTATCAATATCGAAAAGCTGATCGTCCGCTACCATATCCTTATCGGGATCAAAATCGCTGATATTGCCGAGGATAAAGCGGGCGGTGTTTCTGATCTTTCTGTAGCTTTCGGAAAGCTGCTTTAAGATAGCATCGGAGATACGGATATCGGCATGATAATCCGACGACGCGACCCAAAGTCTGAGGATATCCGCACCGTATTTCGGAACGATATCGTCCGGCAAGACGGTGTTGCCGATGGATTTCGACATTTTCTTGCCCTCGCCGTCTACAACCCAGCCGTGAGTTACGACTGTTTTATAAGGTGCTTTGCCTGTTGTTGCGACAGATGTGAGAAGCGACGACTGGAACCAGCCTCTGTACTGATCGGCACCTTCAAGATAAAGGTCTGCCGGCCATTTGAGATAATCGCGGTTTTTAAGAACAGCAGCATGAGTTGTTCCTGAATCGAACCAGACATCCATGATATCTGTCTCTTTTTTGAAATGAGTGCAGCCGCAGGAGCAATGAGCACCCTTCGGCATAAGCTCTTCTTCGCTCATTTCATACCAAGCGTCCGCTCCCTTTTCGCGGAAGATATCCGCGATCTTTTTGATCGATTCGGGAGTTATATATTCTTTCTTGCAATCCTCGCAATAAAAGATCGGAATCGGAACACCCCATACGCGCTGACGAGAGATACACCAATCGGAACGGTCCTTTACCATGGACGCGATACGATCGTGCCCCCAGCCGGGGATCCATTTAACCTTATCGATCTCGCTGATAGCCTGATCGGCAAACTTCGAGATAGAGCAGAACCACTGCTCTGTTGCACGGAACAAAATCGGAGATTTGCAGCGCCAGCAATGCGGATACTGATGGATGATCTTCTGCAATGCAAAGAGATTGCCGGTATCTTCAAGGTGCTGCGCGATGGCTTTATTTGCATCGTCGGTTTTAAGGCCTGCAAACATTCCCGCCTCTTCGGTGAGAACGCCCTTACTATCGACCGGAACAACCATCGGGATCTCGGGGTACTTGCGGCACACTTCAAAGTCATCGACACCGTGACCGGGAGCTGTGTGGACACAGCCTGTGCCGCTTTCAAGAGTTACATGATCGCCCACGATGACAAGAGAATCACGGTCGATAAACGGGTGGCGAGTCTTCATATATTCAAGCTCGCTGCCTTTGATCCTGCCGACTATCTCGTAGTCCTCGATCTTTGCGGCAGCCATTGAAGCCGCTGTGAGCTCCTCTGCCATGACATAATACTCGCCGTTTGCTTTGACGAGGACATAATCATAGTTCGGGCCTACGCAGATCGCAAGGTTTGCAGGAAGCGTCCATGTGGTCGTTGTCCAGATAACGAAATATGTTTTGGAAAGGTCTGCACCCATTGCGGTAAGCAGTCCCTTATCGTCGGTCACATTGAACTTTACATAGATGGAATAGCACGGGTCTTCCGAATATTCGATCTCGGCTTCTGCAAGAGCTGTCTGACATTCGGGGCACCAATAAACAGGCTTCAAGCCCTTATAGATATAGCCCTTTTGAGCCATCTGACCGAAAACCTCGATCTGAGTGGCTACAAATTCATTCTTCAGTGTGAGATAGGGGTTATCCCACTCGCCGAGAACACCGAGACGCTTGAACTGATTTTTCTGATCTTCGACAAAGCCGAGAGCAAATTCTCTGCAGAGCTTTCTGATCTTCAAAGGGGTCATCTCTTCGGATGATTTAACGCCTGCCGCCTTACGGGCTTTGAGCTCGGTGGGCAGACCGTGAGTGTCATATCCGGGGACATACGGCGCTTTATAGCCTGTCATATTCTTATAGCGGATAACAAAGTCCTTCAAGATCTTATTGAGCGCTGTGCCCATGTGGATCTTGCCGTTTGCATAAGGGGGACCGTCATGCAGAATATACTCCGGCTTACCTTCGTTTTTCTGCATCAGCTTTTCATAGACCTTATCGTCGTACCACTTTTCAAGCGAAACGGGTTCTTTTGTTGCAAGACCCGCTCTCATGCTGAAATCGGTAGACATCATATTCAGCGTGTCTTTATAATCCTGTGCCATTCTTCCATCTCCTTCAAATGTATAGCCTGTGCTTACTCTGCCGTTTCTTCGCTGTCTGCCGAATCTGCGGGATCGAGCTTAATTTCTTTGACATCGGACGCTGTTTCGGCGTCTGCGGCGGAAAGCTTATCGTCGAAATGCTCGGCGGCATAGCTTTTTGTTTTTATTGCAGAGATCAAGGTCATGTGCTTTTTATAAGCGTCGAACAATTCGTTTTTAAAATCGTCCACCGCCTGTTTCAAGCTGCTGTATGCCTCGGTCTCGTTTTTGATTTTTTCTTCAATTTCATAGGAAAGGTTTTTCGCTTTGTTCTGAGCCTGAACAAGGATCCTCTGAGCTTCCATTGTGGATTTGTCCATGAGGTCCTGAGCCTTGGTCTGAGCTTCTGTGACAACCTTTTCGGCGATCTCGCTCGCTTCCGCGGCGCGATCGTCCGCCTCCTTTGTCTTTTCCTCGAAATATTTATCTGCGGCGTTCTTACGCTCGCGGAGGATCTCGTCTCCTGTTTTTTGAGCGCGTAGGATTGCTTCCTTTACAGCGTCTTCATTATCACGATATTCGTTGATCTTATCGGCAAGAACCTGCATCTTCTCCGAAAACTCGGCTGTGAGCTTTGTCATATCGTCATAGTCGCGGGCTACATTGTCAAGAAGGTCATCGACCTCTGAAGCCTTATAGCCGGATATGCCTGATTTTTGGAACTGATATGCTCTGATTTCATCTGCAGTGTAATTCATAAAGATCGTCCTTTCGTTATTCACTTCATTTTGCGGGCTTGCAAACGCAGCCTGCCTTTCTTGGTCGGCTGCGAAATAGAGTCGATTATATATTTTCCTCGTTTTAATATGGTTATTACGGCACTGTCTGCTACCCGGGCGCTGACATTTTTGCATTCGGAACCGTTCAGCTTAACACCGCCCGATGTTATCCGAGCCGCCGCTTTTTCTCTTGAGTCGCCGACAAGTGCGCCAACGACGCAATCGAGCCGCGCCGACGCGACTGTTCCCGATATCGGCTCAAATTCTCTTTCCGGAAACGAAAAATCATCAATGCCTATGCTGAGGCTGAGCGCCACTCTTCCCGCTTTTTCAAGCTGAGAGATAACATAATCGGCAATGTCGGAATGAAGAAATATCGCCGCCGAGCCTTTTGAGACCACTATATCACCGACGCTTGACCGCTTGATACCGAGCGCCATCAAAGCACCGAGAACATCGCGGTGAGTCAGCGAAAATGCAGGATTAAAGCTCGCTTTCACAGGAATTATCGGAAAATCGCTATAGTCGTCATCCGCCCAATCGGGAAGAAAACAGACAATTTTTCTAAGAGCGTCATCGTATCCTCCGAAAAAGCAAGCCCTTGCGCCGAGCCTTTCAATGAGACGTTCTGCGATCAAAACCTCGCTGTCACTCAGAAAGCCGACATATTTCGGGGACGATGTACATTCGGACTGCTTTTGCGCATCTTTAAGGCGCGCAGAAAGCATATCTGACTCAGATATCATCAATAATCAATAAGCAAAATAACCGTTGTTTTCAAGCTCATCGAGCAAAGCATCACCCATAACATCGACATTTGCCGGTGTTATGAGGAAGGTGCGGTGAGCTATCTTTTTGAAGCCGCAGGAATTGGCGTATGCCGCTCCGCTGAGAAAATCGAACAAACGGTGTGCTTCTTTTTCCTCTGTGTTTTCAAGGTTTAAAACGACCGTTCTTTTAAGATTTATATGATCGGCAATAGCTCTTGCCTCATCAAATGAGACAGGCTTTTGAATGACGACCTGGATCTGAGTTGTCGCATGAAAGTTGAAGATCTTTGAATTGCGCGAATCGCTGCGCTGATCCGCCTGACGCTCAGCCTGACGGGCGCGTGCGCGCTCCTCTCTTTCTTCTCTTACACGGCGGCTGCTGTCAGTATCACGATAACTGTCGGAATAGCTGTAGGTATCGCGGCTTTCTTCCTCTGAATCGGTTTCATCGTCCTCGTAATCGTCCTCATAATCGTAATCGTCATAGTCATTTGAGGGCAAAATTGATTTGATCTTATCCAAAAAACCCATTATTATACCGTCCTTTCAATTCTTATAAATAGTTACGGTGTCCGAAAAGGGCTGTTCCGACTCTGACCATATTTGAACCACACTCTACCGCAAGGTCAAAATCGTCCGACATACCCATAGACAAAATATCCATAGATATATTATCCGCTTTTTTTGCTCGGTTGTCAACAAACAATTTATTCATTTTTGTAAAAATAGATATCTTTTTGCTCATTTCAGCGCCGACAGGGCCTAATGTCATCAGTCCACGCACAAAGATTGAATCGATCTCGGCAAGCTCTCCGAGGAATTCGCCAAGTTCTTCCTGCTCAATACCGCTTTTGCTTATTTCGTTGCCGATATTTATTTCAACAAGCACATCTGTGGTGATACCGCGCATTTTGCTCTGGCGCGAGATCTCCTTTGCGAGCTTTATTGAATCTACCGACTGGATAAGCTCGACCTTGCCGACTATCTGGCGGACTTTATTCGTCTGCAATGTTCCGATGAACTGCTTATGCATTTTATCGGGAAGCTCCGCTTCCTTAGACAAAAACTCCTGCACACGGTTTTCGCCCATGTAGTTGATACCGCTCTCGAAAGCGTGGGCTATGACTGCGGGCTCGACTGTTTTTGTGGCGGCAAGCAGGGTTATATCCTCGGGCTTTCTGCCCGACTTTTCGGCGGCGGTGTTCAGTCTTGACAGCACCGATTTATAATTTTCGTCAAACGCTTTGCAGCGCTCAATTTCGTACTCGTTCATCAATATCATTGCCTCCTATTACAACTTCGTCTTTAACCTTGAGACTTTCGCCGGACTTTGCAACAGCAAATTCCTCGCCGTAGTAAAGCACGGTGACTTTCTTGTATATGATATACTTTCCGACCTGGACATAAACGCCTGTTTCGTTTTCACCGTCGTCGTTTTTGACGGTTCTTATCGCCTTGGTGTTGACCTTCAAGCCGCTGTATTCATTGAAGCTTAAATTTATATCGGTTTTTCTTGTGCTCATGAGCAAAGAGTTTTCGTTCATTGTTGAAAGAATGACAAGTCTGCCTAATTTTGTTTTGTTTATCTTTTCGACTGTGACGCGAAGTGTGTCGGAAAAGGTCGGCAGTTTGACGCTGACAGTTGATTTGCCGCTGAGCTTTGCGGCGGTGTCGGCATCGGTTTCAAACAAGATATAGCTTTTTGCGCTCTTTACTATTTTGCCGACTGCGTTTGCAACATTCTCCGGCTCGCTGAGATCGGGCATTGCGGTGAGCTCGGTTATTTTGCCGAAGTCTGCGGCGGACTCAAAACCGTCGGTATAATTTACAAAATATCCTGCTGCGGGGGCGGTATCGGTCGCTATAGGCTTTGACTGCGACTTTTTGAGCTCATCAAGCTGAGATTTATATGCGGAAATGATATCGGAATAGTCGTTTCGCTCGCCGATAACAAGACTGCGCTGATTATAAAGCAAGCCGAGATCATCACGCACAGAATAGACTGTTTTGAAATCGTTTTTCTCCACAGAGCCGACAAGCGAATAGATGTCAAGCTTTAGCTGATCGGTCACTGTTCCGAGGTCGGCTGTGTAATACTTATGCTGCATATCCAGCTTTTCGAGCGAGCTTATGTCCGCCTCCAGCGACTCGATACTGTCGTTTATTCTAACAGCGTCGCCCGATGAATAATACTCTGCCACAACACTGTCCTTAGCGACTTTTTCGCCGTTGTTAAAGCAGTAATATCGCTCGCCGGAATTATCGGATTTCAGCACCTGTTCATCGCGGAAAACAGTCGCTTCAAATGTTGCGCTGTCACTGCAGGTGATGTTTTCGGCATACTCCCAATTCACCTGATCGGAAAGAACACTGACGGTTTTGTACAACACAAACAACGCGATCAAAACGACAACGAGCAATATTATCCAATACTTTTTAAGCTTTGCTTTCATAGCCGCCTCCGTAGAACTGATCAATAAGTTTTTCTGCTGTTTTAAAACAGCCGTCATACCCCGATTCATCGGGATAGAGCCAATTTATTTTTTGATTTCTTCTGAGCCATGTGAGCTGGCGCTTGGCATACCGTCTTGTTGCGGTTTTAAGTTCCTGAATGCAAGCGTCGAGCGAGCTTTCGCCTTTCAGATACGGCAGCATTTCCTTGCAGCCGATATTGCCGAGCGCTGTTTTGCAGGGAGAAAGCGCATAAAAACGCTTTGCTTCCTCAATAAGCCCATTTTTTATCATCTCATCAACCCTTTTTTCAATGCGCTGATAAAGAAGTTCTCTATCCTTATAGGTCACACCGATATAAAGCGGGTCATAGACGCTTTCTTTAGACACGGCGTTTTCATCGCTTTGCGTTTTACTGACGCCGCTCACATAGTATATTTCAAGTGCTCTGAGCACTCTTTTGACATTGTTTTTATGGATATTCTCAGCCGATTTCGGATCGATCTTTCTGAGCTTATCGTGCATATACTCCGCTCCGTTTTCCCGATATTCGGCTTCGAGCCTTGCTCTGACAAGCGGATCGGAATTATTGACCGAAAAATCGACGCCGTTTATCAATGAATCGATATAAAGACCTGTTCCTCCGCAAAGCATAACGCGCGAATTTTCGGCTATTTTTCGAATACACCGCGCTGCGTCCTCAGAATAGGTGCTGACAGAATACTCGCTGCAAACCGAGATCTCGCCGAACAGCCAATGCGGGACACCGCTCATTTCCTCAGCGGTAGGTCTCGCTGTTGCAACAGACAGCTCGCGATAGATCTGCATTGAATCGGCACAGACTATCTCAAAGCCGAGCTTTTTTGCGAGATCCACGGAAAGCGCGGTTTTTCCGGAGGCTGTGGGACCTGTTATAACAACTGTTTTTATCACGTTCTGCCAAACCGCCTTTTGATCTCGTCCGCCGACATTTCAACTATTATCGGTCTGCCGTGGGGGCAGCGTTTGATATTATCATTATTTAAGACTTTTCTGACGATAGTATCAAGGAAGGACGGATCGGTGTGTTCGCCGCCTTTGATAGCCGCACGGCAGGACATTGAATGATACAGCCAATCGATGAACTCCGGAGTAAGATCGGTCATACCTCTGACAAGCTTGCCTGCGGATTCCAAGATGACATCTTTGACATCGCGGTTTTCGAGCGACATAGGCACGCTTCTTACAAGCACAGATTTCATTCCGCTGTCTTCAATTTCAAAGCCGAGCTTTTGAAAATCATCGGTGTGTTCGAGAACTGCTTCATACTCGTCGGAATTGAGCTCGACCTCGACGGGCACTAAAAGCTGCTGGCTGAACTCGTGCGCTTTTGCGGTGAGCTGCTCGAACAGGATACGCTCATGGGCGGCGTGCTTATCGATAAAAAGCAGCTTGCCCTCGCTTTCGACGATGATATATGTCATAAAGGCTTCGCCGATCATCTTATATTCCGCTTCGACCAAATTCTTCGGCGGCTGCAGCTGTTCGGCTATCGGCTGAGGATCAGCGGGTGCGTGGATGCTCTCTTCCCTTTTCGGCTCTGCGCTCGGGAAAATATCAAGACGGCGGACACTGTCCATCATCTCTTTGGAAATCTTTATTTCGTTATTTTTCGGATGTCCGATATCTGCGACTGTCATTCTTGAGAAAGTCGGGAGGATATTGTTCTCTTCGGATACCGTCTGCTTTTGCTCGAATTTCGGCGGTGTCACAGGCGGTGCCGAGCGCATATCGAGCTGAACGAATTTCGGCTCAGCCGGTCTTAAAAGCTCGCAGTCGTCCTCCTGGGTCTTACCGAAGGCGACATTTGTTTTGTCAGCCGCGAGCGCACTTTTGACGGCATAATACACCGCATGGAAAACGCGCGATTCATCGGAAAAACGAACCTCTATTTTAGACGGGTGGACATTGACATCCGCCTGCGAATACGGCATTTCGATATTGAGAACACAGCCTGGGCAGCGATCGGTCATAATTTCGTTTTTATATGCCTGCTTTAAAGCTGCCGCGCCTGTTTTGGTTTTGATAAATCTGCCGTTCAGGAAGAAATACTGCATATTCGCATTCTTTCTTGAAAGCTCGGGCTTTGTGACAAAGCCGCTGACACGGACACCGTCAAGCGTGTAGTCGGCAGGCAGCAGAGTCGATGTGAAATCCTTGCCGAGCACAGCGTATATTGCGGAGTAAAGCTTGCCGTCGCCCGGTGTTAAGATAGCCTGCTTGCCATCCTTTATGAACTTGAACGACACTTCGGGGTGCGACAGAGCAACTCTTTCGATCACTGCTGCGACGGCATTTGTCTCCGAGACATCTTTCTTTAAAAATTTTCTTCTTGCGGGGGTGTTGAAAAACAGATCTCTCACAATGATCGTGGTGCCCTGAGCACCGCCCGCGTCATCGAAATATGTTTCTTCACCGCCCTCGATCTCGTATTTCACGCCGATAGGATCATCGGCAGTCTTAGTTATAAGCTCGACCTTGGCAACGGCACAAATGGAAGCGAGTGCTTCGCCTCTGAAGCCGAGCGTCATAATAGCGTCGAGATCATCGGAAGTTTTTATCTTACTGGTGGCATGGCGCTTGAATGCATTTCTTATATCATCCCGCTCGATACCGCTGCCGTTGTCAGACACGCGGATAAACGAACTGCCGCCGTTTTTTATCTCGACGGTGACTGCGCTCGCACCTGAATCTATGCTGTTTTCAACAAGCTCCTTTACCGCTGATGACGGCCGCTCGACAACTTCGCCTGCGGCGATAAGCTCTGCGGTATGTTTATCAAGCACATTGATCTTTGCCACCTTTTCAAACCTCCTTTTTGCTCTATATATTCTTCGCTTTTTCGGCAAGCTCGCTTATCTGTCGCATTGCTTCAAGCGGAGTCATATTATAAATATCCATTGTTTTAAGCTCTTTTATAATGCTTTCGGTCTCCTCTTTGCCGAGAGTTATCTGACCGTCATCGGTATCGTCATGCGATGAAGCGATACGCTCACAATCAGCTTTCGGCTGAGTGTCGAGCGACTTTAAGATCTTCTTTGCGCTTGTTATAATGTCCTGTGGAACGCCTGCGAGCTTTGCAACTTCTATGCCGTAGCTGTCGTCCGCTCCGCCGCGAACTATCTTTCGCAGGAAGATAACTTCATCTCCGCGCTTTTTGGCAGCGATATTATAGTTTTTAATGCCTTGCAGCGACTCCTCAAGCACCGCCAGCTCATGATAATGAGTTGCAAACAGTGTCTTTGCGCCGAGCTTGTGTTTATCGGCGACATGTTCGATCACCGCTCTGGCTATTGCCATGCCGTCATATGTCGATGTGCCTCTGCCTATCTCATCGATTATGAGCAGACTGTCGGCTGTGGCATTTTTGAGAATATCGGCTATTTCGCTCATCTCGACCATGAATGTCGACTGACCCATTGCAAGATCGTCGGACGCGCCTACTCTTGTAAAAATAGCGTCGGTCAGAGCGATCTTTGCGGATGTTGCGGGGACAAACGAGCCGATATGTGCCATCAGTGTTATAACGGCAACTTGTCTCATATATGTTGATTTACCTGCCATATTCGGACCGGTTATGATAGCGCAGCGGTTTTCGTTTTTATCGAGCAACGTATCGTTTGGCACAAAAGTCATATCCGTGAGCTGTTCGACGACAGGGTGTCTTCCGCCGATTATTTCTATAACGCCGTCCGCCGCCATCTGCGGGCAGACATAGGAATTTTCATAAGCGACCTTTGCAAGAGAATAAAGCACATCGAGCTTTGCCACCGCCTGTGCAGTTATACGGACACGCTCCATAGCTTCTCCCACACTGTCGCGTATTTTGCAAAAAAGATCGTATTCCAGGGCATAGAGCCTGTCCTGTGCACCGAGAATACGGCTTTCAAGCTGACGAACTTCATTAGTTGAATAACGCTCCGCATTGGTGAGAGACTGTCTGCGGACATATTCCTCCGGCTTTGCAAATTCCGTTGCCGAGGTTGGCACCTCTATGTAGTAACCGAACACGCGGTTATACCTTATTTTCAGCTTTTTGACTCCTGTGCGCTCACGCTCGCGTTCCTCCATATCGCGGACGACCTGCTTACTGTCTGTCATATCGCGATAACATTCGTCGATCGTTTCGCTGTAGCCTCTGCGGATAAGTTTGCCCTCTCTGAGAGTTGTAGGCGGATCATCTTCGAGCGAGGATGTGATAAGATCATAAACATCTCGAAGCTCATCGATATCCGCGTTTATCTCGCTAAGAAGCTCGCAGCTGCAATTTGCTGTTGCTGCTTTGAGTGCCGGCATTTTGCCCGCGGCGTCTCTTAAAGCTATCATTTCCTTCGGGGTGACGGTTTTATATGTTACTCTCGCAATAAGGCGCTCTAAATCACGAACGCCTCCTAAGATCTCGCCTATTTCATCGCGCAGCGCAATATTGGAATAAAGCTCGCCGACCGCGTTTTGGCGGCGTGTTATAGCGCCAAGCGACACGAGCGGGCGCTCAAGCCATGTGCGGATAAGGCGTTTGCCCATCGGTGTTTTTGTTTGATCGATGACCGAAAGCAGAGTGTTGCTCTTGCTTCCGCCGCGGATAGTCTGAGTGAGCTCAAGATTGGTTCTTGCGGCGTAATCCAGCTTCATGAACTGACTTTCGCTGTAAACATTGACATGGGTTATTGCCGAAAGATCGTTTCGCTGAGTATCGAAAAGGAAATTCACCGTGCGGCTGAGGGCACACTTTGAGATCTCATCCGCTCCGAGCGATTCGAAGCTGTCTGCCTTGAAATGTTTGAGAGTGAGACTTTGCGACTCAACATTTTGGAACTCATCGTCTTCATCAATCTCGACACGGATCTGAGGCTGAATCTTAAAAAACGAGCCAACCGCTCTATCCGACGCGGCGGCGGGGTTTAAAATAAGCTCTTTCGGTGCAAACCTCGTGAGCTCGTTCACAACATCGTTGCCCAACGTATCTGAAGCAATAGTTGTGAGATGAAGATCACCTGTTGAGACATCGGAAAAACAGCAGGACGCCTTGCCGCCGTAGAAATACACGACACCGAGATAGTTATTGCGCGATTTTTCGAGCATAGACTGATCGGTGAGTGTTCCGGGGGTTATCTTACGGACAACCTCACGATCTACCAGCTTCTTGCCGCAGGTTGCCGGATCCTCGGTCTGCTCACAGACTGCAACGCGGTAGCCCTTTTTGATAAGGCGAGCTATATACGCTTCGCAGCTGTGATACGGAACTCCGCACATAGGTGCTTTTTCCTTATCGCCGGCGGCTCTGCCGGTGAGTGTGAGATCGAGCTCCTGTGACGCGACAATGGCATCGTTATAAAACATTTCATAGAAATCGCCGAGGCGGAAAAACAGAATACTATCGGGGTTGCGGCGTTTTATTTCGATATACTGCCGCATCATCGGAGATGTATTCTTATTTATTTCCGGTATGATGTCCGTTCTTTTTGGCATGGTTTGATTGTCCTTTCGGAATTATCAGTGGCAGCCGCCGCAGGACGAGCAGGAGCCTGAGCAGCTGTGCTCTGCGGCGCAGGTCATCGGGTCTTCACCCTCAACGGAAAGACCGATTATTGTCGTGATCTGATTTACCATTGTATCGATCGCTTCTTTTGCCGCATTGAAACGCATCATATTATCGTTCTGCATTATGTTTGAATAGCAGTCGTTCAGCTCGGAATTAAGCTTTTGGATCTTTTCTTTATCCTTTTGCTCCTCTTCCTTTGAGATCTCATTGCCGAGCGACATACGAAGCAGATTGAACTGACCGATAAGCTCCTGAAGCTCTTTATCCTCATCGTTCTTCTGCTTGCATGCAGCGTAGTTTATATATGCTTCGCTCTCCTGTATCTGCTGACCGAGCTGTCTTGTCATTGTGATGATATCCATTTTAATTACCTTCCTTTATGATTTTTCCTTTTAGTATCCATGTCCTGCCGTCGGTTATTTCGGCGGTGACAAATTTGCCTATCAAATCCTTCTCGCCCTCTAATTCGATTATTTGATTATCGAGCGTTCTGGCGTTCAGCACGCCTGCCTTCGGCTGTTCTTCGACAAGGGCGAGAAACCGCCTGCCAACCTGTTGTGAGCAGATCTTCATTGAGATCTTTTCCTGCTCATCAAGCAGCTCTTTGAACCATCTGCCCTTTTCCTCGCGCGACACGGGATCGGGAAATTTCGCCGCCGGAGTACCGTTGCGCGGAGAATAGATGAATGTATACAGCGAATGATATTCGACCTGCTTTATTAAAGAAACAGTGTCGCAAAATTCTTCATAGCTTTCTCCGGGAAATCCGACAATAATATCGGAAGTTAGCTTGATCTCTGGCATGACCGATTTCGCATAGCTTATGAGAGAAAGATATTTCTGCCTGTCGTAATGTCTGTTCATCGCCTTTAAAACACGGTCGTTTCCCGATTGCACGGGCAGATGAAGGTGCTTTTCGATCTTATCGCACTGCGCCATTGTATCAAGCAGCTGCTTTGTGCAGTCCTTCGGGTGCGATGTCATAAACCGCAGCACAAAATCGCCGTCTACATCGCAAAGCCGCTTTAAAAGCTCAGGGAAGGTTATTCCGCCGTTATACGAATTGACATTTTGCCCGAGCAGTGTTATATCCTTAACTCCCTGCTTTAGAAGGTTTATAAGATCGCGCTCTATATCCTCGGGACGGCGGGATCGCTCCCTGCCTCTTACATACGGCACGACGCAATATGTGCAGAAATTATTGCAGCCGAGCATCACGGGCACAAAGCCTCTTACTCCGCCGTCATGCACAAAAGGGACTCCCTCGGCAATGAGACTTTCGGTATCGTCTATATCGAACACCCGCGATTCGGTCATCAGCACATCGTAGAGCATTTCCGGCAGTTTATGAAGCACATGAGTTCCGAAAACGAGATCTACATGGCGAAAGCTGTCTTTAATTTTTTTTGCTATATGCGGCTGCTGTGTCATACATCCGCACAGTGCGACGACAGCGTCCGGTCGGCGGTGTTTATAATGCTTGAGAGCACCGACATTGCCGAAAACCCTTGCTTCAGCGTGCTCTCTGACAGCACAGGTGTTGAATATGATGAGATCGGCTTCGTCCTCATTATCGGTGAACGAATAGCCCATGCTTTGAAGCATTCCTTTGATACGCTGACCGTCCGCAACATTTTGCTGACAGCCGAAAGTGCGCACGATCGCTTTCGGCTCGCCGTAGCGTTCCTTTGCAAGGCTCTCCACTTTAAGGGAAAATTCCTTTTGACGCTCTATCTCGTCTTTCGGGACGAAAACGGGTTTATTACACTCCGACAATTTTTTCACTCCGTTTTAATTTTGTTATCAATCGTCGAGCTTTAAAATAGCCATAAACGCTTCCTGCGGCACTTCCACCGTGCCGAACTGGCGCATACGCTTTTTGCCCTCTTTCTGCTTTTCAAGCAGCTTCTTCTTTCGGGTTATATCGCCGCCGTAGCACTTTGCAAGGACATCCTTGCGGACTGCCTTGACGGTTTCTCTTGCAATGACCTTGCCGCCGACAGCGACCTGTATCGGCACCTCGAAAAGCTGACGCGGAATATGCTCCTTGAGCTTCTCCGCTATTCTTCTTGCGCGCTGATACGAATTGTCCGCATGGACGATGAACGAAAGCGCATCGACAACATCGCCGTTGAGCAGAACATCGAGCTTGACGAGCTTGGACGCGCGATACTCTTTCATCTCATAGTCATACGATGCATAGCCCCGCGTGCGCGATTTGAGCGCATCAAAAAAGTCATACACTATTTCGTTGAGCGGCATTTCATAATGAATATCGACACGCTCCTGGGTCGTGTACTGCATATCCTTGAAAACGCCTCTGCGCTCTTGGCAAAGATCCATGATAGCGCCGACAAACTCATTCGGGCTGAATATATGAACATCGCAAAACGGCTCGTAAGCCTCATCGATCGTTGCGGGATCGGGATAGTTTGTCGGGTTGTCGATCTCGGTCATCTCACCGGTAGTAAGCTTGAATTTATAGACAACGCTCGGAGATGTTGTTATCAGATCGAGATTATACTCGCGCTCAAGGCGTTCCTGGATGATCTCCATATGGAGCAGTCCCAGAAAGCCGCAGCGAAAGCCGAAGCCGAGTGCGCCTGAGGTTTCAGGTTCAAATTCGAGAGCGGCGTCGTTCAGCTGAAGTTTCTCAAGCGCTTCACGAAGATCGGTATACTGAGCACCGTCCGCCGGGTAGACTCCGCAGAACACAACAGGGTTTACATGGCGGTAGCCCTCAAGCGGTTCCGATGCGGGCTCAGCGGCTAAAGTTATGGTGTCGCCGACGCGCGCGTCCGACACATTTTTGATCGAAGCGGCGATATAGCCGACCTCACCCGAACGCAGTTCATCGCACGACTCCATATACAAAGCGCGTTTTCTGCCGAGCTCAACAACATCGAACTCCGCACCTGTTGACATCATGCGGATACGGTCGCCCGTTTTGACAGAGCCGTCAACCACTCTGAAATAAACGATAACGCCTTTATACGCATCGTAATACGAATCGAAGATAAGTGCTTTGAGCGGAGCTGTATTATTGACCTTGGGGGCGGGAACGCAGTTCACGACCTGCTCCATAACAGCTTTGATATTGATACCGTTTTTAGCGGAAATGCGCGGGGCATTCATCGCTTCTATTCCGATGACATCTTCTATTTCGGAAGCAACTCTGTCGGGATCGGCGCTGGGAAGATCTATCTTGTTTATAACAGGGAGAATTTCGAGATCATGGTCAAGCGCAAGATAGGTGTTTGCCAGCGTCTGCGCTTCTATGCCCTGCGACGCGTCCACCACGAGGACGGCACCCTCGCAAGCTGCGAGCGAACGCGAGACTTCATAGTTGAAGTCCACATGGCCGGGAGTGTCGATCAGATTGAGCTCGTAAGTTTCTTTGTCGTCCGCCGTATAATAAAGCGTTACCGCGTGCGCCTTGATGGTTATTCCGCGCTCGCGCTCGAGATCCATACTGTCGAGCAGCTGCTCTGTCATCTCGCGCTTTTCGACCGATTGAGTCAGCTCGAGCATACGATCGGCAAGTGTGGATTTGCCATGATCTATATGAGCGATAATGCAAAAATTTCTGATATTACTCTGCGGTATCTGCAATTTTTGTTCCGTTCCTTTCTCCCGAGGCGGGCATAACCCGCCTATTTTAGGTTTCAATAAATTATACCACAAATCAAGAGGCA
Organism: bacterium; assembly: GCA_963633095.1. Lineage (GTDB taxonomy): Bacteria > Bacillota > Clostridia > Oscillospirales > Acutalibacteraceae > RUG14109. The sequence goes on along the minus strand of CAVGWP010000002.1, from coordinate 52,239 downwards.
TATCAACATTTAATCTTGCAAAAAATATTATTTTATGATAAAATACTGTATATATATTTAATTGGAGTGAGTTTATTGGCTGGATATCCGGGTGTGTACCCCGGCGGACTTACATCGGAAAAAGAGGCTATGATCTTAGTTTGTTTTCTGATCGACAGGACTGCCGTTCCCATAAACGAAGATAACATACTGAACATAATCACCGCAACCCGAGTTGCAAACTATTTCGACACCGCATCGGCTATTCAGCGGCTGCTCGAAAAGATGAATATTATGCATGATAAGGACGGCTCGCTTCAGCTTACGCCTACGGGCAGCAGAATTGCCGATGAGCTTTCGTCTACATTGCCGAGAAGCGTTATCGATGATTCGCTCGACGGGCTGAGAGCCGAAAACATTATGCAAAGAAATCTTGATGATAACGATTTTATCATAACGGAAAAAGACCGCGGACTTTGTGATATAACACTTGCGAGGCACGAAAACGACAGAGTGTTTTTCAGCATGACCATGAGC
>CAVGWP010000002.1:0-51713 GCA_963633095.1 bacterium | reverse complement strand
ACCATGAGCGGCTTTAACAAAAATCAGGCACACCTTATGCAAAAGAGATTTTATAAAAATCCGGCAGCATTATATCAGACCTGCCTGAAGCTTCTTTTAAATTACGATCCTCAAAATCCTGCTGAACCGAAGGAGTAATCCGAATGGACTGGTTATCGGTCGCTTTGCTCGGCGTGGGACTCGCAATGGATGCGTTTTCAGTCTCGATCTCAAAAGGGCTGTCGTGCAAAAGATCGGTTGCCAAAAATGCGCTTATCATAAGTGCTGTTTTCGGCGTTTTTCAGGCGCTTATGCCACTTATCGGCTGGTTTATCGGAAGCGGATTTGCAAGCTTTATCGACAGATACAGCGGATATATCGGATTTTTTATTCTTTGCTTTATCGGCATTAAAATGATAATTGAGTCATTCGGTGCGGACAAAGAAATTGCAGGCGGCAACGATATAAAATCGGTGCTGTTGCTCGGTGTTGCGACAAGTATAGACGCGCTTGCAGCCGGCGTTACATTCACTGTTCCGAGCAAAAGCGGGTTGAACGGTGCTTGGGCTGTGCTTTGCGCCTGCGGCATCATTATGGCGATAACATTTGTTCTCTGCTTTATCGGATTTTTGTTCGGCAAAAGGCTTGAGAAGATGATAGGCGGCAAAGCCGAGGTGTTCGGCGGCTTGGTTTTATGCGCTATCGGCGTCAAGTTTCTGATAGACGCTTTGACAGTTTAACATTTATTTATTGCTTTTTTTAATAAAACAGTGTATAATCAATAATCATATAAGCCGTACTTTATTTTCAGAAAGGTGGAACAACACTATGTGCGGAATTGTCGGTTTTTCGGGCGTTAAGCCCGCCGCTCCCGTTTTGCTTGAAGGTCTTGCGAGACTGGAATACAGAGGTTACGATTCAGCCGGTATCGCCGTTTTTGAAAACGGCGGAATAAAGATTAAAAAAGCCTGCGGCAGACTGCAGATGCTCAGAGATCTTATCAGCAACGGTGTGAATTACAAAAGCACGACCGGTATCGGTCACACACGCTGGGCTACACACGGTAAGCCCTCAGATGAAAACGCTCATCCGCATCGCTCGCAGAGCGGTCTTTTTGCGATAGTTCACAACGGTATTATCGAGAACTATGCGTCTTTGCGCAGAGATCTTATTAAAAAAGGTTACAATTTCGCATCGGAGACAGATTCCGAAGTTGTTGCTCAGCTTTTGGAGGAAAACTACAACGGCAATTTCTTCGAGACTGTTTCAAAGACCATCGGAATGCTTGAGGGTTCTTATGCACTCGGTATTCTCTGCAACGACGATCAGAATGAATTTTACGCTGTCAGAAAAGCAAGCCCGCTTATTGTCGGCGTGTCGGACGAAGGAAACATGGTCGCGTCGGACATCCCCGCGATCCTGCCTGTGACACGCAAGGTGATGTATCTGAATGACGATGAGATCGTTCATATAACGCCAGAAAAGGTGGAGATCTTCGATAAGGACGGCAACCGTCTTGAAAGAGAGGTCAAGACTATTGACTGGGATGTGTCTGCTGCGGAAAAGGGCGGATATGAGCATTTCATGATCAAGGAGATCATGGAGCAGCCCCGCGCGCTCAGAGACACTATTGCGCCGCGAATCAAAAACGGCGAGATCTCGCTTGAAGGCGTTGACATCAGCATAGATAAACTCAAAAAAGCGCAGAGGATCAATATTATTGCCTGTGGTTCGGCTTATCATGTCGGCGTTGTCGGCAAGTATGTTATCGAAGAGGTCTGCCGTATTCCTGTTTTTGCGGAGATAGCTTCTGAGTTCAGATATTCAAATCCGATTATTGACGAAAATTCGATAGTTATTATCATCAGCCAGTCGGGTGAGACTGCGGATACGCTTGCGGCTCTCAAGGAAGCCCGCAAGCGCGGCGCGACAACTATTTCTATTGTCAATGTTGTCGGCAGCTCTATTGCAAACGAATCGGAATATGTGCTTTACACATGGGCAGGTCCTGAGATTTCGGTCGCAACCACAAAGGCTTATTCCACTCAGCTTGCGCTGATGTATCTTATTGCGCTTGATTTTGGCAAAAAGCTGGGCAGAGTCAGCGATAAGTTTGTTAAGAATATGATAGCTTCTATTGAGGATCTTCCCGAAAAGGTTGAAAAGATCTTGAAGCTTGCTCCCGATATTGAGAAGATGGCTCAGAGATATGCATATCTTGAACACGCCTACTTTATCGGCAGAAACCTTGATTACGCTGTTGCTCTTGAGGCATCGCTCAAGCTTAAAGAGATAAGCTATATCCATTCGGAGGCGTATGCCGCGGGCGAGTTGAAGCACGGTACTATTTCGCTCATTGATGAAGGAACATTTGTAGCCGCGCTTGCCTGCAATGAGCGGCTTATCGCTAAAACGATGAGTAACATCAAGGAAGTCAAAGCGCGAGGTGCAGAGGTCTTACTGCTGACCTGCGATGACTACGGTGTGCATAGCGACGAAGTTGATCACACTATTGAGATCCCCTCGACTCAAGAGCTGCTTATGCCGTCGCTTGAGGTCGTCCCGCTTCAGCTGTTCGGCTACTATGTCGCAAAAGCGAGAAACTGCGACATTGACAAGCCGAAGAACCTTGCAAAATCGGTCACTGTTGAATAAATCGAAAAGCTCCGTGCAATGCACGGGGCTTTTAAAAAGGAGATGGGTAAATGGATATAATCATTCGGGATTATACCGAAAAGGACGCCGAGAGTGCCGCTGAGGTCTGGAACGGCGTTGTTAAAGCGGGGCAGGCTTTTCCGCAGACTGACGAGCTTGATACAAAGTCGGCAAATGAGTTTTTCCGCTCGCAGTCGAAAACAGCGGTTGCTGTCGATTCAAATACAGAGAAGATAATCGGACTTTATATTTTGCACCCGAACAATGTGGGCAGGTGCGGTCACATCTGCAATGCAAGCTTTGCTGTCGATGAGTCGGCGCGCGGTGAGGGTATCGGCGAGAAGCTTGTGAAGCATTGTCTCAAGTCGGCGGGTGAGATCGGATTTAAGATATTGCAGTTCAACGCTGTTGTTAAAGAAAATCTGCCTGCCAGACATCTTTATGAAAAGCTTGGATTTGTTATGATAGGCGAGGTGCCGGGCGGCTTCAAAGCCGACGACGGATACAAAGACATCTGCCTGTATTATCACACGCTTTAATAACAAAAAACTCCGCTTTCTGCCGTGATATGCAGAAAGCGGAGTTTTTATTCAGTTATTTTTGAGAGAGGTATTCATCGATGGCTTTAGCCGCGACTTTACCTGCACCCATTGCGGAAATAACCGTTGCTGCGCCTGTTACAGCGTCACCGCCGGCATAAACGCCCTCTTTGGTGGTTGCACCGTTTTCTTCGATAATAATACCCCCGCGGGAATTAACATCGAGTCCCTCTGTGGTGGACTTGATAAGCGGGTTCGGCGAAGTACCGATAGAAATAACAACTGTATCCACATCAAGTGTGAACTCGCTGCCCTCGATCGGAACAGGACGACGGCGACCGCGTTCATCGGGCTCGCCGAGCTCCATTTTAATACACTTGATACCTGTTACAAAACCGTTTTTCGGATCACGTTTATCATCGGGATTTTCATAGCCGAGGATCTCAATAGGATTGTTGAGAAGACGGAAATCAATTCCCTCTTCCATTGCGTGCTCGACCTCTTCGCGGCGGGCAGGCAATTCCTCCATTGAACGGCGATATACGATATAAACCTTCTCTGCACCGAGTCTGAGCGCGGTACGGGCAGCGTCCATTGCGACATTACCGCCGCCGACAACCGCTACTTTGCCGCCTTTCATTATCGGTGTTACCGGATCCTCCTTATAAGCCTTCATAAGGTTGGAACGGGTGAGAAATTCATTTGCGGAATAAACGCCTTTGAGCGACTCGCCCAGGATTCCCATGAAGTTCGGCAGACCGGCACCCGAGCCGATGAACACGGCTTCATATCCGTCTTCAAGCAGTTCATCGACAGTGAGTGTTTTACCGATTATCATATTTGTTTCAACATCGACACCCATAGCCTTGAGGTTATCGACCTCTTTTTGAACAATGGATTTCGGCAGACGAAACTCAGGAATACCATAAACAAGCACGCCGCCTGCTGTGTGGAGTGCTTCAAAAACAGTTACCTTATAGCCTTTCTTGGCAAGATCGCCTGCGCAAGTGAGACCGGACGGGCCCGAACCCACAACTGCGACTTTATGACCGTTAGGCTCTGCGACATTCGGAGCTTCCTCGGAATGAGCGTTATGCCAATCGGCAACAAAACGCTCAAGTCTGCCGATACCGACAGGCTCGCCCTTGATACCGCGGACGCACTTGGATTCGCACTGAGTTTCCTGCGGGCAGACTCTGCCGCAGACAGCCGGAAGAGACGATGTGCGATGGATGACCTGATATGCACCTTCAAAATCGCCTTCCTTTATCTTTGCGATAAATTCGGGGATATGAATGTTTACAGGGCAGCCCGAAACGCACGGCATATTTTTGCAGTTTAAGCATCTGAGTGCTTCGTCGATAGCTGTTTCATCGGAATATCCGGTAGTTACCTCTTTAAAGTTATGCGCTCTGACTTCGGGCGCCTGAGACGGCATCGGATGCTTTTTAGGATCCATATTCGGTTTGAACATCAGTTTTGCGCCTCCTTTTTAAACAGGTTGCAGGTTTCTTCATAAGCATGGCGTTCAAAGTCGCGGTACATTGCGCCTCTGGACATTGCTTCGTCGAAATCGACTTCATAGCCGTTGAAATCGGGGCCGTCAACACAAGCAAACTTTGTTATCGGCTTACCGTCGCGGTGAAGCGTCAGTCGGCAGCCGCCGCACATACCTGTTCCGTCGATCATTATCGGGTTCATCGAAACTGTGCAGGGAATGCCTGTGGGCTTGACTGCTGCGACAACAAATTTCATCATGATCAGCGGGCCGATAGTGATAACCTCATCGAACTTTTCGCCGTTTTCAAACATTTCGTTGAGCGGAACGCAGACATTGCCGTGTCTGCCGTAGCTGCCGTCATCGGTCATGACAACGAGGTTATCGGAAGCTGCTTTAAATTCGTCCTCAAGAATAAGCAGATCCTTTGATCTGAAACCGATTATCGAGGTTACATTGCAGCCCATCTCATGCAGTTTCTGAGCGATAGGAAGCGCAATGGCGCAACCGACGCCGCCGCCGACAATGCAAACTTTTTTAAGTCCGTCGAGCTTGGAAGCAACGCCGAGCGGGCCTGCAAAATCCTGAAGATACTCGCCCTCGTTTTTATGATTCAGCTTCTCTGTTGTTGCGCCAACGATCTGGAAAATGATCTTAACTGTTCCCTTTTTGCGATCGTAACCTGCAACTGTAAGCGGAATACGCTCGCCCTCTTCGTCAACACGGAGAATGATGAACTGGCCCGGTTGAGCTTTTGCGGCTACAAAAGGAGCCTCGATATCCATCATTGTGACGGTCGGGTTGAGCACGGCTTTTTTAACAATTTTATACATAAGCCTGTTCTCCTTGTTTAGGTTTGAGTTTGAAAAGGGCTGCTGCAATAACTGCAACAGCCCTTTTGGTCTTTATCAGAAATCTACTTCAGTGTCATAGTAGCAGCACTTAAGCAGCTTTTCCATTTCTTCCTGACTGGGCTGACGCGGGTTGGAGCCTGTGCAGGCGTCTCCGATTGCGTTCTTTGCGATCTCGGGGAGTCTCTCAAGGAACGCATCTTCCGGAACAAAGCCGTTCTCAGTCGGATAGCTGTCCGCGCCGTAGTTCTTGATGCAGTGTGGGATATTGAGTTCGTCGTTCATGTGGCGCAGATATTTGATGAGCAAAGCTATCTTTTCATCGTCGTTATCGCCGCCGAGACCCATGTAGTCCGCGATCACACCATAGCGCTTCTTAGCTGTCTCATCCTTTGCGTTGAACGCAATTACCTTCGGCAGGTACATAGCGTTTGCCGCGCCGTGGATAATGTGAGCACCGTAATCCGCGAAAGCAGCACCTGTCTTATGCGCCATTGAATGAACGATTCCGAGCAGTGCATTTGAGAACGCCATGCCTGCGAGGCACTGGGCGTTATGCATACTGTCACGCTTCTCCATATCGCCGTTATAAGATTTAATAAGATCGTTCTGGATCATTTTGATAGCAAAGATTGCGAGCGGATCTGTATAGTCGCAGTTAGCTGTTGAAACATATGCTTCGATAGCATGCGTCATAGCGTCCATGCCTGTGTGAGCAACAAGCTTTTTCGGCATTGTCTCTGCAAGGTCGGGGTCAACGATAGCAACATCGGGAGTGATCTCGAAGTCAGCGATCGGGTATTTAATGCCCTTTTCATAATCGGTGATGATCGAGAATGCTGTCACCTCTGTTGCTGTGCCCGATGTGGACGAAATAGCGCAGAAATGAGCTTTGCGGCGTAGGCTGGGAATGCCGAATACCTTGCACATTTCCTCAAATGTGATATCCGGATACTCATACTTGATCCACATAGCTTTTGCAGCGTCGATCGGCGATCCGCCGCCCATTGCAATAATCCAGTCCGGCTCGAACTTGAGCATTGCCTCGGCACCGCGCATAACGGTTTCAACAGACGGATCGGACTCAATGCCCTCAAAGAGCTCAACCTCCATGCCGGCTTCTTTAAGATAAGAAACCGCTTTGTCGAGGAAGCCGAACCGCTTCATGCTGCCGCCGCCTACGCAAACCATTGCTTTTTTGCCCTTGAAATCTTTTAGAACCTCAAGTGAGCCTTTTCCATGATACAAATCTCTCGGTAAAGTAAATCTAGCCATTTCAGAAAATCCTCCTTGGATTTTTTATTACAATTCAATTATATATCTGATTTTGAATTTGTGAAATGTTTATACAAAATATCGATATGCTTGTATTGATATTATGAGATTTATACTAATTTAATTGGCTCAATTTGTGCAATAATTCAAAATTATTAAGATTTATTTGTTAAAAAATGATCAAATTCTTAAAAACAAGGTCAAAGAGCGGGAACTTTTGGTTCCCGCTCTTTTTACCGGTTTATTTAACCAGCTCGATAATAGCCATCTCGGCAGCGTCGCCGCGGCGCGGGCCGGTCTTGATGATACGCGTATATCCGCCGTTACGGTCGGAATAGTTCGGCGCGATCTCATCGAACAGCTTTTTCACAACATCCTCTTTTGTGACAAAAGCCATTACTTTACGCTTGTTGTGAAGCGTATTTTCCTTTGCAATTGTAATATATTTCTCGGTCATAGCGCGGACTTCCTTCGCACGGGTAACGGTAGTTTCGATCTTACCGTTTTCGAGCAGGAAAGTAACCATTGCGCGAAGCATTGCTTTACGCTGATCGCTCGTTCTTCCGAGCTTTCTCGTTCCTGGCATTTCAATTCACTCCTTTACAGTCGTGTTTAAGATAAATCTGCGTGTAATTATTATTCATCTTCCTTACGAAGCGTGAAACCAAGCGTTTTCAGCTTATTGATGACTTCATCAAGCGACTTTCTGCCGAGGTTTCTTACCTTCATCATATCCTCTTCGGACTTGCTGATAAGGTCTTCGACAGTGTTTATGCTGGCACGCTTTAAGCAGTTGAAGCTTCGTACGGAAAGGTCAAGTTCCTCAATGGTCATCTCAAGGACTTTTTCCTTGCCGTTATCGTCACGCTCGACCATGATGTCGCCCTCGAAAGCGTCTTCCGAAAGTTCAACAAACAGGTTGAGATGTTCAGTGAGCACCTTGGCTCCGAGCGATACCGCTTCTCTGGCAGAGATAGTGCCGTTCGTCCAGACTTCGATAGCGAGTTTATCGTAATCAGTGATCTGACCGACACGGGTATTCTCGGTATAATAATTAACTTTAGTCACAGGCGTGTAGATCGAGTCGGTCGGGATAACGCCGACAACGGGCTTTGCCTGCTTGTTTTTTTCCGCTGACACATAGCCGCGGCCCTTATCGAGGGTCAGCTCCATGAAAAGCTTGCCTTCGTCGGAAAGTGTTGCGATATGAAGATCGGGATTTAAGATCTCGACTTCGGAATCACATTTGATAGAGCCTGCGGTAACTTCACACGGGCCTTCTGCTTCGATATAGCAGACCTTCGGAGCGTCTCCGTGGATCTTTGCGGTGATTCCCTTGATGTTCAGAACCATTTCCGTAACGTCTTCCTTAACGCCTGGAACCGTCGAGAACTCATGAAGAATACCGTCTATCTTTATCGAGGTGACTGCCACGCCCGGAAGTGAAGAAAGAAGCACTCTTCTCAAGCTGTTGCCGAGAGTAATGCCGTATCCTCGCTCGAGCGGCTCGATCGTGAATTTACCGTAAGAACCGTCAGCTGCAAGATCAACAGCCTCAATTCTGGGCTTCTCAATTTCTATCATAAAAACCCTCCTTGTTTTTCTCGCAGTTTTCACTGCGTTGCGGCGAACGGATAGAATAGCCGTCCGCACCGTTGTTTATCCGGGCAGCATAAAGCCGCCCGAAAAGCTTTATTGAAAACAAACAGCGGATTATTTTGAATACAACTCGACGATCAGCGATTCCTCGACCGGAGTATCAATCTCCTCGCGGGTCGGAAGTGCAACAACCTTGCCGGCTTTACCGTCGCCTACGCGCTCGAGCCAGTTCGGTGTGGGTCTTGAGCCGTTAGCTTCAAGAACTGCCTTGATCTTCTCGCTTTGCAGGCTGCCGCTCTTGATCGAAACGGTGTCGCCGGCTTTGAGAAGGATCGACGGGATGTTCACCTTTTTGCCGTTGAGCTCGAAATGATTGTGAAGAACGAGCTGTCTTGCTTCATTTCTCGAAGAAGCGAAGCCAAGACGATAAACGATGTTATCAAGACGGCTCTCGAGCAGACGAAGAAGGTTTTCACCGGTTACACCCTGTCTTCTTTCGGCCTCCACAAAATACTTGTGGAACTGGCTCTCGGAAAGACCGTAGTAACGCTTAGCCTTCTGCTTCATTCTGAACTGAGTAGCATACTCGCTGTTCTTCTTACGACCCTGACCGTGCTGGCCGGGAGCGTATGCTCTTACAGCGATGGAGCATTTGTCTGAATAGCAGCGCTCGCCCTTGAGAAACAGCTTTTCGCCTTCTCTGCGGCAAAGTCTGCATACAGGACCGGTATATCTAGCCATTTAAATTTCCTCCTCTATTATACGCGTCTTCTCTTCGGAGGACGGCAGCCGTTATGCGGGATAGGCGTGACGTCCTTGATCATGGACACTGTGAGACCGACGGTCTGGAGTGCTCTGATTGCAGCTTCTCTGCCTGCGCCCGGGCCCTTGACGAATACTTCGACCGTCTTAAGACCGTGCTCCATTGCAGCCTTCGCAGCGGTTTCTGCTGCCGACTGAGCTGCGAACGGAGTCGATTTTCTCGATCCTCTGAAGCCTAACTCACCTGCCGATGCCCACGAAATTGTGTTACCTTTAACATCGGAGATTGTGACGATCGTGTTGTTGAAGGTCGACTGAATGTGGACGCTGCCGCGCTCAATGTTCTTTTTCTCGCGGCGTCTTGTTCTTGTAGTTTTGCTACCTGCCATACTCTAAACCCTCTCCTTACTTTTTCTTGTTCGCAATCGTCTTCTTCGGACCCTTGCGAGTTCTTGCATTTGTCTTGGAACGCTGACCGCGAACGGGGAGTCCCTTTCTGTGTCTGGTTCCACGGTAGCTGCCGATTTCGATCAGGCGCTTGATATCAAATGCGATATCACGACGCAGATCACCTTCGACCGTTACATTATGGTCGATATACTCACGCAGTTTTGCAACTTCGTCATCTGTGAGATCCTTGACTCTCTTATCGGGGTCAACGCCGGTTTCGGCAAGGATCTTCTTCGAGGTAGTCAGTCCGATACCAAAGATATAGGTAAGACCGATCTCGACTCTTTTTTCTCTCGGCAGATCAACACCGGAAATTCGTGCCATTATTATTACACCTCCGTAATGCGCAGGTTAGCCCTGACGCTGCTTATGCTTCGGGTTTTCGCAGATTACCATGACTTTACCCTTGCGTTTGATCACTTTGCATTTTTCGCACATCTTTTTAACAGAAGGTCTGACCTTCATATCAATCATTCCTTTCATGCGTAATACAAATACCTTGCGGCTTTTGTAGATTTAGCTTATTTGGAACGCCAGGTTATGCGTCCCTTATCAAGGTCATACGGTGAAATCTCAACCGTGACCCTGTCGCCCGGCAATATTTTGATATAATTCATTCTGAGCTTGCCGGATATGTGGGCCAATATTATATGACCGTTTTCGAGTTCTACCTTGAACGTGGCATTCGGCAGCGCCTCGACCACGGTTCCCTGAAATTCGATGTTATCCCCTTTGGACATCACTTAATCCTCCTCGGTAAGCGTACGCAGTGCGCGCCGCAATTTACGATTTGTTGCCATCGCTTGATCATCTAAAACAATCGACGATTTTAATAGGTGTTTTTCGTTTTTACGCTTGGGGCGCTCTATCGGGCGTTCATGCCCGTCGCACACAAGTATCCTGCCGTTGTCGTTTCCGACGACCGCAAGATAACTGTTTTTATCCCGTCCGCGCAAAGACTTAACAACTCTGCCGTATTCAACAGCCAAGTCACCACGCTCCTTTAAGCCTCGGTAAGTATAACCGGTCCGTCGTCTGTTACGGCAACGGAATGCTCAAAGTGGGCTGACAGCCCTCCGTCTATTGTTTTGACCGTCCAACCGTTGGATAGGGTTTTGACACCGTATCCCTTTTGATTGACCATCGGTTCGATGGCAATAGTCATGCCCGGCATCAGTCTGACGCCGTGCCCCTCTCTGCCGTAGTTCGGCACTTCGGGTGCTTCATGAAGGCTCGCACCTACTCCGTGTCCCACAAAATCTCGTACCACCGAGTAACCGCGCGCCTCGACATACCGCTGAACTGCCGAGCCTATATCGCCGATTCTGCCGCCCCGACGCACCGCTTTGATACCTTCATAGAGGCTCTCCTTGGTTGTGTCGATCAGCCGCCTCGCGTCAGGCGAAATATCGCCCGACGCAAAAGTAGCAGCATTATCACCGTTATAGCCCTCGAACACTGCGCCGAGATCGACGCTGACTATATCGCCTGCTTTGACGATAGTCTTTTTGTCCGGTATGCCATGGATAACTTCATCGTTTATGGATATGCATGCGCTTGCCGGAAAGCCGTTGTAGTTGAGGAATCCCGGAGTTGCACCCTGACTTTTAATAAAATCATACGCGACTTTATCAAGATCATAGGTTGAAACGCCCGGCTCAACTGCTTCCCCGACCAGCTTGAGCGCCATTGCCGAAATTCTTCCGGCTTCGCGCATGAGCTTGAGCTCGCGCGCGGTTTTGAGCACGATCATGCTTAATCCTCCAATGCTTTGAGGGTGAGTGCCGTTGTATCAGCAACTTCCTCCTGTCCCTCTATTACAACGAGCTTGCCTGCTTTGTTATAATAATCCTTGAGCGGCTCGGTCTGCTCGTGATAGACATGAAGTCTGTCGAGCACGACCTCGGGATTATCGTCCTTACGGATGATAAGCTCGCTCTCGCAATTATTGCAGACACCCTCTTTTGCAGGTTTTTTATACTCGATATGATAGCTTGCACCGCAGTTCGGGCAGACGCGTCTGCCCGACATACGGGTGACTATCTTATCGTCAGGAACTTCGATATCGATAACCTTATCGATCGCAATGCCCATGCTGTCGAGAGCTTCAGCCTGCGGGATCGTTCTCGGGAAACCGTCAAGTATAAAGCCGTTCTTGCAATCGTCCTCAGCAAGACGTTCCTTAATGATGCCGATAACGACTTCATCGGGAACAAGCTCGCCCTTCTGGACATATTCGCTGGCTTTTGCACCCATTTGAGTTCCGTTTTTCATCGCCTCGCGAATAATATTTCCGGTCGATACAGCCGGAATATTATACTTTTCGCTTACGATCTCTGCCTGTGTTCCCTTACCGGCGCCGGGAGCGCCGAGAAAAATCAGATTCATATCTTTTTCCTCCGATCAATCAAGGAAGCCCTTGTAGTGGCGCATCATCATCTGAGATTCGATCTGCTTAACAGTCTCGATAGCAACACCGACAACGATGATGATTGATGTACCGCCGAGTGAAACATTTATCTTGCTGAACTGACCGACTACGATCGGCAGAACTGCGAGAATACCGAGGAAGATCGCGCCGATCAGAGTGATACGGCTGATGATCCTTGTGAGGTAATCCTGTGTAGGCTTACCGGGACGGATACCCGGAATAGCACCGTTCTGCTTACGCAGGTTATTTGCCATCTCGACCGGATTGTACTGAATGGTCGTATAGAAGAAGGCAAATGCGATGATAAGCGCGAAGTAGATTATCGCATAGGGCCAGTTGTTGTAGCTAAACAGGCTCAGGATCCTATACCATGTGCCCTGAGTATTTGATGTTCCCATGAACGCAAGGATCTGTGTTGGGATCATGAGGATTGAGCTTGCAAAGATGATCGGCATAACGCCGGACATATTTACCTTGATAGGAAGGTGAGTGTTCTGACCGCCGTACTGCTTTCTGCCGACAACACGCTTAGCGTACTGGATCGGAACTCTGCGCTCTGCCTCGTTCATCCAAACGATGAACACGATTGTTGCGAGGAAGAGAACGAGAAGCACGATGACCTGAACATAATAGTCAAGCTCGAAGAAGTAGTTCCAGAGGGTTGCGATACCTGTGGGAACTCTTGAAATGATACCGGCGAAGAGCAGAATGGAAATTCCGTTGCCGACGCCCTTGGCATCGATCTGCTCGCCGAGCCACATCATAAGTGCCGAACCGGCTGTGAACGAAGTGATAATTACGACTGCTGCAAAGACAGTGTCGAAACCGCCTTCATTCTTGATATAGCCGCTGGCGTGCAGCCACCACCAGTATGCTGCGCCCTGAGCAAGACCGAGGATAACGGTTGCAAAACGAGTATATTTTGCAATGCGCTTTCTACCCTCTTCGCCTTCTTTTGCGATACGCTCAAGCGGCGGGATAGCAACTGTGAGGAGCTGCATGATGATGGATGCGTTGATGTACGGAGTTACGGACATTGCGAAAAGCGCACCGTAATCCATAGCACCGCCCGTTAATACGCTGAGATAACTGAAGAAGCTGCCGGATCCTGCGTTGGCGCTGCTAATCGACTGGTCCATAGCCGATTTAAGCGCTGCAACGTCGATGAACGGCACGGGGAGAACCGAACCGAAACGGAAAATAAGGATGATGAACAGTGTGAACAGCATCTTTTTTCTAAGTTCGGGAAGTCTCCATGCGTTTCTTAAAGTGTTCAGCATATTAAACCACCTCGGCCTTTCCGCCTGCGCTTTCTATCTTTTCTTTTGCTGTAGCAGAAAATGCAGCGAGTGTGCAGTTGACCTTTTTGGTGATTTCGCCGTTGCCGAGAACCTTTACGCCGTCGGCAGCGTCTTTAATGATCTTTTTGTTGAGAAGCGCCTGTGTATCAACAGTTGCGCCGTCTTCAAACTTGTTGAGATCGGAAAGCGAGATTGTGACGATCTTCTTAGCGAAGATATTGTTGAAGCCTCTCTTCGGAACTCGTCTTGCGAGCGGCATCTGACCGCCTTCAAATCCCGGACGAACTCCGCCGCCGGAACGCGCCTTCTGTCCCTTATGGCCCTTGCCGGCTGTTTTACCCTGGCCCGAGCCGTGTCCGCGACCGATACGCTTCGACTCTTTTGTCGAGCCGGGAGCGGGGGATAACTCATGAAGTTTCATCTTAGCACCTCCTTAAGCTTCTGCTACTTCGATAAGGTGAGAAATCTTTTTTATCTTACCGATTGTCTGTTCGTTGTTCGGCTGTGTTACGGTGTTGCCGATCTTTTTAAGACCGAGCGAGATCGCTGTTGCGATCTGATCGTCCTTGCAGCCGATCAGGCTCTTTTTGAGTGTGATCTTAAGGCTTGCAGCCTTATATTCGATTGCCATAACGCTGCCTCCTTATTTAAGAATTTCTTCAACGGTCTTACCGCGGGTCGCTGCGACCTGCTCGGCGCTGCGAAGCGATTTGAGACCCTCGATTGTAGCGCGAACTACGTTGCACGGGTTGTTTGAGCGAAGTGCCTTTGTACGGATATCCTTGATACCGACTGTCTCAATGACAGCACGGGCAGGACCGCCGGCGATAACGCCGGTACCGGGAGCTGCCGGCTTCATAAGAACTCTGCCTGCGCCGAAAGCACCGATTACCTCATGCGGAATTGTTGTTCCTTTGAGCGATACTTTTACAAGATTTTTCTTTGCGTCCTCACAGCCCTTGCGGATAGCCTCGGAAAATTCGCTTGCCTTACCGATACCGAAGCCTACTGTTCCGTTGCCGTCACCGACGACTACGAGTGCAGCAAGTTTCATAATGCGGCCGCCCTTAACGGTTTTGGAAACACGCTTTACGGCAACTACTCTTTCCTGCAGATCCAATGTTGATGCGTCAATATTAGCCAAAGCTTTCTCCTCCTTTATCAGAACTTGAGGCCGCCCTCGCGAGCGCCTTCGGCCAGTTCCTTGACACGGCCGTGATAGATATTTCCTCCGCGGTCGAATACGACCTCGGTTATGCCCTTCTCTGCTGCTCTTTCAGCGATCATAGTGCCGACCTTTTTAGCAGCTTCCTTGTTTCCGCCGTTGCCGGTGAATGCCGGCTCGACTGTCGATGCTGCAACGAGTGTTACGCCCTTTACATCATCGATTATCTGCGCATAGATATTAGCGTTGGAGCGGAAAACATTAAGGCGGGGACGCTCTGCGGTGCCGCTGAGCTTAGCACGAACGCGCTTATGTCTCTTAATACGAGCCTTATTGCTATCAGGTTTTGATACCATTTGTTATTCACTCCTTCTTTATTTCTTAGCGCCTTTGGCGGCTTTACCTTCTTTACGGCGGATATGCTCGTCAACATACTTGATACCCTTGCCCTTATAAGGCTCCGGCGGACGCTTCTCGCGAACTTC
Source organism: bacterium (assembly GCA_963633095.1). Taxonomy (GTDB): domain Bacteria; phylum Bacillota; class Clostridia; order Oscillospirales; family Acutalibacteraceae; genus RUG14109. Next base: position 36,723 of record CAVGWP010000002.1, on the reverse strand, counting down.
TGCCGCAAACTGACCGACCTTCTGCTTATCCGGACCGCTGATGACGATTGCATTCGGGTTCGGAACATCGATCGTGATACCGTCTACCTCATCGACCTTGACCTGATGAGAATAACCAAGGTTCATAACGAGTGTTTTGCCCTGCTTTGCAACACGATAGCCGACGCCGTTTACCTCGAGCTCCTTCTTGAAGCCTTCGGTTACGCCTGTGACCATGTTTGCAACGAGCGCACGGGTAAGGCCGTGAAGTGCACGGTTTTCCTTATCGTCGTTCGGACGGGTGAACAAAATTTCGTTGCCCTCGATAGTAACGGTTATGTTAGGATGCACTTTCTGAGTAAGAGTGCCTTTCGGGCCCTTAACGGTAAGAGTAGCGCCATCCTGCTTGACTTCTACGCCTGCCGGAATAGTTACAGGCTTTTTGCCTATTCGTGACATTACGCTACCTCCTTACCATACGAAGGCGAGTACTTCGCCGCCGATGTTATTTTTTCTGGCCTGTCTGTCGGTAAGGATACCCTTAGATGTCGAAAGGATCGCTGTTCCGAGTCCTCTCATTACCTGGGGCATATCCTCAACATTCGTATATATACGCAGACCGGGCTTTGATACTCTCTTGAGTCCTTGCAGAACTCTGGACTTGTTCTCACCGTATTTCAGCTGAATACGGATGATGCCCTGCTTACCGTCATCGATAACGGTGAAGCTTTTAACATATCCCTCGTCAACAAGGATCTGTGCGATCGACTTTTTCATGTTGGACGCGGGGATATCAACCGAATCATGTTTTGCCGAGTTTGCGTTTCTGATTCTAGTGAGCATATCGGCGATTGTATCGGTTACCTGCATGTCGTAAACCTCCTTTTCAGTTTGCCGCTTTACCAGCTTGCCTTTTTAACGCCCGGGATCTCACCCTTATAAGCGAGTTCACGGAAGCAGATACGGCAAATACCGTATTTGCGAAGGTAAGCGTGCGGTCTGCCGCAGATCTTGCATCTGTTGTAAGCTCTTGTTGAAAACTTAGCAGGTCTCTGCTGCTTGTTTTTCATTGATGTCTTAGCCAACTTTACTCCTCCTTACTTCGCGAACGGAGCGCCCATAAGAGTCAGCAGCTCTTTGGCCTCTTCGTCTGTCTTTGCGGTGGTGATGAATGTGATATCCATACCGCGGACTTTATCGATCTTATCATACTCGATCTCAGGGAAGATCAGCTGCTCTTTGACGCCCATACTGTAGTTGCCGCGGCCGTCAAACGAGTTCGGGTTGATTCCTCTGAAGTCACGCACACGCGGAAGCGCGATCGAGAAAAGTCTGTCGATGAATTCATACATTCTGTCGCCTCTGAGCGTTACTTTAACGCCGATCGGCATTCCTTCACGAAGTTTGAAGTTTGCAACCGATTTCTTTGCGTTGCAGATCACAGGCTGCTGGCCGGTGATGGTTGCAAGATCGGTCTTGATGGAGTCAACGACTTTGGAATTGTCTTTAGCTTCGCCGCAGCCGACATTGATGACGACTTTGTCGAACTTCGGGATCTGCATGACGCTCTTGTAGCCGAACTTCTTCATAAGAGCCGGTGCTACTTCATTTACATAAGTGTCCTTAAATCTTGGCATTGTCATGACCTCCCCCTATTAAAGCTTGCCGCCGCATTTTGCACAAACGCGGGACTTGCTGCCGTCTTTCTCAAACTTATGAGCGACTCTCGTCGGTTTCTTGCATTTGGGGCAAACGGGCATTACTTTGCAAGCATAGAGCGCGCCTTCCGCCTTAACGATACCCGAGGGATCGCCTGCTTTACGCGGCTTTACATGCTTTGTTACCATATTTCTCTTTTCGACGATGACCTTACCCTCTTTCGGGCTTACAGCCATGACCTTGCCGGTCTTGCCTTTGTCCTTACCTGAGATGATCATTACTTCGTCGCCAGTTTTAACATGAATTTTGTTACTCATTTCCGGTACCTCCTTAAAGTACTTCCGGAGCGAGTGACAGAATTCTGGTGTAATCCTTGTCACGGAGCTCTCTGGCAACCGGTCCGAAGATACGGGTGCCTCTCGGTGTTTTATCGTCGCGGATCAGTACCGCAGCGTTCTCATCAAATCGGATATAGGTTCCGTCTTCGCGGCGAAGCCCCTTGACCGAACGAACGACGACTGCCTTAACCACATCGCCCTTCTTGACTGTACCGCCGGGCGCAGCCTTCTTGACCGAAGCAACTACGACATCGCCGATATTCGCATACCTTCTGCCGGAGCCGCCCAATACACGGATGCACATGATTTCCTTTGCACCGGTATTGTCAGCAACCTTAAGGTAACTCTGTTGTTGTATCACAGTGGCTTCCTCCTTTATTTTGCCTTCTCGATGATCTCGACCAGGCGCCATCTTTTGTCCTTAGAAAGCGGTCTGGTTTCCATGATCGAAACTCTGTCACCGGTGCCTGCGGTGTTGTTCTCGTCATGCACCTTGAGCTTAACCGTTTTCTTTACGATCTTGTTGTAAAGCGGATGCTTTACATTATCTTTAATTGCAACAACGATCGTTTTGTCCATCTTATCGCTGACAACAACGCCCGTTCTTGTTTTTCTGAGATTTCTTTCGCTCATTTCAAATACCTCCGTTAAGCGTTCTCGCCGTCTTCAAGGCTTTTCGCTGTCAGAACAGTGTTTACACGAGCGATGTCCTTCTTAACCGCCTTGATGCGCATGGGATTTTCAAGCTGATTGATGGCGTTCTGGAAGCGAAGGTTGAAAAGTTCTTTTTTAAGCTCAACAAGCTTTTCGTTGAGTTCGGTAACAGAAAGTTCTCTGATTTCACTTGCTTTCATTATTGCTCACCATCCTGTTCTTCTCTGGTAACAAACTTACATTTGATCGGGAGCTTGTGCATTGCAAGACGCATAGCTTCTCTTGCAAGCTCTTCGCTTACGCCGCCGATTTCAAACATAACTCTGCCCGGCTTAACTACTGCCACCCAATATTCGGGCGAACCTTTACCGGAACCCATTCGGGTTTCTGCGGGCTTCTCGGTTATCGGCTTATCAGGGAAGATCTTGATCCAAACCTGACCGCCACGCTTGATGTAACGGGTCATAGCGATACGGGCAGCTTCGATCTGGTTGGAAGTGATCCAAGCCGGCTCGAGAGCCTGCAGACCGTATTCACCGTGGGAAACCTTATTACCTCTGAGTGCTTTGCCCTTAAGGCGACCTCTCTGCACTCTGCGGTATTTAACACGTTTAGGCATTAACATTGCGTCTTCCTCCTTCTCTGCGTCTGGGTGAGGAAACCTTCTTTGCGCTCTTGAGCACTTCGCCGGTGTAGATCCAGATCTTAACGCCGATCTTACCGTAGGTTGTGTTTGCCTCTGCAAAGCCGTAGTCAATGTCGGCTCTGATTGTCTGAAGCGGGATAGTGCCCTCATGATAATGCTCCGAGCGTGCAATCTCTGCACCGCCGAGACGGCCGGAGACCTGAGCTTTGATGCCCTTTGCACCGAGCTTCATCGTTCTGCCGATCGCCTGCTTAACAGCACGGCGGAAGGAGATACGCTTCTCAAGCTGAGTTGCGATGTTCTCTGCAACGAGCTGAGCATTGAGATCGGGCTTCTTGACCTCTACAATGTTGATTACTACCGGTTTGCCGAGGAACTTCTGGCACTCGACCTTGAGCTTTTCGATTTCCGAACCGCTCTTACCGATAACGATACCCGGTTTTGCGCAGGAGATAAAGATTCTTACTCTTGCAGCGTCACGCTCGATTTCGATCGCAGCGATGCCGGCACCGTAAAGCTTTTTCTTGAGCATTTTGCGGAGCTTATAGTCCTCAACGAGGGTATCGCCGAACTTATCGTCTCTGACGAACCAACGGCTGCTCCAATTCTTGATAACACCGACACGCAAACCGTGCGGATTAACTTTCTGGCCCATGTGTTTACCTCCTTACCTTAATCTTCTTTTTCCTTGAGCACAAGGGTTACATGAGATGTTCTCTTCAAGATCCTGAATCCTCTGCCGTGTGCGCTCGGGCGCATTCTCTTGAGGATCGGACCGGGAGTAGCGTAGCACTCTGCAACATAGAGGCTGCTAACATCCATTTGATGATTGTTCTCAGCATTAGCCATTGCTGACTTTAAGAGCTTTACAAGGCTCTCGCTAGCGGCCTTAGGCGTATGGCGGAGAATAGCCATTGCTTTATCCGCCGGCTGATTACGGATAAGATCGAGAACGATCTTTACCTTTCTCGGGGAAATACGGGCGTGTTTAAGTGTTGCCCTTGCTTCCATAATTACCTCTCCTTTCGGCCGTTATTTACCTGAATTTGTTGTCTTGGAACCGGCGTGGCCCCTGTATGTTCTTGTGGGAGCAAACTCGCCGAGTTTGTGACCGACCATGTCCTCAGTCACATATACCGGAACATGCTTGCGTCCGTCATGCACTGCGAAAGTGTGACCGACGAAATCCGGGAATATAGTTGACGAACGGCTCCATGTTTTGAGGATCCGTTTTTCGCCCGCTTCGTTCATTTCCTTTACTCTTTTAAGAAGAACCGGCTGGACGTAGGGACCTTTTTTCAAACTTCTACTCATTATAAATAGCTCCTTTCATCCGATTACTTCGCATTGCGGCGTTTCACGATAAACTTATCGGAAGCCTTATGCTTATTGCGGGTCTTGTAACCGAGAGCAGGCTTGCCCCACGGAGTAACAGGTCCGGGACGGCCGACAGGTGATTTACCTTCACCACCGCCGTGCGGGTGATCGCACGGGTTCATGACCGAACCGCGAACGGTCGGACGCCAGCCCATGTGACGCTTACGGCCTGCTTTACCGATGTTGACATTTTCATGCTCGATGTTGCCGACCTGACCGATGCTTGCCATGCAGCCGTCCGGAACATATCTGAGCTCGCCTGACGGAAGTCTCAGAAGAGCCATACCGTTTTCTTTAGCCATGAGCTGTGCCTGAATGCCTGCGGATCTTGCAAGCTGGCCGCCCTTACCGGGCATAAGCTCGATGTTGTGAATGAAAGTACCGACCGGAATGTTTGTGAGCGGAAGTGCGTTGCCGGGAACGATATCTGCGTTCGGGCCGTTGAGCACTGTTGCGCCTACTTTCAGACCGACAGGAGCAAGAATATAGCTCTTAACGCCGTCCTGATATTCGATCAGAGCGATGTGAGAAGAACGGTTCGGATCATACTCGATAGTCTTAACAACTGCGGGTACATCAAACTTGTTTCTCTTGAAATCGATGATTCTGTACTTTCTGCGGTTAGCGCCGCCGCGATGACGGACAGTTATTCTGCCGTTGGCGTTGCGGCCGCTGTTTGCTTTCAAAGGTGCGAGGAGGCTACGCTCGGGAGCAACCTTTGAAAGAGTTGAATAGTCAATAACCGTCATGCCGCGTCTAGCCGGCGTTGTCGGTTTATAACGCTTTACTGCCATTTTTATTCACTCCTTGAAAATTAGCTTTGCGGGGCTTTATCGCCCCATACTTCGCCTTAAAGGTTTGCTTAGAGCATACCGTCGAAGAATTCAATGGGTTTGGAATCGGCTTTGAGAGTTACGATAGCCTTTTTCCAAGACTCGGTGTAGCCCTCGTTTCTGCCGTAACGGCGGAGCTGACCTCTTACGGACACTGTGTTGACCTTCTCAACCTGTGTGCCGGGGAAAAGCTCTTCAACCGCTTTTTTGATCTCAATTTTGTTCGCGTCTGACGCTACTCTGAAAGTATATTTCTTATCTCTTGCAACTGTCATACTTCTTTCGCTGATGACCGGTGCAATAACGATATCCTGAGCGAATTTCATTACGCGTACACCTCCTCGAGTTTCTCCGCCGCTGCTTTGGTGATAACCAGAGTGTCGGCGTTAACGATGTCGTAAGTGCTGATAGTGTTTGTCTGAGCAGATACGACGCCGGGGATGTTCTTGAAGCTTCTTACCGCGTAGACATTGTTTTCATCGAGAACAACAAGCGACTTTTTGCCTGCGCCGATAGCTTTGAGCATTGCGGCAGCGGTCTTAGTCTTGTATTCGTCCATGCTGACAGCGTCTACTACGATGAGAGCGTTGTTTGCAACCTTATCGGAAAGAGCGGACTTGATTGCAAGCTGCTTCTCTTTCTTGTTCATCGAAAGGCTGTAATCACGGGGCTTCGGCGCAAATACGATACCGCCGTGTGTCCACTGCGGAGCGCGGGTCGAACCCTGTCTTGCGTTACCTGTGCCCTTCTGGCGCCACGGCTTTTTGCCGCCGCCCGAAACTTCGGATCTTGTGAGCGCGGACTGCGTACCCTGACGGCGATTCGCAAGGAATGTCACAACTGCCGCGTGCATAACCGATTTGTTGGGCTCGATACCGAATACAGCGTCGCTGAGGACGATGTCCGACACCTTTTCGCCCGCCATATTTACAACTGCTACTTTAGGCATAGTGTTTCTCTCCTTCCCTTACGCCTTGACCGAATCGGAGATCATTACTACTCCGCCCTTCGGACCGGGGATCGCTCCCTTGATTGCGATAATATTGTTTTCAGCGTCTACCTTAACCACTGCAAGGTTCTGAACGGTTACTCTTTCGTTGCCGAGGTGGCCTGCGAGCTTCTTGCCCTTGAATACTCTCGAAGGCGAGGAGCAAGCACCGAGCGAGCCTGCGTGTCTGTGTACAGGGCCTGTACCGTGAGACTCTTTAAGTCTGCCGAAGTTCCAGCGCTTGATAACGCCTGCTGTTCCTTTACCCTTACTGGTGCCGACAACATCGATCTTGTCGCCCTCTGCAAAGGTGTCTGCCTTGATGATGTCGCCGACATTCAGTGCGGAGATATCGTCAAGTCTGAACTCGCGAAGGTACTTCTTAGGAGCGACGTCGGCCTTTGCGAAGTGACCCTTCATCGGCTTGTTGACCTTGTTTGCTTTCAGGTCGCCGAAGCCGATCTGAACAGCCTCGTAGCCGTCGGTCTCGACTGTCTTTTTCTGCGACACAACGCAGGGACCTGCTTCAACGACCGTTACCGGTACTACATTTCCGTTTTCGTCAAAAAGCTGGGTCATACCAAGCTTTTTTCCAATGATTGCTTTTTGCATTTGTTTTTCCTCCTTTGGTTATTGGTTGGTTTTCACCAACATGACCTTGGGTGTGCGTATCTTAAAGATTGATTTCGATATCAACACCGGCAGGTAATTCAAGACCCGTTAATGCCTCAACGGTTTTGTTCGACGGACGAAGAATGTCGATAAGTCTCTTATGAGTTCTCATTTCGAACTGCTCACGGCTGTCTTTATACTTATGAACAGCACGGAGGATGGTTACAACTTCCTTCTCTGTCGGGAGCGGGATCGGACCGGACACTCTTGCGCCTGTGCGCTTCGCGGTCTCAACGATCTTTTCAGCCGAACGATCGACTAATGCGTGATCGTATCCCTTGATTCTGATTCTGATTTTTTCCTTTGCCATTTTTCTTTCGCCTCCATGATCGGCGGGCTTTTCAGCTTTTACCCTTTTCCGCGTGTTTCATGTTTCGCCAACATAAATCCGGATCGCTTTTAGGCTTAATCCGGATAATACAGCTTGTGTTCACCCTATTCACAAAGCGCTTTTGCTCTGTAATGAAGATGCTCACCAAGGGTTATCGCAGTTTGATTCGCCCGGTTTTAAAATCGGACATACTCGGCGGAAATTCCCCACCTTTTAGGTGGCCACCTCCCGCTTCATCGCATGTTTTGCACGGTGCAACTGCATATTTTTGCACTCGTACTTGTCTATATTATCATAGATAGACCTATATGTCAAGCTGTTTTTTTGGTTTTTTTAATTTTTTTGCACCGTTTTTTTCATTTTATTTTGCCATTTATTTTTGCCGTTTTTCTGCGGTTAAATTCCTTTTTTAAGATAAAAATATCATTACAATAAAAACGGAGGTTTTGAATATGCAAAAACGGTCGTCCTTTGCGAAAGGCCTTACAGCCGGCGTGGCTGTGGGCGCTGCTGCGATCGCTGTCGGTTCGGTTATGATGAGAGGCACAAAGCCTGTTAAAAAAACCAAAAGAAAGATGAGCGGTATACTCGATACGATGAGCAATGTTTGCAGCGATCTTTCCTGCATGATGAAATAAGCAGGGCAGAAAAAACGACCGATGAAAGCATCGGTCGTTTTGATTTTAAGCTGAAATTACTTCAGTTCAACAGTTGCGCCTGCTTCCTCGAGCTTAGCCTTCATAGCTTCAGCATCGTCCTTAGCAACGCCTTCCTTGATAGCCTTCGGAGCACCGTCAACGATAGCCTTTGCGTCAGCAAGACCGAGACCTGTGATCTCACGAACAACCTTGATAACCGGGATCTTCGAAGCGCCTGCGCTTGTGAGAACAACATCGAACTCGCTCTTCTCTTCTGCAGCAGCAGCTTCTCCGCCTGCAGCACCTGCAACTACTACCGGAGCAGCAGCCGATACGCCAAATTCCTCCTCGAGAGCCTCAACGAGCTCAGCAAGCTCGAGAACGGAAAGAGTCTTTACGTCTTCAATAAACTTTGCAATCTTTTCTGATGCCATTTTGATTTCCTCCAATTAAATAAGATAATAACATTTGATGAAAGCACACTTATACTTATGCTGCTTCCTCTTCGCTCTTCTTGTCCTTGACGGCGTTGAGAGCATAAACAAGGTTTGTGATAGGAGCCTTGAGGCTTCCGAGAGCCTTTGCAATAAGGCCTTCCTTGGACGGAAGCTTTGCAAGAGACTTGACCTTTTCGACTGTGATGACTTCGCCGTCGATAAAGCCGGACTTCACTTCAAAATAATCCTTGCCTTCGGCAAACTCATTGAGGATCTTAGCTGCTGCGACATAGTCGTTTTCACTGAGCGCAATAGCTGTTGTTCCTTCGAGAACTGCCTTGATGTCGGACAGACCTGCTTCGTCAGCAGCACGGCCGAGAAGAGTGTTTTTGATTACGAAATAATCAACACCTGCTTCGCGAAGCTGCTTTCTGAGCTTTGTATCCTCATCAACGGTGATACCGCGATAGTCAACAACGACACCTGCAACAGCTGCCTTCAGCTTTTCGGCAACGCCTGCGACTACCTGCTTCTTCTGCTCCAAAATAGCGGTACTGGGCATATTTTTCACCTCCGAATGATTTATCCCGTCCTGATTAAAAACAAACCCTTTCCGGTGAAGGAAAGGGTCAAACACACATAATACATGCGCACCTTTCCTCGGCAGGCGGTTTCCCATTAAATCAAATGATGCCTGCTGTCTTTAGATCGGACAGCTTTTATATGATAGCATATAAAATTTTATTTGTCAAGTGTTTTTTACGGTTTTACAACAAAATTGCAAAGCTTGCCTTTGATGTAGATCTTTTTGACGATATTCATACCGTCTGTGGCGGCTTTGACCTTCTCATCATTGAGCGCAAGAGTTAAAACTTCTTCCTCGCTTGCATCGACTGCGATATTGAGTCTTGTTTTGACCTTGCCGTTTACCTGAACTACGATCTCTACGGTCGATTCAACGCACTTAGATTCATCGTACTTCGGCCACTCGGTCTCGTTGAGCATACCGTCGAATCCTGCCATCTGCCAAAGCTCCTCTGTGAGGTGCGGTGCAAATGGATTGAGCAGGGTGATAAAGATCTTGAACTCATCCTTGGTTATTGAGCCGGATTCATAGATCTTATTGATAAGGCTCATCATTTCGGCGATAGCCGTATTAAACTTGAGCTCTTCGATATCGCCTGTTACCTTTTTGATCGTGCGGTGGAAATCGCTCTCGAGCTGCGGACGGATACCGTCGCCGTTTATCATATCGAACAGATTATAAGTACGATCGAGGAAGCGGCTGCAGCCTTTGATAGATGTCGAGCTCCAGGGAGCAGACTTTTCAAAATCGCCTATAAACATTTCATAAAGACGCATCGTGTCCGCGCCGTAGTCTCTTACAATGTCATCGGGGTTGACGACATTTCCGCGGGATTTCGACATTTTTTCGCCGTTTTCGCCGAGGATCATACCGTGGCTTGTGCGCTTTGCATACGGCTCCTTTGTCGGGACAACGCCGATGTCATAAAGAAACTTATGCCAGAAACGGCTGTACAGCAAGTGAAGTGTTGTATGCTCCATGCCGCCGTTATACCAATCGACAGGCAGCCAATACTTGAGTGCCTCGGGTGATGCGAGCTGTTTATCGTTATGCGGATCGCAATAACGCAGGAAGTACCACGAAGAGCCTGCCCACTGAGGCATTGTATCGGTTTCTCTGACAGCGTGTCCGCCGCATTTCGGACAGGTTGTGTTTATCCACTCTGTCATATTAGCGAGCGGGGATTCGCCGTTATCGGTCGGTTCATAGGATTCGACCTCGGGCAAGGTGAGCGGAAGCTCGGATTCATCGAGCGGAACATAGCCGCACTTATCGCAATGGACTATCGGGATCGGCTCACCCCAATAACGCTGTCTTGAGAACACCCAGTCTCTGAGCTTATAGTTTACCTTTGCATGACCTATATTCTCTTTTTCGAGATACTCGGTGATCTTCTTTTTAGCTTCGTCTACCGAAAGACCGTCCAAGAAGCCGGAATTGACCATGACACCTGTCGCACAATCGACAAACGCTTCCTTTTCAACATCGCCGCCCTTGACGACTTCGATGATCGGAAGGTCGAATTTCTTCGCAAATTCATAGTCGCGGGTGTCGTGAGCCGGAACTGCCATGATAGCACCTGTTCCGTAGGAAACAAGAACATAGTCGGAAATGAAGATCGGGATCTGTCTGCCGTTGACAGGGTTCACTGCTGTGACGCCCTCGATCTTAACGCCTGTTTTATCCTTTGCCATTTCGGTACGCTCGAAGTCGGACTTTTTAGCCGCCTCCTGCTGATAGGCACGGATAGCGTCGAGATTTTTTATTTTATCAGCCCACTTCTCGATAAACGGATGTTCGGGGGAGATTACCATGTAGGTAGCGCCGAAAAGTGTATCGGGACGGGTGGTATATACCACAAGGCCGTCGCCCGCGGAGGTTTCAAATGTCACCTCGGCGCCTGTTGATCTGCCGATCCAGTTTTTCTGCTGAGTTTTGACTCTGCTGATGAAATCGACATCATCAAGATCATTGATAAGGCGCTCGGCATACTCTGTTATTTTGAGCATCCACTGACTCTTTGTCTTTCTGACAACTTCGCTGCCGCAGCGTTCGCAAACACCGTTGACAACTTCCTCGTTAGCAAGGACGCACTTACAGGAAGTGCACCAGTTGACGCTCATTTCAGATTTATAAGCAAGGCCTTTTTTGAAAAGCTGAAGGAATATCCACTGAGTCCATTTATAATAGGAAGGATCAGTCGTATTTATCTCGCGGCTCCAATCAAAGGAGAAGCCGAGCGACTGAAGCTGCTCTTTGAAATGAGCGACATTCTTCTGAGTGACGATCTCGGGATGAATGTGGTTTTTAATGGCATAGTTTTCAGTCGGAAGTCCGAAAGCGTCCCATCCCATCGGATAAAGAACATTATACCCCTCAAGTCTGCGCTTTCTTGCCACGATATCAAGCGCTGTGTATGAACGGGGATGTCCGACATGAAGTCCCTGACCCGACGGATACGGGAATTCTACCAATGCATAGTATTTCGGAAGAGAATAATCGTTTTTGGCATGGAATGTGCCTTTCTCCTCCCAAATACGCTGCCACTTCTTTTCGATTTCACTGTAATTATATTTCAAAGTCCTCACCTTGCTGTTATTTGATAAGCTCGTTTACATCGATCTGCTCGGCATCCTGCCAGAGATGATCGAGCGAATAAAACTCACGGTCGTTTTTATAAAAGACATGGATTATAACCGTGCCGTAATCCAAAAGGATCCAGCCGGACGATCTGCCTTCGATATGCAGCGGTTCGACTCCGAGCTGAGAGAGCTTAAATTCCGTCTCTTCCGCAAGTGCTCTGACCTGCGTGCTTGAACTGCCTGTTGCGATCACAAAATAGTCCGCAAGCAGTGTTATATCCTCGACTTTCATTGCGCGGATATCGCTCGCCTTCTTAGCGTCAAGTGCTTTCACCGCATTTTTTAAAATATCGTATGACTCCATCAATTTCCTCCGGAAGCTGTTGTGGTAGTGGTTGTTGTGTCTCCGTTGATCGAGCTGAATGAATCCGATTCATCTTTACTGAAGTAGTTATCGGAGCTTGAATAGCCCGGAACAGAGGTTATTTCGAGATCATCCTCTGTGAGCAGAGTTGTTTCATACGGTCTGAATTTAGCGTTCAGCAGTTCGACAAGCGCGCTCTTATCGACCGAGAAATACGACTGAAGCGGCCAATCGCTTCTTGCGCGGACTGTACTCGAACCGCCGGGGACAGCCTCGATAGTTACATTATTAAGATCGAGCGAATGAGCCTTTTCCGCGTAGCCGAGCATCTGGCCCAGGGATAGATCGGTGGTTATATCAGACATACAGTTTGTGACTATCTGGCTGAGCTGGCTGAAGTTCATGCTGACGACCTTTTTAGCGAACGCGGCATAGAACTTACGCTGAGCCTCGACTCTTCCGAGATCGCCCATGTTATAAGAGTTTCTGTGGCGGACAAATCCCTCTGCCTCATAGCCCTTTAAGTTAAGAGTTATCGGATTGTCCTCTGTTGCGCCCTCTGCAAGAGTTATCTGAACGGCCTTTCCGCCGTCATCGACAGGACGGGAATCCTCGACATGGTATTCTCTTGTGAATGTCATCTCGACGCCGCCGAGAGCATCAACTATTTTACGGAAGCCGGGGATAGTTACTGTTACATAATGATCGATCGGGATCGCAAACTCTTTATTGATGCGGCGGATAAGTGCTTTGATAGGCGACTCACCGTCACGCGCGTTCTGATAAACGGAATTGAGCTTACCGAGGCCTTGATCAGTACCTACATAAGTGTCTCTCGGAAGTTGAAGAATATCAACTCGGTTATTTTTAAGGTCGTAGCAAGCGACCATCATAATATCAGTGAGCTTTTCGCTGAGGTCGGTACCGCAGACAAGGAAGTAGGAAACATCGCCGCTCGGACTCGTTACAACGCTTTCAAACTCGCCTTGCTCGACATCCTCCTCTTTTTTTACAAGGATCCTTGATTCAAGAAGTGTGAACGCTGTTGAGCCAAGGAGCGAGATAACAAGCAAAAGCGAAAGCGCAACATTGATAAGAATACGCTTTTTGCCTGCCATTGTGCTGCGATCGACATTCTTTGAATTTCTGCCGCTTCTTGCGGAGTTTCTCGAAGCCATACGGTTCAGATCGAAACCGCTTTCCTGCTCAGGTGTCTGAACACGGTCGGCACTGCTTTTATGCGATGTATTTGAATAAACATCCGAATAGTCGGAGCTTTGGCGGCTCGAACGCTGAGTGCGCTCGCGGCTTGTTCTTTCACTGCCCGAACGCGAACGGCTATACGGATTTGAACGCGGTCTTTTTTTGAGATCATCTGATGATCTTCTGTTGTTATCCATAATACTGACCTTTCCTTTCACGACTGTTGCTTTTTATCAGATATCGCTGAGTAATACTTCGTTATAAGCGTTAAAAGTGTCCGCATGGATCGGACGATGTTCGCCGCAAAGATCCGAGACTGACATAATGAGCGCATTCTTATAACACAAATCAAGACTTACATCAAGGTCGCGCCGCAGATCATCGACTCCGTCGAAATCTCTTTCGCTCGAAACATAGTCGGCAATATACAATATCTTATCCATTAAAGCTGCGTTTTCGCGCGATGTTGTATGATAGCGGACGGCGTCGAGCAATTCCCTGTCGGTAATGCCGAGCTTATGCTCAATAAATGCCGCTCCTGCGATCGCGTGCCACAGTTTTTTCGACGCTTTCTGAACGCTATCTAACATTATACCAAACTCATCGAAAATTTGCAACATATTTTCTTCGGTATCGTTTTTGCAGACATCATGAAGCAAGCCTGCAAGATATGCTTTATCGACGTCCGCGCCGTATCTCTCGGCAAGCTCCTTTGCCTTCGCGGCAACATTCAGCGAATGGATAAATCTTTTTTCGCGCAGTCTGCCTTTTATCAGGTCAACATATTCTTCATACATCGCAATCAGTCCTTATATAAATTGTTTTTTACTATATAGCTGTAAACATCGGGGTCTAAAAGTCCGTCAACAGTGCCGCCCGATTTGAGCTTATTTCTGATCATTGTGGAGCTGACACATGGAAGATCGGCTTTGAATATATGAGTCTTTGCTCCGACCTTTAAATATTTCTCCTGCATCTTAAGCATTTTTTCATAGTCCTCTCCCTGCCTGTACAATCCGCAGACGGTGCAAAGATCAAATATCTTTTCAGGCTCTTTCCACGAAAGCAGAGTGTTGAACATATCCGTTCCGCAGATGAGCCACAGCTCGCTTTCATTGTACATCTCTTTTAAAACGCCGAGCGTGCGATAGGTGTATGACGCGCCGGAAAGCCTGTGTTCGATATCCGAAACGGAAAGCCCTGCGTTTTTTGCGGCGATAAGGCACATATTGAGCCTATGCTCTTCGGACACGAGCCCATCTGACGATTTATGCGGCGGGATCTTATCCGGAATCAGCAAAACATCGTCGAGCCGATACTCCTCTTTAGCGGCTGTGGCGAGCGCTATATGTCCTTTATGGATCGGGTTGAACGAGCCGCCGAGCACACCGAGTTTTTTAATGCTCATTTTTTAAATTCGATCTTCGGCTTTTGGGGATTGCGGCGGAAAAGCACTATTTTTCTGCCGATTATCTGAATGACCTCGCTCTTTGTCCGCTCGGCGATCTCTATAGCGGCGTCCGCCGCGGCTATCGGCGAAGTTTCGAGCACTGTGAGCTTAATAAGCTCGCGGTTTTTAATTGCGCCGTCCACCTGTTCTATGAGATTGTCGCCCACGCCGTCCTTACCGATCTGGATTATTGCATCGATATTGGAAGCGAGTGAACGAAGATAGGCTCTTTGCTTACTTGTCATTTTCTTGCTCCTTAATAAATTGTTTCAGTTTTTCGGCAAAATCACGCATTGCGTTGCCTCTGTGTGAGATATTGTCCTTTTGCTTGCTCGAAAGCTCGGAAAAGCTTTTATCCCCGACCATGAAAAGAGGATCGTAGCCGAAGCCGTTTTCGCCTTTCGGCTCATAGCCGATCACGCCTTCACATTCTCCACGGGCTGTGAGTTCATCGCCGTTTGGGAAAACGCAGCAGATATTGCAGACAAAACGCGCTGTTCTTTTCTCGGGCGGAACATCAGAAAGCTCAAAAAGAAGCTTATCGTTGTTCGCTTTATCATCGTGATCTCCGCTGAATCTTGCGGAATAAACTCCGGGCGCACCGCCGAGTGCGTCAACGCACAAGCCCGAATCGTCCGCAATGGCGGGCAGCCCCGACGCGTTCATTGCGCTGAGTGCTTTAATGCGGGCGTTCTGCGCGAAAGTCTCGCCGTCCTCAACAGCTTCGGGCAGTTCGCCGAACTCGCGCTCGCTTATTACATCAACTCCGAGCGGCAAAAGTATTCTTTGCATCTCGGAAAGCTTTTTCGGATTTTTTGTTGCAAGGATAAATTTCATTTTTATTTCTCCTCATCGGAAAGCATGGCTCTTGCAAATTCTTCGGGCAAAAAGTCCTGAAGATCGTCCGCCTGTTCGCCGACTCCGATCAGCTTAACGGGCAAGCCGAGCTCATCGTGGATAGCAAGGACTATGCCGCCCTTTGCGGTACCGTCAAGCTTGGTGAGCACTATGCCCGTTATCTCGGCGGCTTCCATAAAGCTTCTTGCCTGATTGACTGCGTTCTGACCTGTTGTAGCGTCGAGCACAAGCAGGACTTCCATATCGCTCTCGGGCAGTTCTCTGCGGGCTACGCGGTTTATCTTCGCAAGCTCATCCATGAGATTTTTCTTATTGTGAAGTCTGCCTGCGGTATCAATGATAATGACATCGGAACCGCGGCTTTTTGCAGACGCTATAGTATCGTAAACCACTGCGGCAGGGTCCGCTCCCTCGCCGTGTTTCACAACGGGAACTCCGGCTCTGTCTGCCCAGATGCAAAGCTGCTCAGAGGCTGCCGCGCGGAAAGTATCCGCCGCGCCGAGTATCACCGATCTGCCCTCTTCTTTAAAGCGTTTTGCAAGCTTGCCGATAGTGGTCGTTTTGCCGACGCCGTTGACGCCGATCATGAGGATTATCGAAGGCTTTGTCGATATTTTGAGCGAGTTATCGACATCGAGAGTTTCGGTTATGACTTCTTCGAGCATTTTGCGGATGGTTTCGGGGTCGGTCACTCTTTCGTGCTTGACGCGATCGCGCAGCTTTTCGCAGATACGCTGCGCTGTCGGCATACCCGCGTCTGCTAATATCAGCGTTTCCTCCAGCTCTTCAAAAAATTCATCGTCCACCTTAGTGAATGAAGCGAAAATATCGTTTACAGCTCCTGAAAACGCATCGCGCGTTTTTTTAAGTCCGCTGCTTATTTTGCTGAATATTCCCATTATACTACCTCTTTCGTTATTTGGCTTTGCTCTCGAGTGTTTTTTCGATCTGAGATACATCGATAGAAAGCAGTTTTGAAACGCCCGCCTCCTGCATTGTGACACCGTAGAGCACATCGGCTTCTTCCATTGTACCGCGGCGGTGTGTTATAACGATGAACTGCGTGTTGCCGCTCATTCGGCGCAGATACTTTGCAAATCTGTCAACATTGACATCGTCGAGCGCCGCCTCGACCTCATCGAGCAGGCAGAACGGCGGTGCGTTGACCTTCATTATCGCAAAGTAGATCGAAACAGCGACAAGTGCCTTTTCACCGCCTGAGAGCTGCTCGAGAATGGATATGCTCTTTCCGGGCGGCTGGACATTTATATCAATGTCCGAATTTAAAACATCTTCGGGGTCGCGCAGCTCAAGACTCGCTGTGCCGCCGCCGAACATTTCTCTGAACACCTCTGTGAAGTTAGACGAAATAACGGAAAATTTCTCACGGAACATATCCCTCATCTGAGTTGTGAGTCCGTTTATAAGCTTTGAAAGCTGTTCCTTTGAGGTTTCGACATCGCCTATCTGCTCTTTCATGAACAGATATCTTTCATTTACCTCTTTAAATTCCTCGATCGCCGCGAGATTGACTGTTCCGAGCGCGCGGATCTTTGCTCTGAGTGAATTAAGCTGTGTCGCTGCCGCTTTTTCGTCCTCTATTTCAATACCGAGCTCCTGCGCCTGATCGACCGATAATTCATATTCATCGAACAGCTTTGCGATAACATTATCGTATTCTCGCTGAAGCGTTTCCTTTTTGGCACTGAGCCTTGCAAGCTCGCTTGCGGCATACTCTTTCTGACCCGAAAGCTCTTTTTCTCTTGCGCGCAGAGCATAAGTCTTTTGTTCAAGCTCGTTTCTGCGCTCTTCGAGATCGGCTATCTGACGATCGGAATCTTCAAATTTAGCTGAAAAACCGCTGATAAGAATTTTATGCTGCTCGATCTTATGCGAGATCTCTTCGTTCTCGTTTTCGAGCGATCCGATCTGCGCTTTCAGTGATTCGACGCGGGAAACACGATCGGAGATATTTAATTTGCACTGCTCGATAACGCTTCTTTGAACATCGATATTTTTCTCCGTCTCAAGAATTTTCATTCCGAGCTGCGAATGTGTCGCCGCAAGCTCATCGCGCCGAGCCTGCAATTCATCTCTGCCGCCCGAAAGCAGTTCGATCTCACGCTCAAGCCGGCTTTTTTGCGTTTCGCTTTCCGATATTATCCGCAGAGCGTCGGACGCTTCGCTGTCGGTACTGCTACCGCGTTTTTCAAAATCGGTTTTCAAATCGGACAGCTCTTTAATATTTCTCAAAGCCGCGTCCTTTTGCTCGCCGACAAGGCGAAGCTCGCTTTCCAGACGCGCTTTATCCTGCATTGCGATATTGATCTCGTC
Organism: bacterium; assembly: GCA_963633095.1. Classification (GTDB taxonomy): domain Bacteria; phylum Bacillota; class Clostridia; order Oscillospirales; family Acutalibacteraceae; genus RUG14109. Next base: position 18,794 of record CAVGWP010000002.1, on the reverse strand, counting down.
TTTTGCGGCGGTTATCTGCGCTTCAAATTTAAGCACCTCCGCTTCAAGCGACTTGAACTTTTCATTCTGCTCATCATACTGCGACTTTGTCTGCCTTGCTTTTTCATGCAGACGCTCGATCTCAGCCGCTCTTCCGAGCAGACCCGCGCCTCTGACATGAGAACCGCCTGTGAGTGAGCCGCCTGCGTTTACGACCTGACCGTCCAATGTGACTATTCTGAAATGATACGAGAATTTTCTCGCCATTGCAACAGCATAATCGATATCCTCGCAGATGACCGTTCTGCCGAGCAACCAGCCGATTATATCGGTGTATTTTTTATCAAATTCAACAAGCTCATCCGCCCTGCCGACATAGCCCGATTCGCCCGACGCGTCCTCGCGCAGGCGATTAGCCTTGACAGATGTGAGCGGCAGAAATGTCGCTCTGCCGGCTTTATTGCGCTTTAGCATTTCCATAGCCCGCTTTGCGCTGCTCTCGTCCTCAACGACGATGTTTTGCATCGCGGCGCCGAGCGCGGTTTCTATTGCGGTCCCGTATTTATCATCGACCTTGATAAGTCTGGAAACAAGTCCGTGGATACCGCGAAGTGTTCCGCGCTTTGCTTCGTTTGTCACGGCTTTAACAGCACCCGAAAAGCCGTCCATATTCTTTTCAAGATCAGAGAGGATCTGGGCGCGGCGTTCATACTCGCTTACTTTGCCCTGAAGCTCCGAAAGACCGGAGCGCAGATCATCAAGCTTTTTATTGCGCGAGCGGAGCATGAGCTCATTGCCGCTTGCGACATTTGAGCTTTCTGATATTTTTTCATCGACGCTTTTCATATCGTCTTTAAGCTGTGAAAGCTCGCTTTCGTATTCCGAAACGGCGGTGTTGAGCTTTTGAATGGTTTCATCCGCTTCAAGCGAACGGGTACGAAGTTCGTCAGCCGTTGTCTGAGCTTTTGCGAGTGCAACTCTGCTGTTTGAAATATCGAGCGCAATTCTCGAAAGCTCGCGGCTTTTCTGCTCTATCTGCTCTGTTTTTCCGCCGCTGTCGTCTGCCAAAAGGTTCATTTGCGATGATATTTCCGACTGCTGCTTAACAAGCTCCTCTTTGTTATCCGAAAGCAAGGCTATCTGCCGCTCACACTCGGCAATACGCTCGGTCGTTTTATCATCGTCCTCCGCGGCGCGGTCGATATCGGCGGCAAGCATCTGCTTAGTTTGCAGGTTCATCTGAGCGGTGTTTTGCAAGACCGCGATATCGCCCTTTATGCGCGATGATTCTTCCTCGGCCTTGGTCTGTTCCCTGCGGATCTCATCTATCCTCGCGGTGATCTCTCGGCTGTCCTGCATACTGATCTCAGAGCCTGCTTCTATATTCGCAAGCTCGTTTGTGATACCGTCATACTGCGATCTCGCAAGCGTTATCTTATAGTCCTGCTCGCGCAGCTGAGTTTTGGAACGCTCGACAGTGTTGAGCCAAAGACCGATCTCGAGCGAACGCTTTTGCTCGGAAAGGTCTAAAAATGCCTGCGCTTTTTCAGACTGTTCCTTGAGTGGGCCGACTCTTCCTTCAAGCTCGGCAAAAATATCTCTCAATCTCACAAGGTTTTCTTCGGCATGAGCGAGCTTGCGTTCCGCCTCCTGCTTGCGGTAACGATACTTTGAAATGCCTGCGGCTTCCTCGAATATCTCTCTGCGGTCATTGGATTTTGCGCCGACGATCTCATCGATTCTGCCCTGGCCTATCATCGAATATCCGTCGCGGCCGAGACCTGTATCCATGAAAAGCTCATGAATATCTTTGAGTCTGACAGACGCGCCGTTCAGCTTATATTCGCTCTCGCCGGAACGATAATATCTTCTTGTGACGGTTACTTCATCGTTATCGAAATTTAAGGTGCGGTCGGAATTGTCGAGTGTGAGCGACACCTCTGCAAAGCCGAGCGGTCGGCGGCGGGCAGTACCGTTGAAGATAACATCCTCCATCTTCTGACCTCTCAGCGTTTTGCTGGACTGCTCGCCGAGTACCCAGCGGATCGAATCGGAAATATTGCTTTTACCGTTGCCGTTTGGCCCGATAACAGCGGTTATATCCTTTTCAAATGTGAGTCTCGTCTTATCGGGAAACGACTTGAATCCCTGAATTTCGACCGATTTTAATTTCACCTTACTTTTTCCTTTCCTGAACTGAGATGCCGCCGAGATATTCGCATCCGACAACGCGGCAATCGTATCCTTTTTCTTTGAAATAGAAAATATTCTCTCTTTTCTGCCCGATGACTGTTGATATTTCCGCTTTCGGGCATTTTATATCATAGGTGCCTTTTGGCATTTTAGATAGCTCTGCCGACACCTTTGCTCTCGCAATTCTCGAATAAACAAGCTGAGCGAGTGCCGGATGCCACGCGCCGCCGACTATCTGCGACTGCTGCACTGTGTGCAATCCGAATCTGATGACCTTAACTCCGTTTGATAAAAATTTCGGGATCAGCACCGCACCGATGTCTACCGCCTCTTCGACAGACTGCGGACGATACTCACCTTTTTCCATAAGGCGCGCAAGCTCGGTATTTTTCAGCACGACTGTGGGATAGATACGCACAGTCGCCGGCTTGAGTGCGATAAGCTTATCGGCAGTCGCAAGTGATTTTTCATCCGTGTCGCCATAGAGCCCTGTCATCATCTGAAGTCCGAGTTCAAAGCCATGCGACTTTATAAGCTCGCTTGCAGCCGCAACACATTCGGCGGTGTGTCCTCTGCGGTTCTTTTTGAGCACTTCATCGTCCATCGACTGCGCTCCGAGCTCTATCGCCGAAACGCCGTAGCTTTTGAGAATACTTAGGGTCTCATCATCGATAAAGTCGGGACGAGTCGAAATTCTGATACTGCCGGCATCGCCGTTGTCGATATGCTGTTTTGCCGCGCTGAGCAGGCTTAGCATATAATCACGGTCGATCGCGGTGAAGCTGCCGCCGAAAAATGCTATCTGACCGTCTTTCGGGTCGTAGCGGCGGCTCGAAAGCGCTGTTTTCACGGCGTTGTGCACATTGTCTTCATTCGGGATCGCCGACGACTGAGTTATGCTGTTTTGGTCGCAAAAGGTGCATCTGCACGGGCAGCCGATATGCGGCACAAAAACGGATATATTCGAGTGGCTCATAGCCCCATAAGCTTGAGTGCTTCTGCCGCGGCACTCTGTTCCGCCGCTTTTTTAGACTTGCCCGTGCCCGAAGCTATGACATTGGAATTGAGTCTGAGCTCAACTGTGAACTGCTTATCATGGTCAGGTCCGCTTTCGTCAACAAGGACATATTCGAGCCGCTCCTCCGGGTTTTTCTGAATGACCTCCTGGAGCTTTGTTTTATAATCGCGGAAAGAGATCTTCTCCCTGTGGTTTAAATCTTCCTTGACAAAGTGAAGCACAAGGTCGCTTGCGGGCTTCATTCCGCCGTCGAGATAGACAGCGGCAAGGACTGCCTCGAAAGCGTCCGCCAGAATAGACGGTCGTTCACCGCCTTTATGATTGCGCTCGCCTCTGCCGAGCAGCATAAAACTGCCGATATCGAGCTGTTTCGCAAACTCATAAAGAGAAGCCTCGCACACAAGCGACGCACGCAGCTTTGTAAGCTCGCCCTCGGGGGTATTGTATCTTTTATAAATATGATCGGACACTATTATGGAAAGCACACTGTCGCCTAAAAACTCAAGGCGTTCATTGCTGGGAGAACCGTCGTGCGATTCGTTTGCATAAGACGAATGAGTGAGCGCGGTTTTAAGCAGCTGCTTATCCTTGAAAGTGTAGCCGAGATTTTCTTCAAGTCGAGCGGTATCCATTATTCTGCGCACTCCTTTGCTTTTTCCTGTTTCATAGCGGAGACAAAATCGCCGATCTGTTCATTGATATCGTGGTTAGCGCAGTTTTCCGCCTGAAGCACTGCGAACTTTATCGCCTTTGCATTGCTGCTGCCGTGCGCTTTGATGACCGGCTTGCGAACTCCGAGAAACGGTGCTCCGCCGTATTCCGTGTAGTCGAGCTGTTTTTTCAGCGAGCGAAGACCGGGACGAAGAACAGCCGCGGCAAGCTTGGTGACGGTGCTTTTCATAAACACCTTTTTAAACATGGACATAAACGAGCTTGCAAGGCCTTCTGTGAGTTTAAGCACGATATTACCTGCAAAACCGTCCGCTACCAAAACATCGCAAGCGCCGCCGGGTACATCTCTCGCTTCGACATTTCCGATAAAGTTGAGCGATGATTCTTTAAGCTGTCTGTGTGCTTCGACAAGCGTTTCGCCGCCCTTTGTATCTTCGGCGCCGTTGTTCAGTAATCCGACTGTGGGGTTTTCTATCCCCATTACATTTTGCATATAAGCCGAGCCGAGCGCGCCGAACTGAACGAGCACTTCGGGACGGACATTGATATTCGCTCCGCTGTCGATAAGCAGATAGGGTTTGCCTGTTGTGGGGATCATTGTGGCGATGGCGGCTCTTTTAATACCCTTGATACGCTTTACAATGAATGTCGCGCCCATGAGGACGGCGCCTGTGCTTCCTGCGGAAACGATTGCGTCCGCCTCGCCTGCGGCGACTGCTTTGAATGCAAGTGCAAGCCCTGTGTTGCCTTTTGAACCGAGCAGCTCTTTAGGCTCATCGTGCATATCGAACTGCTCGGATGTGTGGACTGTTTTCATCTTTGATATATCAATATTATTCTGCTCGGCGCAAGACTTTATCTTTTCTTCATCGCCGAAAAGAATTATCTCGATCTTATCGTTTACCGCCATTGCCTGCGAGCAACCGTCGATAACCGAGAGCGGTGCGTTATCTCCGCCGAAAGCATCTACTGCTATTCTCATATTCCTATCCTACCTTTAACATATTCTCTGTATTTCTTCATTTCGGAAAGAGCACCGTTTGCTATGAGCGTGTATCTTTCCTGTTTGTTTTTAATTCTTTGTTCGGGCTTCGGCAGCAATCCGAAGTTTGCTCCCATAGGCTGAAAATCAGTCACGGTCGGGTCGCTGATATATGCACTGAGCGCACCCATCATTGTTCCCATCGGAAGACCGTCGAGCGGTGCGCCGCTGAGCCGCGCGAACATACCGAGTGCCGCGACAATACCCGACATTGCGGATTCCATATACCCTTCAACACCTGTCATCTGACCTGCAAACGCAATGTTTTCATTCGATCTCATCGCAAAAAAGCTGTTCAGCAGTTTCGGAGAGCAGATGAATGTGTTGCGGTGCATAACGCCGTAGCGTGTGAACTCGGCGTTTTTGAGCGCAGGGATCATGGAAAACACCCGTTTTTGCTCGCCGAATTTAAGATTTGTCTGAAATCCGACAAGATTGAACATACTGCCGTCGGCGTTTTCGCGCCTGAGCTGGACTACAGCCCAAGGTCTGTGACCTGTTCTCGGATCACGCAGACCGACAGGTTTCATCGGACCGAAACGGATAGTGTCCGCTCCGCGCTTCGCCATTATCTCGATCGGCATACACCCTTCGTAAACCGTGGGTTTATCGAACTCGTGGAGCATTGCAGATTGCGCATTGACAAGTGCTCCATAAAACGCTTCATACTCCTCTTTGTTCATCGGGCAGTTGATATAATCGCCCTCTCCGCCCTCATAGCGCGACTGAGTGAACGCACTGTTCATATCGATACTGTCGGCGGTGACTATGGGTGCCGCGGCATCGTAAAACGAAAGTCTGCCGCCGCACAGAGTGCCGATCTCATCATACAGCGCGCCGTCGGTCAGAGGGCCGCTCGCAACTATCACGGGAGTGTCGGTCGGGATCTGTGTGACCTCTTCGTGCCTTATCTCGATATTAGGATCATTTGATATTTTATCGGTTATATACTGTGAAAACTTATCTCTGTCAACCGCGAGCGCACCGCCTGCTTTAACTCGGCAGCTTTCCGCCGCCTCAAGGCAGACAGAGCCGAACAGCCGCATTTCCGCTTTTAAAAGTCCGCCGGCACTCGATAGTCTGTCCGCCTTCAAGGAGTTGGAACAAACAAGCTCGGCAAACCCGTCTTTACTGTGGGCGGGCGAATGTTTTTTCGGCTTTTGCTCGAAAAGGATGACCTTTGCGCCGCACCTTGAGAGCAGGCTTGCAGCTTCGCAGCCTGCAAGACCTGCGCCTATTATTTTAATCGTCATTCTCGGATACTTTCTTTTTCTTTCTCTCTGTCTTTTTCTCGAAATCGCACTGCTCGTTCAGGCAGACGGTCATGCCGCCGCGGCGTTTGAACAATGTCTTTCCGCACTTCGGGCATTTCTCGTCCGTCGGCTCGTCCCATGTCATAAAGCCGCAGGCTTTGCCCTTTTCGCAGGCATAATACTTATTGCCCTTTGCCGACTTGCGAAGCAGTATTTTACTGCCGCATTTCGGGCATTCGCCTGGCATTTCCGTCACGATTGGTTTTGTGTTTTTACATTCGGGAAATCCGGGGCAAGCGAGGAACTTTCCGAATCTGCCCGAACGGATGACCATTTTCCTGCCGCACTTTTCGCAGACAACATCTGTTTCTTCTTCGGGGACTTTGATCCTTGTTCCGTCGAGCTTTTTCTCGGCTTCCTTCAATGTCTTGTCGAAGCCGCTGTAGAATTTATCCAAAACCTGCGTCCAGCCGATCTCGCCGTGTTCGACTTCATCGAGCTCGGATTCGATATTCGCTGTGAATTTCGGATCGACAATGTCCGCAAACATATCCTTCATAAGCCCGGTGATTATTTCGCCGAGCTCTGTCGGCTTGATGGTTTTGGGAGATTTACGCTCGATCTCAACATAACTGCGCTTGGAGATCGTCGAGATAGTCGGAGCATAGGTGCTCGGTCTGCCGATACCGTTTTCCTCCATCGCGTGGATGAGCGTTGCTTCAGTGTATCTTGCGGGGGGCTGTGTGAAGTGCTGATTCGGTGTGAGAGAATCGAGAGCCAGCTTGTCGCCCTCTTTCATTTCGGGAAGGGTCGATTCCTCTTCCTTTTCATCATCGGACGCTTCTTCGTAAAGCACCGTATAACCGTCGAACTTGACTGAATAGCCGCTTGCTTTGAAGGTGTAGCCTGCGGCGTCGATATCGACCTTGACGGTGTTGTGCACGCAGACCTCCATAAGGCTCGCAATAAAACGCTCCCAGATAAGCTTATAGAGCTTATACTGATCTGCAGACACCGAATCCTTTATCTGAGCGGGAGTTATAAGCGGATTTGCGGGACGGATAGCTTCATGAGCGTCCTGCGCGCCTGCCGACTGCTTATAATATCTCGCTTTCTGCGGTAAATACTTTTCACCGTAGGTATCGGTGATATACTGTGTGCCGAGGGCACGCGCTTCATCGGAAATACGCAGGCTGTCGGTACGCATATAGGTTATAAGACCGGTCTGACCGATACCTGCAACATTTACGCCTTCATAAAGCTCCTGCGCTATACGCATTGTACGGTCGGAAGAAAAGCGCAGTCTGCGCGATGCGTCCTGCTGCAGAGTCGATGTTTTAAACGGGGGGGCGGGGGATTTTTTGCGTGTGCCTTTTTTGACTGAACGGACGATATAATCCGCGTCTTTGAGTGTTTCGACTGTTGAAAGCGCGCTCTTTTCATCGGAGATCTTCAGCTTTTTACCGTCCGGCGTGCTGTGGAGATATGATTTGAATTTCGATCTGTTCTTTTTCAAAACAGCATCGATCGACCAATATTCCTCGGGATTGAACGCTCTGATCTCGTTTTCACGATCAACTATCATTCTGAGGACTGCTGACTGGACGCGGCCTGCGCTAAGCCCTCTCTTGACCTTTTTCCAAAGGAACGGACTCAATTTATAGCCCACGATACGGTCGAGAATACGGCGTGCCTGCTGAGCGTCTACCAAATTCAAATCAATAGTTCTCGGGGCGGCAATTCCCTTTTGAACGCCGCTTTTGGTTATTTCATTGAATGTGACCCGGTTGGGCTCGTTTTCCGGCATACCGAGAATATGGCTGAGATGCCACGATATCGCTTCTCCTTCGCGATCAGGGTCAGACGCGAGATAGACATAATCGCTGTTTTTTGCTTTAGTTTTTATCTGCTTGATAACATCTTTTTTATCACGCATTTCGATATAATCGGGCTTGAAATTATTTTCTATATCAACGCCGAGCTTGGATTTCGGCAGATCCCTCACATGACCTACCGACGGGATAACCTCATAATCCTGCCCGAGATATTTTTGTATGGTTTTTGCCTTGGAGATCGACTCGACAATAACGAGTTTTGACATTGCGGTCATTCCTTTCGTTCTTACGCTTTTTCGTATCTTCCGCCGGAGCACGGTCTTATGAGGCCTTCCATTTCGAGCTCGGTCAGAGCGACCATTGCATCGGCGGGGTCTATTTCAAGTTTATCTATTATTTTATCAATATTTATCGGTTCGTTTGTGAAAAAGCTGTAAATTTTTTGATTGATGCCAGAAAGCTTTGGTTCGGGCTTCGGTTTATCGTCAGCTCGGCCAGGCGTTTTATCGGCATTTGCCGGCTTGTCCGCCTTTTTGGGCTTGCTGCGATTTTCAAGCTTCTGAAAGATCTCTTTAAACATAACGTCCTCTCCGAGAGGAGTATATGAATTTTCAAAGTTCAGTTTATGCGGATATTCGCTCATGTATTCTGAGACTATATCGTGCGGTGTGTAGACGGGATAAGCGCCGTCCTCCAGAAGGCGGTTGTTACCCGAATACTCTGCGGAGTTTATCGACCCGGGTATTGCAAAAACATCCTTGCCCTGCTCGAGCGCATGATCGACTGTGATCAGTGCACCGCTTTTTATCGGTGCCTCTATGACGAGTGTGGCAAGGCTCAGAGCCGACATCAGGCGATTCCTTATCGGAAACGAGAAAGGCGACGGCCTTGCAAGAGGCTGCATTTCGCTTATGACAGCACCGTTTTCGGCGGTCGCTCTTCTTATCTTTTCATTTTGCGGCAGATAGTAACAGCTGAGACCGCAGCCCATAACGATGACCGATTTTGCGCCTGCGTTGAGCGCGCCCTTTGACGCCGCTATATCGCAGCCGACCGCGCCTCCACTGACTATCATCATTCCGCATCTCGAAAGGCGATAGCCGAGCGTTCCTGCGATGGCTGTTCCGAGATTTGAGCATTTTCTTGTTCCGACAACGGCTATTGCTGCTTCATCATCGATATCGGGGAGCGTTCCTCTGACATAGAGAACAGCCGGAGGATTTTTTATTCTCATAAGTCTTGCCGGATAATTTTCATCCTCCGGAGTTATTATATCGTATCTGCGCTCCTCGCAGTGCTTTATAATCGTATCGGAGTTTTTGATATTCGTATTGTGAAGCTTTGCTATGTCCTCGGAGCTTAAAAACCGACATTCCTTCCAGCCCTTCACTCCGGCTTTATAAAAATCTTTTGCGCTGTCATAGTTTTCGAGTGCTCTCATAATTTTGACCGAGCCGTAGCCAAAAACATTTTGCAGCCAGATCCAATATCTTGCGTTTTTCATTTTTACGACCTCACAGCATCATTACATAACAAAGGATCGCCGCCGCCGCATGGGCATTGAGCGATTCGGCCCTGCCTGCCATGGGTATGGTGATCATACTGCCGCACCGAGCGACAATATCATCATCAAGCCCGTTTGCTTCGTTACCGATAAGGACTGCGCTTCCCTTTTCAAAGGTTATATCGCTTATCGGCAAAGCGTCCGCCCTCGGGACGGAAGCATAAGTCTTAATTCCGAGAGAGCCGAGTGTATCGAGCATTTCATTAGCTGTTTTAAACGAGCAGACATTCATCCTGAAAAAAGCACCCATCGACGCTCTTTGAGCTTTTGGGTTATAAACATCGCAGCCGCCGCAGACTATCATTCCCGAAAGTCCGAGTGCTTCCGCCGTTCTGGCGCAACCGCCGAGATTTGCCGGATCCTGCGTATTCACGAGGACGACATACTTGCCAAGCGAATCGAGCCTTGCGGCGCTTTCACGAATACTCAAAATTCCGATCACACCCTGCGGCGAGACGGTGTCCGAAAGCTTTTTCATTATCTCGGCGGTGACAATATAAATATCGTCGGCATTTTCGCGCAGACGGATATACTCTGCTTCATGCTCGCACACAAACTTTTCTGTTGCAAAAACACGCAAAAAGCGCAGACCGCTTTCGACAGCGTCCACACACAGTCTTAGACCCTCGACGCCGTATTCTCCGCATTCTCTGCGGTATGCAGAGGAGCTGAGCAAACGAGCCGCCTGCTTGACCTTTTCATTGTTTTTAGCACTGATATTTACGACCAACATTCATCGTCACCTCCGAAATCACAGAAAATCAAAACCAAAAACGCACCCGAAGCCTACTGATTTCGGGTGCATAATAAAACTTATTTAAGGGCAGCTTTAGCAGCGTCTGTGAGTGCTGTGAAAGCAGCGGCGTCACTTACTGCAAGCTCTGCAAGCATTTTGCGATTCATTACGATACCGGCTTTTTTAAGACCGTTCATGAATGTTGAATAGTTCATGCTGTTCTGCTTAGCAGCCGCACTGATACGAGTGATCCACAGTCTGCGGAAATCTCTCTTTCTCTGCTTACGGCCGATATATGCATAGTTGCCGGATTTCATAACGGCTTCCTTAGCCGTCTTGAAAAGCTTGTGCTTGGAGCCGAAATAGCCCTTAGCAAGCTTTAAAACTTTATTTCTTCTTTTGCGCGTCATCATTGCGCCTTTAACTCTTGCCATTTGTTATCTTTCCTTTCTCTAGCAAATTAGATATAAGCTTATTTATACGGGATGAGGCGCTTGATCTGAGCTTCGTTCGTTACATCTGCAATAACGCCTTTGCGCAGATTTCTCTTTCTCTTGGTAGTCTTCTTGTTAAGAATGTGAGATTTGTACGCATGAGCGCGTTTGACCTTGCCAGAGCTTGTAAGCTTAAAGCGCTTTTTAGCGCCGCTGTGAGTCTTGATCTTCGGCATTTTTAGTTCCTCCTTGAGATTGAATGTTTTAGTTTTTCTTCGGTGACAAGAACATCTGCATAGTTCTGCCTTCCATCTTCGGCTGTTTCTCAACGCTTGAAAATTCATCGCACGCCTGTGCGAATCTGTTCATCGTTTCTGTGCCGAGCTCAGGATGGCCGAGCTCTCTTCCGCGGAAACGGATAAACACCTTTACTTTATCGCCGTCTGCGATAAAGCGCTCGGCATGCTTGACCTTAGTGTTGAAATCATGCACATCGATATTGAGACCGAGCTTGATCTCCTTGATACGGATGATCTTCTGGCTCTTTCTGGCTTCCTTTTCACGCTTGGACTGCTCAAACCGAAACTTGCCGTAATCCATGATTTTGCACACGGGCGGGACCGCATTCGGCGCGATCTTGACGAGGTCTAAGTTTGCCGCCTCCGCCATTTCCTGCGCTTTTGCCGTCGGGACGATGCCGACCTGATTGCCCTGCGCGTCGATCAGTCTTACTTCTTTGTCTCTGATCTGTTCGTTGATGAAATGCTCTTGCTTGCTGATAACTACGCACCTCCGAAATATGATGGCAACAAAAAACGGACGGAATAATCCGCCCGCAATAATCCCATTGATAAGGTTATTGACCACCGGCAGCTTTCGCTCCGAGGTGAGAACCGGACGGCTCTTCTTTGTTGTCTTTGCATATTTTATCACTTGTGAACGCGTTTGTCAAGCAGTTTTCAAAAATAAAATAAAAATATTTTTTAGCGGTTAAAACGGTTGACTAAACGCAAAATATATTATAAAATATAATCAGAAAAAGCAAAAAGGAGCGTTTCCCGATGCAGGACGATTATAAGCCCGATATTATTTCTTTGACCGATGAAAACGGCGAAGAATTTTCACTTGAAGTGTTGGACGCCATTGATCTTGAAGGAGAGCATTATCTTGCTCTTGTTCCCGCAGGAAAGGACGCCGATAAGGACGACGGCACGCTCGTTGTTCTTAAAGAAGTCTACGACGACGGCGAGTTCTATTATGAAGAGATCGAGGACGACGATGAATATAATGAGGTCGGCGATATTTTTGCAGAGCGTCTTAAAGAGTTTTACGAAGTAGACAGAGACTGACCTTCTCCTGCCCTGTTCGTGTATCTCACCGCGCATATAACCCTACACTTGTATTAAAGGGAGTCCGGTCTCCGGCGGCGGGTCCTGCAGGCCTCCCCGATCTTATCGGGATGTTGGAAGCGCAAAACCGTTGGGAGGACACCCACCTGTCAGTTTTGCAGGTTATACTTTTTGCGGTGTTTTGCGGCAGGGCGGGTATAACTGAAATTTTAAGCGGCGGTAGTGTTTATCGCCGCTTGATTTTTTGCCGAAAGGACTGATAATTACGGAAAAGCACAATATTGCGCCTGTTTTTAATGAAAACTCAAAAATTTTAATACTCGGTTCTTTTCCGTCCGTTAAGTCCAGGCAGCAGCAATTTTTCTATGGGCATCCGCAAAACCGCTTCTGGAAGATGCTTGCCGCTGTTTTCGGTGAAAAAGTGCCTACCGATATTCCCGAAAAGACTGCGCTTTTGCTCAATCACGGTATTGCGCTTTGGGATGTTATCGGAAGCTGTGACATTAAGGGATCGTCGGACAGCAGTATTAAAAACGCTGTGCCGAACGACCTTGGGCAAATTCTCGGCTGCGCCGATATCAAGCGGATAATAACAAACGGTCAGACCGCTCACAAGCTTTATCTGAAGCTTATGAAAAACGATGTCGGAATTGACGATATATGTTTGCCATCGACAAGCCCTGCAAACGCCGCCTGCTCGCTCGAACAGCTTATTGTGCTTTGGAGCGGCGTGCTTTTATTCTGAATGTTTTTAAATATGATTTTTGTTCGGCGGTCAGCCTCAGGCTTTCGACCGCTTTTTGTATTGCTTTATTATGAGTCCAAGGTTTCAAAACAGCATTTTCTATATATGGCACAGTCGCTTTATACTGTTTTGCGAGCAGTGTTGCGAAATACCACGCGACCATCATTTTTACATAGTATTCCTCCGATGAGACGGCGGCGACTTTTTTCAGGTAACTTTCATCAAAAAGATCATCTGCAAACCAGCGCATAAGCGCACCTATCGCAAAGCGGACGGTGTATGTCTCATCACTCTCAAGCCACCTATCTATATAGGGAAGCAGTTTTTCGGGCTGTTTTGAAAACGCTTTCGGATTTATCATATCACAAGTCGCCCAGTTGTCGATATACGGCAGGAATCGTGCAAGCTGCGACACGGTTTGATCGAAATCGGGATTTTGACAAATAAGCATTGCATGAAGATTGTTTTGTTCATAATATTCATGCGGAAGATCGTTCAAAAACTCATCATAGCCGCCGTCCTTATATACAGTCTCGGCATATGCTCTGAGAGCCGGAACACGGACGCCTATGACGGTGCTTTTATCCACTGTCGGCATAAGCGAGGCATGAAAATCTCTATACTGCTCATCTTGCATTTTCAAAAGATGAGCGGTTATTTTTTTAATATAATCGCTGTTTTCGTTGCTTTGTTTCATACTTCTCCGCTCCTTCGTTTGTATTGTATCACAAACCGTCAATTTGCACAATAAAACAATAATATTTTTTACGCCCGAATAAATTGAATTGCATTGAATCGTATTGTATAATTAAAAAGCAAATACATTTTAAGGGGTGCTCATCTTTGAAAAATACAAAACGAGCGGCTGCGCTCATTCTTGCCGCTACGCTGGCGATCCTGCCCGCAGGTTGCGGAGACGACAAGTCAAGCGAGTCTGCTGCCGCAACAACAACCGCAGCTGCGACTACTGCCGCTGCAGCCGACGATACAGTTACCACCACAGCTGCAGCAACATCGGCTTCAGCCTCGACTTCCGCCGCAAGCAACAATGCAGGAAGCGATCTTCCCGCTCTGCCGAACATTCGTAACTCCGCTAAAGTATATGATACTCCGACTGATAAAAAACGCCCGAGCGATTCTTTTATCAAGTCGGTCAAGGGTTACACTCTGAAGATCAAGCATCCGTGGAACTTCGGCGGCAAGACCGGAACAACGAGCTCTTCTCTCGGCAACTACAAGACAGCTATCAAGTATGTTAAAGATACATACGGTGCAACGATCGAAGAGATCGGCGTATTCCAGGATTACAATAAGATCCTCCAGGGCGAGATCTCCGCTAACAAGTTTGAATATCAGATGTATGAAGTGCAGAGCTTCAACTTTGCTTCATATATCAAGAACAATTACATGAAAAACCTGCGTTCCGCTCAGAATATTGCGGCTATCAGTTTCACAGAAGCATGGTATGACTTCAACAACACTCAGATCGCAGCTATCAACGGCGGTCAGTACGGCTGGACTTCGTTCGACGCTGAGTACACTCTGCCGGCAGGTATTCTTTACAACAAAAAGCTGATCAAAGCGGCTAATCTCACCGATCCTATCGTTGCCGCAAGAAAAGGACAGTGGACTTGGGATACCTTCGAGAGCTATGCTCTGAAGCTCACAACATCTACCATCCCGGGATTTCGTATCGCCGCCAAGGACGGGCCTATTCTCCTCAGTTCGCTTATGTCGTCTATGGGAACTAACCTTGTTGAGCTTAAAAAGGGTTCGGCTCCGAAGTCGAATATCACTTCTCAGGCAGGTCAGGACGCTCTTGCCAAGATCGAAACATGGGTCAAGAAAAAGGCTGTTGTCTTTAATGCAGATGAGGACTGGGCTGCAAACAAAAAGCTGTTTGCAGACGGTAAGGTCGCTATGACACTTGCATCGCACGACACTCTTAACCTTTGCACAGGTTCAGCCGTCAAGAACAGTATCGGTATCGTTCCATTCCCTACAAAGTCTGCTTCTAAGACTTATAAGAGCGTGCAGGATATTCAGTTTATCTCGTTCATCCCGAGTTATTACAACAACGACACAGAGGTTGCTAAGATGCTGTTCCTCCGTGACGAAGAAATGCGTCAGCTTTATCGTTACAGAGAGCAGATGTTTGTCAACTCCTACAAGAACTACAACCTTGATGATGATTCGATGGCTATGGCTTACCTTATCAAATACGCTTCTACCGATACATCGGGCGTTAAATACGGTAAGTATGTAAGTGCGGCTTCTATCCTCGATCCGGATGGTTCGGATGCAGACGGTATGCCCAACCTTACAAAGATCGTTCACCCGGTATTCAAGGGTGCCGCTGCTTCCAAGCAGATCTCGTCTTACGGTGCTGCACTTCAGAAGAAGTATGACAGCCTATGGGGATCCAAGGTATTCACCGGCAACTACGATTACAACAAATAAAAACAAGCTGATCCTTCAGACACTTAAAAAGTGAACAAGTCCGGTAAAAACGGACAATAAAAAAACAGACCTCCTATGATACTACGGAATGAAGCATCATAGGAGGATTTTTCATACCAAGAAGCCATCGGCAAATCAGCGATTATACAAAAGGAATAATACGACTGAAGCAAGAAGGACATACACAAAGAGAAATATGTGAAAGATTTGAATTTGCTAAGAAATGCTTTAGCTGAAAATTTCTACTTTCTTTATTATTACACGCAGACAGCTGCGCAAAGGTTGGTAAGTTTTTTAAATCGAAGAAAAAAACTGTGCAAACGGGCAAGCCGTCGCACAGCGGATCGACAGTATCGTTTTTAAAAAATGTTAGGATCACTTTAATATTTTGATCTTGCCGATTATGGGAAGTTCCTTTGCTTTGCCTGTTGCGGCATTGACGATACCGATTATCGCAAACACAAGGAAAACTATGCTGATAAGCGAGAGAAGCACGGATACAACGCTGTATACAGCCGCGCCTGTGCCGCCGAAAATAAACTGATAATCCGGAACGATCGCTCTGATTATGCCGCAGATAATGCCCGTAAAGATGCCGTAGATCACCTCTGCGATAAGAAGGGTGAGTCCCTGATTAGCATGGAAGCGGGCAAATTTTGAATTCTTCGGTGCACCGAAAATTGTGACAAGCACTAATATTCCGATGTAAGCCAGTATCGCATAAACCTTGTTTTCCGCTGCGTCTTTCGGGTCGATTTGCGAGGTATAGTCGGCTGTGTTATTAAGCTGAGCTATATCACGTGCGAAGTTCTGACCTTTCTGCGGCTGATAAGGCTGAGCCTGCTGCTGCGCTGTTACCACCTCGCTTACAGGTGTGCCGCAAGCGGCGCAAAAACGAGCTTCATCCTTAAGCTCTTTTCCGCAATTCTTACAAAAACTCATGATTTTCTCCTCCGAAATAATTTATTTTTTACGGATTTCTCCGTTTGATACCGATGTTATTCGCCGAATGGGTTGTGGAAATGTTCATGAAAAACGCCTTTATCATCGCTTTTCTTCTTTTTGGCTGTCGGGTACGAGCCAATCGCACCGTAATCGGCGAACACTGCAAAGGCGACATAAATACAAACTTTATCAGGCGGGCGTTTGCCGCTTTTCCAATCCTTAACGGTTTTCTCGTTGAGCATATATCTCGACGCAAATTTCTTTTCATCGAGATCGGTGATCGAAATAAGCGTTTGTATTTCATCGCCGGCGCATCTATGAAGATTTGAAAGCAGCAAATCAAGATCATCAAGCCGATTGGCATAATAATACGGTTCCATCCAATCCTGCCAACTGAGGTCTTTCAAAAACTGTTCCCGATCTTTGCTTTTCCGAGCTTCATGATAAAGCAGCGAAAAATCAGCAAATTTCATTTACAAATTCTCCGTTTCGCTGTTTTTACGGCCTTTAATGCGATCAATTATCGCTTTAGGGGAAACCTGTGCCATTATTATTGCGCAGAACATAAGCGCGCATCCGATCATTTCTTTCGGCAATAGCGACTGACCGAGGAAAAACCAGCCTGCCAGAGCCGACATGACCGATTCAAG
Organism: bacterium; assembly: GCA_963633095.1. GTDB lineage: Bacteria > Bacillota > Clostridia > Oscillospirales > Acutalibacteraceae > RUG14109. Next base: position 1,919 of record CAVGWP010000002.1, on the reverse strand, counting down.
GCTCAAGATGAGCGACGCGATCGTCGGGTCCATGTTCTTCTGCCCGATTATCTGAAGCGTATACGCGACGCCGCAGGAGAAAATGCCTGTTACGATGAGAGCTTGCCAAGCATCCCATCCACCGAGAGCGGAAAACGCCTGCACCATACAGTCGTTTTCAAAAAAAAGCATACACACGCCCGATAGGGTCGCGCTGACAAAGAACTGAATACACGAGAGGCGCACGCCGTCGCACAGAGGAGCATAATGATCCACTACGAGTATATGAACCGAAAACGCGAGGGCGCACATTAATATCAGAAAATCGCCGATCTCTATTGAAAAATCATCCTTAATGCAGAGAAAATACAGACCGACAAGTGCTATCGCAACCGAGATCCAAGCGCGGATCCCGCATTTTTTCTTTATGAAAATGCCGAGCAAAGGCACAAGCACGATATAAAATGCTGTTATAAACCCGGCTTTCCCGACTGTCGTTTGTTCGATGCCGAACTGCTGAAAATTCGTTGCGACGAACATCAGAATACCGCAGAGCACACCTCCTATAATCAGGGTTTTACTCGGCTTTTTATTCGATTTTTGTTCTTTCTTTTTTATTATACTTTGCGCTGCGATCAGCACTAAAAGCGACATGCCGCCGATAAAAAAGCGCAGGCAGTTAAATGTGAACGGACGCATAACATCCGCTCCCTTGCTCTGAAAAACAAATGCCACTCCCCAAATAGTGGCGGTAAGCAGCAAAAGCAAGGAATTGCGCAGCTTTTTAACTTCCAAATCTTCTTCATCCTTTCGCCTATAATTATACCACCCCGCAATAATGTTTTCAACCGTTTATTTTTTACTTAAAAGTCTGTGTTTTACAAGCAAAGAAAAGAATGCTGTAAGGCTAAAGGAAAAAGCCGAGTGCTGCAGTCGCTCGGCTTTTTTACACATAATCCAATCCGAAAATGATTTTTCGGCGTTTTTGTTATATCAAACATGTATTAATTTGCAGAAATTCAAAAGACTTATTACCTCTTGAATTTTAAAGCGTTAATGTACCGATGTCTTTACCATCGACCGCAAATGTAAACAATGTGCCCTTGTTGACTGCGGCAAAGTAACCGGTGCTCTCGTATTCGGCGGCATAATTTTTTTCAATTAAATCGAGTGTTTCTTTAAGCTGAAGCACAACAGCAAACTCATGCTTGCAGTTGCCGCCGCAAAAGCAGGAGCAAACCAACTTGCCGATCTCGCCGTTTTGATATTCAAATTCCGTCTCATAGATTTTACTTCCTTCAACGATCGCATACCCCTTAGAGCCGTCAAGACAAATGTACCTGACCCTGTTATTCAAATAGTATTTGTGTCCGCGTTCGGCAGCCGCATTGTCAATATTCATGTCATTGAGATCGGCAAGGCGAAAAAATGTGTCGTCACTGCCGCTGACAAATTCATCGCAGCTCGCCGTCGGTGCTTTAAACCATAGCGATGCCTTATCGCACGGCAGGGTTTCACGGTCAAATGTGACAAAATGACTGCCCGCTATAAAGAAATGACCGTGTACATCGGTATCCACCACGGCGATCACACGCTTATAATCGGATATTTTTATTTTGAAATTGTAATTAACATCAATGACGCGGCCAAGCATTCCCTCCAACTTGCCATCCACATAAACCATATCACCGCGTTGCAGACTGAATCGATCATTGTAGTAAGCGAGCGTCATATTTCTGTTTGCAAAATATATCTGCGCTACACATCTGCGCGGTGTTTTGGTCTGCTGCGGAACGGTTACTGCATTTTCTTCGTTATTCGTATCGATTGCTTGAGCTGAGAATCCTATTTTAATACTCATAATTTTTTCCTCCATATAAAACTTTATGCTGTTACACTTAACTCATTATCACTTTTAATAACATCGCCCGGTATGACTT
>CAVGWP010000001.1:95832-120640 GCA_963633095.1 bacterium | reverse complement strand
GCCTATTATCTTTTAGTATCTGCTTGCAGATTTAAGCGACAAATAAGCGACAAACGGGCATAAGAAAACGGCAGAAATCCTTTATTATCAAGGGTTTCTGCCGTTCTGAATATTCTCCTTTTCAAAGAACGCTTCTCTGCGGACGGACAGTTTTATTTTGACGAATGCATGAAGCTCGGTGTGCCGTACAGCGTTTATGACGGCGGAGAAATAAAGGCGGACATTATTGCCGACTGCATTTTCGGAACGGGATTTCGCGGCAGTGCGCAAGGTAAAGCCGCCGAAATGATAAACGCGATCAACGCAAGCGGCGCAAAGGTCGTGAGCATCGATATCAACAGCGGCATAAACGGCGACAGCGGCGAAGGTGATATCGCGGTGCGTTCCTGCCTTACAGTGTCGATAGGCAGTTTTCAGCCGGGACATTTTATCGGACGCGCAGGCGAGCTTATCGGAAAAGCTGTAAACTGCGATATAGGGATCAAGCCGAAAGACCCGCCGTTTGAGCTTTACAAAGCACCGAACGACAAGCTGAAAAATGAGCTTTCGGCGGCGATAAGCAATGGCGAACTAAGGCTCATCGAAAACGACGAGCTGCCGCCGGCGTCGGCGGCGGTCACTGCCGCAAATGGGCTTAAAGCACCTGTTTATCTTAAAAGCGGCGATTATTTTGTTTTGTCGGACGGCGAGAAAGTCAAATTTATTCATAAATAAAAATGCGGAAGTTTCCTTCCGCATTTTTTCATTTAAAAGACTGATTATTTAACCTTAACAGCTGTCCAGCCTGCTTTTGAAAGTTCATCGACATGAGCCTTGATCTTTGTTGTAGGCGACTCATTACCGGACGAGACCGACGAACCGACATAGTCGCTGGCTTTTTCATCGTATTTAAATTCATCGCCGTCAAAATAAGCATTTGAATAGCCGTAAGCATAGATCGAGGTATATGTGCCGGATGTGTTCATCACATAGAGAACGAGTGCATTCTGAGTGACTCCGCTCTCGGTTTTGGTGAAAAGATAAACATCGCTTACAACGCTCTTTTCATTCCACGAATACTTATAAGCCTCTTTGTGCTTATTTTCTATCTGAGTAATTTTAGCCTTTGCAGTCGCTTCATCGATCGGCTTATTGGCGGCAACCTTGTATTCAATCGATTTATTGGTGAGAAATACTTCAGTGTCGTCAAGACGCTCATTAGAAGCACTCAGAACAACAGTCACACCGTCTTCAAGATCATCGATATAGCTGTAATAATCATTGTCGGAATCCTTGACATGGAGCGTCAGACTGTAATTTCCGAGAGATACATTATTCTTAGTGACCTTGACATATGCGCTGTCTTTATCGTGCTTGAAAGTATAGCCGTCAATATCAAGCGAAAATTCATCGACATAGCATTTGAGTTTGCCGCTTACACAGCCATTTGTTTTGATATAGCCGCCTTCATTGATCTTGCCGAGCAGATCGACATTCACAACAGGCTCAAGCTTTAGGTTCTGGCTGATAAGCTCATCGGATACCTTGAGCTCGAAAGTTTCATCGCTGTGCTTAAATTTAACGCCAAGCTCTTCTTCAAGTCTGTCGAGCATTTTAAGCGATGTCTCATCGGTATCCCATTTGATGCTGACGATCACAATGCTGTCGTTGTTCAGTCCCTCGACTGAATCGCCGCCGTCCTCATCAGCTGCCTGATTTGAGTCCTTGACAGTTGCGGTGATCTTATAATACTTGCTTATATCGTTTATCGAGTAGGAAGAACCGAGCGAGTTTTTAAGCGCATCAATAAGATCATCATAGTCCATATTGGAATAGTCCACGCTGTCCGACTTGATATGATCGGCGGCGATAGCAGCTTTATCGACATAGACTGTCGCCTTTGCGTGACCCTCATAAAGCGAGCTCTCAACAAACGAAAGACTGGTATAATCCTTAATGTCAACTTTATTGAGCATCGGAACAACTACCACAAGCGCAACAACAAGCAGTACAACTGCGGCAACGCCGGCAATAAGTCCGATAAGAAGTCCCTTCGGAAACGGCTTTTTAGCTTCCGGTACAGTCACTGTCTGAACAGGTGCAGACTGTTCGGCGACGGGTGCAGACTGTTCGGCGACGGGTGCAGACTGTTCGGCGACGGGTGCAGGCTGTTCGGCGACAGGTGCAGACTGTTCGGCGACGGGCGCAGACTGTTCTGCAGCGGGTGCAGACTGTTCGGCGACAGGCGCAGGCTCAGCCGCTGGTGTTTCTTCTGCAACAGGGGTTACAGACGCTCCGCAGTATGTACAGAACTTAGCTGTATCGTCGAGCTGTGCTCCGCATTTTTCACAAAACATTTATAAATCTCCTCCTAAAGTCCCCCATTCGGGGGGGTTATATGAAAAGTATATCATGGAACTCCCGAAAATACAAGTTTATTTAACAAAAAACACCGCGTTTCAGCGGTGTTTTGATCATTATTTAAAATCCTGTGGAATAAGAATAGTTCATCGGGTTAGTGCTGCTGCCGTTCACTCTGACTTCAAAGTGGAGGTGCGGACCGGTCGAATTACCCGTCGAGCCGACATAGCCGATGAGCTGACCCTTAGATACACTCTGACCGGACGACACGATGATCGAACTGCAATGCGCGTAAAGCGTTGCATAATGGTCGCCGTTCAACGAGCCATGATCGATCGACATGCAGTTACCATAGCCTGTGTTGCTGTAATTCACGCTGATGACCGTGCCATCTGCCGCAGCGTAAATCGGTTTACCGTAAGCACCGCTGCAGGATATATCCACACCGGTGTGGAAACGGTATGACTGCTGACCGTATGAGCAGGAGATATAATACGAGCTTTGGAACGGCCATGCAAAGCCTGAGCCGCTGTACTTGCGAGTGGAACTTTCCTGAGCACTGTTGATTGCCGACTGGATCTCTTTAAGCTGAGCTTCCTTCGCCTCGATCTCTTCCTGCAACTCGGATTTATCCGACTGCAGGCTGTTCTGGCTGGACGAGATACTGTCGAGCTTAGACTGAGCATCCTTATACTGCTGATCGAGTTCTTCCTGCTTTGAAACGAGATCGGCTTTGAGCGATTTGTTCTCCGCCATGCTGTCTTCGTTTTCCTTATTAAGACGGTTGATCTCTTTAATATCCTCGTTCAAGGCGTTCATCAAATTAGTGTCATGCTCGGTGACACCGCGCATAAGCTCGCTTCTTGCGAGAAAATCGCTGTAATCCTCAGCACTGAGTATGACGGCAAGCTCGCTGTACGATCCTGCGACATAGATCGCGCGCAGGCGCTGCTTGAGCTGCTCCTTGGTTTCGTTGATATCCTTCTTTTTCTCCTCGATCTTCGCTTCGTTTTCGTCGATCTTCGACTGAATGGCAGAGATACGGGAGTTATAAAGATCGATCTGATCCTGAATGCTGGCGATCTTTTCATCGAGTGCCGCCTGAATTTCCTTATACTCGGATTTGTCGCTCTCCAAGCTGTCGATCTTTTCATCGAGCTCTTTTTGACGGCTTTCATACTGAGCGATCTGATTTCTCAGCTCCGAGGCGCTGATCGCACCGACGGGCTGCTGAGACACGAGCATGAAAGCTGATGCAACAGACAGCGCAAGGACCGCACTGACTGCCTTTTTTACAAACTTAAAATGCACGGAACTCACTTCCCTCTTTACGCAAATATTTACCTATGGATATAACACTTCCGATGCAGCCTGTGATAACGCCGAGACCGACAAACATCAAAAGCAGATACCAAACTACGGTTGAGAACGGAATAAGCGAAACATTCATAGATGCGACCTTATCCTCAACGAGTGTATACGCGCCGTAGACCGCGACTGTTGAAATAACAGCGGAGATGATACCAAGGATAATACCCTCGATAACAAACGGCGTTCGGATAAAGTGGTTTGTCGCGCCGACCGCTTTCATGATGCTGATCTCAAGCTTTCTGGAATGCATGGTGATCTTGATCGTGTTTGCGATAATGACAAGCGCGGTTATGAACAGAAGTGCTATGATGAACAGACCCGCTGTGTTTACAAGGCTGCGGATATTGACGATCTTCATTGTCAGCTCTCTTGAATCGTTGACATGATCGACATGGTCGATCGCTTTTATCTGAGTGATAGTATCGTCAAACTTGGTGAGATCCTTAAAAGAAACTCTCATGCCGAACGGCAGCCACGAGCCTTTCTGATCGCCGTCGTCTACAAAATTGAACAGCTCTTCATACTGAGTGCCCATTGAATCGACAAGCGACTGAACGCCCTGCTCCTGTGTTATAAACTCGGCATTAAGGACATTATCAAGGCTCTGAACCTTCTGAAAAGCGGCTCTTGCCTGCTCCTCTGTTGCGTTATCGTCGGTGTAGACCATGACGACATTCTGAGCCTGCAAGCCCGAAAGCATTTCATCGACATTGACCGACAAAAGCGAAGCAGCACCGATGAGAACCATTACGGCAACAAGAACACCGATGGACGCAATGGACATCAAACGGTTGTTCCAGACATTTTTGAATCCCTCACGGATAAGATATCGGGTGCTTCTCATATCACATCGCCCCCTCTAAGTTATCTGCAACGACCCTGCCATCCTCAAGCATGATGACACGGCGGTTAAAGTCGCGCACGAGCTGGTGCTCATGAGTTACCATAACGACTGTTGTGCCGCGACGGTTGATCTCTGTGAGCAATTCGACTATTTCATAGGACATATTCGGATCGACATTGCCTGTCGGCTCATCGGCTATGATAAGCCCCGGGTTATTTACAAGTGCTCTCGCAAGACCGACTCGCTGCTGTTCGCCGCCCGAAAGCTCAAGCGGATACGAACGAGCCTTTGAACCGAGCTCGACCATTGAGAGAACCTGAGCCACTCTGCGCTTTATCTCGCGGTTGGACGCGCCGACAACACGCAGCGAAAATGCCACATTATCAAAAACATTCATTGTGGGAATAACTCTGAAATCCTGAAAAACTATTCCCATCGTTCTGCGGAAATAAGGGATCTCTCTGCGGCGCATTTTTGAAAGATCATAGCCGTTTACAAAAATGTCGCCTGTGTTCGGTGTTTCCTCGCGCATTATCAGCTTGATAAATGTCGATTTACCGGCGCCCGAACGACCGACAACAAACACGAACTCGCCCTTGTGGATCTTTATATTAACATCGTTAAGAGCATTGAGCCCCTTTTGATATGCTTTTGTTACTCCGTTGAACTCGATAACAGGCTGACCCGCTTCAAGCTCTATTGCATCCCTTTTGATAGTTGATCCCGTTCCTTTCTTTTAACACTCCGATATTATCAGAACTTGGTCGGATTTGCACTTAGGTATTTCTTGACCATGAGTGCGATCTTGAACACGATAGCGTGCTCGAACTCACGAAGATCAAGACCTGTGAGCTTGCGGATCTTCTCAAGACGATACACCAGCGTGTTACGATGTACAAAAAGCTTTCTTGAAGTTTCGGAAACATTCAGATTGTTCTCAAAGAACTTCTGAATGGTGAACAGCGTTTCCTGATCGAGGCTCTCGATCGAGCCGCGCTTGAACACCTCGCGCAGGAAGGTCTCGCAAAGAGTTGTCGGAAGCTGATAGATAAGGCGCGCAATACCGAGATTATCATAGCTGATGATAGACTTTTCGGTGTCGAACACTTTGCCGACTTCGAGCGCGACCTGCGCTTCCTGGAATGAACGAGCCAATTCCTTGACGCCCTCTACAACCGTGCCGATACTGACAACGGCGTGCAGATAGAACTCACTCGATAGCGTGTCCACTATCGAACGCGCAAGGTTTTCAAGATCCTTTGTTGAAATATCGTTCTTTATCTCCTTGACGATTGCGATCTCGGTCTGGCTTATATTGATAACAAAGTCCTTCTGCTTATCCGGAAAGAGATTCTGGATAACATCGAACACCGAGACATCGTTTTTGGTGATAAGCTTAACGAGCAGCACGACATGGCTGACCTCTGTGTTGAAATGCAGTTCTCTCGCCTTGACGAAAATATCCGTTGAAAGGATATTATCAAGAATTACATTCTTAACAAAGTTTGCTCTGTCATACTTTTCATCATAATAATGCTTAAGATTAACGAGCGACACCGCCATGAGCGACACAAATTTGACCGCTTCGTCGTCAGTCCCCTCAACAAACATCAGATATTCAGGCTTACCGTCCGACCCGAAAGGTTTATATGTAAAGCCGTCATGTGTGAACGGCTCCGCCTTGACTCTCGTATCAAATCCGGCAAGATCCACGCTGTTGCCTATCATGCCCAGCTCACTGCAAGCTGTTATAACGAGGTTTTTATCGACAATACCGACAGTGCGGTCGATAGCCTCTCGCATTTGATGAACGACGCTTTGAAACAAACGATTCGACATATAAAATTAGCCCCTTCACGAGATTTTCATCATATTTCACAGATTGCGAAACTTCTCTATATACATTTTACACAAAGTTGAACCGAATTTCAAGCAAAACTTTTGTTTTCTTCAAAAAAAGTTACAAAAAAGTTATTTTTGCCTGTGTAAAACGCTGTTTCAAGGAGTAATTTCCTTTAAATGATTACGAATTTGTAAAAAGTTTCAAAAGGAACGCGGATATCTACTTGTTCTTGACACTGATATGATTTTGGTGTAGAGTTTAAAAAACGATAATTGGAGGTACACGATGAAGAACAGCAAAACGAAACGGCAAATATGCCTTGAATGGATACTTGTCGGCATTTCCCTGATAGTCTGCGCCGGCGCGATAGCATATATCGCACTCGACAGAACCGAAGCGGTTTACTACGATTCTTCATCAATAAAAGCAGTCGGCACTTCTAAAACCGCAACCGTCAAAACAGTGCAAAAAAGCGAGCTTATCAACATAAACACAGCGGGGCTGAATGAGCTTGCAAGCCTGCCCGGAATCGGCGAGGTCATAGCTCAGCGGATAATTGACTATCGGCAAGCGAGAGGCGGATTCAAGGAGACAGCGGATATATCATACATAAAAGGTATCGGTGAAAAGCAGTTTGAAAAGATCAAGGATCTTATCACTGTTTGATAAAAATTTTGCTCTTTTTGAAATTAACACTTTACTTTGCTAATGTGTTAGTGTATAATATACGGGTAATCCGCTTTAAAGGTGGAAATATCTTGTATTGAGGAAGATGAAAAATGAAGAAAATTTTATGTTTGATCCTTGCAGTTATGACAAGCGCGGCTGTTCTCTGCTCCTGCGGTTCGCAGAGCAGCTCCGCATCGGGCAACACAACATCCGCAAGCAGCGACCTTGCCGCTATCAAAGCGAACGGCAAGCTTGTCATCGGTATAACAGAGTTTGCTCCGATGAACTATAAAGCGGCTGACGGCAGCTGGACAGGCTTTGAAACAGAGTTTGCGCAGGCAGTTTGCGAAAAGCTCGGAGTTACAGCCGAATTCCAGGTCATTAACTGGGATTCCAAGATCATTGAGCTCAACGGCAAAACTATCGACTGCATCTGGAACGGTATGACTATCACAGATGATATCCAGCAGAACGCAAGCGTTTCCACTCCGTATCTTGAGAACCGTCAGGTCATCGTTTGCAAGAAGGGCAACGAGTCGAAGTTCAACTCGGAAAAGCCCGATCTTAAAGGTCTCACGGTTGTAGCTGAGAAAGGCTCGGCAGGCGAAACCACTGTCACTGATACTCAGAAGGATATGTTTTCCGGTGCTACATACACCGCTGTTGACTCGCAGGCAACCGCACTTCTCGAAGTTTCGTCGGGTACTGCCGACTGTGCAGTTGTCGATTATGTTCTCTCGATCGGTTCGATCGGCGAAGGTACTGACAACGCATCGCTCACCGCTGTTCTCAGAAGCGAGTTCGAGGGCGAGAAATACGGTATCGCATTCAGAAAAGACAGTGATGTCACAGCTGAGGTCAACAAGATCATCACAGAGCTTGTGAGCAGCGGCAAATTCAACGAGATCGCAACAAAGTACAAGCTTCAGGAGCTTAGCATCGCAAAATAATGGAACACTCGGTTTTTGATATAACAACAACACTTCTCGGCGGCTTTTGGCAAAACTGCGTTATCTTTTTTGTAACGCTTATCTTTTCACTGCCGCTCGGTCTGATCATATCCTTCGGCTCAATGTCGAAATTCAAACCGCTTTCGGCAGTTGTTAAAGTTTTTGTCTGGATAATAAGAGGCACACCGCTCATGCTTCAGCTTTTTGTCGTGTTTTTTGTGCCGGGACTCGTTTTCGGCGTGCCGATGAAAAACCGAATGCTTGCGGCGCTCATTGCGTTTATAATCAACTACGCGGCATATTTCTCGGAGATCTACCGCGGCGGCATCGAAAGCACTCCGCGCGGTCAGCGCGAAGCGGGGCAGGTGCTCGGTATGACAAAGTCGCAAATATTCTTTAAGATCGAGCTTTTGCAGGTCGTTAAAAGAATAATCCCGCCTATGGGCAATGAGATCATAACGCTTATAAAAGACACTTCCCTTGCGAATGTGATCGCCGTTATGGATATCACCATGACTGCAAAGACATTCACAAATCAGGGACTTGTCTGGCCGCTGTTTTATTCGGGACTCTTTTATCTTGTTTTCTGCGGAATACTCACCCTTCTTTTCTCCTATATCGAAAAGAAGCTCGATTTCTTCAGAAGCTAAGGGGGTAGCGGAAAATGGCTGTGCTTGAAGTTAGGAATATTGAAAAAAGCTTTGATAAAACAAGCGTTTTGAAGGGTATCGACTTTTCGCTTGAAAAAGGCGAAGTGCTTGCTATAATCGGTTCGTCCGGCAGCGGTAAAACAACGTTGCTCAGATGCCTGAATTTTCTTGAAACTCCCGACAGCGGAACGATCACCGTCAACGGCGAGACGCTGTTTGACGGCGGCGACAAATTGAAAATGACCGAGAAATACATTCGAGAAAAGCGATTGCATTTCGGGCTGGTCTTTCAGTCGTTCAACCTGTTTCCGCAGTATACCGTGCTTAAAAATGTGACGCTTGCGAGCGAGCTGCTCGCAAAAGACGCTATTAAGCACAGCGGAGAGTACAATGGGTGCAAAACCCTTGCCGAAGCTAAGGCGTCGATCGAAAAAACAGCTCATGAGCTGATAGCGTCGGTCGGTCTTTCGGAGAAGGAGGATTTTTATCCTCATGCTCTTTCGGGCGGTCAGCAGCAGCGCGTCGCTATTGCGAGAGCGCTTGCGCTCAGTCCGGATGTGCTTTGCTTCGACGAGCCGACAAGCGCGCTCGATCCGGAGCTGACAGGCGAGGTGCTGAAAGTTATAAAAGGCTTGAAAGACGGCAATTCGACAATGATCGTCGTGACGCATGAGATCGATTTTGCACGCGATGTTGCGGATAAGATACTGTTCATGGCGGACGGTGTTGTCGAAGAATACGGCACTCCCGAAGAGGTCATCGATTCGCCTAAGAGCGAACGCACGAAAGCGTTTTTAAACCGATTCAACGGAAACTGAAAACCGAATAAAGCTTGCAGGGCTGACAATTTTGTCGGCCCTGTTTTTTAAGTCGGTCGCCTTGACACGGCGGCGAAAGCATGGTATAATAAGATTTAATTTGAGAAGTGTTGCCGCGTCAAAGCAACGCCCACGGGAAGGAAGATCAGCATTGGCAAAGAGCATGACCGGTTACGGCAGATGTTCCGAACTCATAGGCGCCTATGATATAAGCGCCGAGATCCGTTCAGTTAATCATAAATTCTTTGAGTTTTCCTGCAAATATCCCCGTCAGTACGGGTTTTTGGAAGAAAAGATAAAATCAGCGGTTGCAAAAAAAGTCAGCCGAGGCAAGGTCGAGGTTTTCATCAGCGTGCAGGAAATGCAGAGCACCGGCGTTTCAGTCTCTGCGGATCTCCCGCTCGCCAAGGCATACAGTGACGCGCTGGCGCAGATAGCAGACACCTGCGGCACGCAGGGCATCATCAGCGCAGAGACTATTGCGCGTATGCCCGATGTGCTTAAAGTTATAAAGCAGGATGTCGATGAGGAAGCGCTCACAAGTGCTGTGCTGACGGTGCTTGAAAAAGCAGTGGAATCGTTCTCTCAGATGAGGGCGCGCGAGGGCGAGTCGCTCAAATGCGACGTGCTCGAAAAGTGCGGGCTTATCCTCGATTCGGTAGCTTTTATCGAGGGGCGTTCCGAAGAGAGCGTTAAGGCGTACCGCGCTCGGCTCGAAGCCAAGATAAAGGAGTTGCTTTCGGACACCTCGGTGGACGAACAGCGTCTGCTCACCGAAACGGCGATATTCGCCGACAAGATCGCGGTGGACGAAGAAACAGTCAGACTGAAAAGTCATATTTCGCAGATCAAGTCCCTGCTCTCAGCCGACGAGCCTATCGGCAGAAAGCTTGATTTCATTGTTCAGGAAATGAACAGAGAAACAAACACTATCGGCTCGAAATGCAATGATTATGAGATCTCGAAAAAGGTTATCGATATGAAGTCGATAATCGAAAAGATCCGCGAGCAGATCCAGAACATTGAATAGGAGCTGCCGATGAAGCTTGTTAATATAGGTTACGGCAACCTTTTAAATGCCGACAGAATGATAGCCGCCGTCGCTCCTGATTCGGCACCTGTTAAGCGTATGATCGCAGAGGCCAAGGATCAGGGAAGTCTGATAGACGCGACCTGCGGCAAAAAAACAAGAGCCGTTATCATGACCGACAGCGGTCATGTTATACTGACGGCATTGCAGACCGAAACGCTCGCACACAGGCTTTCGGGAGCCGGTCAGGCACAGGGGGAAGATACAGATGAATAATGAAAGACTCGGATGTCTGTTTTCGGTTTCCGCACCGAGCGGCTGCGGAAAAGACACGGTTCTTAAAAAGCTTTTCGAGATCGCGCCGGAGCTTAAATTTTCGATCTCCTGCACATCGAGGCCCGAAAGAGATCCCTCGGACAGAGAGAAATATCATCTTGTGAGCCGCGAGAAATTCGAGAGCATGATCAAAAACGGCGAGCTGCTCGAATACAATGAATACAACGGCAACTTCTACGGCACTCCGAAGGCGCCGGTCGAAGAATGGATAAACAACGGACACGATGTTATCCTTGAGATAGACACAAACGGCGCAGCCAACGTACGGCGCGAGATGCCGCAGTCGATAGGCATTTTCATTATGCCGCCTTCGTTCGGCGCGCTCAAAGAGCGGCTTGAAGGCAGAGGCACCGAGACCGCAGAGCAGATAAAAAATCGGCTTATGATCGCCTGTGACGAACTCAAATGCGCCGCCGACTACGATTATATCTGTATAAACGAGGATATAACAAAGTGTGCCGAAGACATACTCACGATAATAAAAGCCCAGGCTTTTACCAAAAATAATATGAGAAAATTCACAGAAGAGGTGGAGAAAGATGCTGAATCCTTCAATTGCTAAGCTCATCAATATCTACGAAAGCCGCTATCAGCTGGTGCTTGATGTTGCAAAATACGCAAGATATATTGCCGAGCAGGCAGAAGAAAAGGGCGAGATACTTGTTGACAAGCCTGTCGATATCGCGCTTAATAAACTTGCCGCAAAGTTTGACAAGTAATTTGCAAAAGTCAGGGTGCGCCCTGACTTTTCACCGCTTAAAAGGGATATGAAAAAGTTTTTATGCGCTCAAATATATGTGGAGCAGACAACGGTCAATTTCGATAAAGCGTTTGATTATTCGGTGCCTTTTGACATGGCAGACAGGGTTTTTGTCGGTCAGAGGGTTGTTGTACCGTTCGGCAGAGGAAATCGCAAGCGCAACGGCGTTATCCGCCGCATTATTGAGGACGGTGAATCCGAAATTGAAAAGCTGAAGCCGATAATTTCGCTGACAGATGAAAGTCCGATATTATCCGAGGAAATGGCGGAGCTTGCAGACTTTATCAAGGATCGCACCTTCTGCACATATATGCAGGCAGCAAGACCGATGCTTCCGGCAGGTATCAATGTTAAAATAGTCGCTTCATATACATTAAATGAAAAAGCCGATATAGACAATGCCGATCTAGCACCCGACGAACAGGCGATCATAAAATGCTTATCGAACGCGAAAGGTGCTGTTAAGAGAGAACGGCTTTTGCAGGTGATAGGGCTTGATTCATCAAGTCGTCTGCCTGACGAGCTTGTCAAGCGCGGGCTCATTTGCCGAACCGACGACGCCGTTCGCCGCATGAACGACGCGACTGTGAAAATGGTACGGCTCAGCGAAGAATATGACAGCGGCAAAAAGCTGACGCCGAAGCAGCAAAGTGTTGCTGACTTTCTTTCGGGTTGCGAGACAGCAAGTGTCAAGGAGGTCTGCTATTTCACAGGCGTGTCTGCGGCTGTTGTTTCGACAATGGTCAAAAACAATATAGCGCAGTATTATGAAAACGAGGTGTATCGCACACCGTTTGAGCTGACGCTCGCAACTGATACTTCCGAGATATCGCTGACGGCGGCGCAAAACGAAGCTTTCAGCGGCATTTTAAATCAGATGAACAGCGAAAAGCCCGGCACAGCACTGCTCTACGGCGTTACGGGTTCGGGCAAAACTCAGGTCTATCTCAAGCTGATCGACACAGTGATCGCAGAGGGAAAAAGCGTTATTGTAATGGTGCCCGAAATCGCGCTGACACCGCAGACTCTGAAAATATTTCGCCGGAGATACGGCGAAAAGGTCGCGCTTTTTCATTCGGCAATGTCGCTCGGACAGAGGATGGACGAATTTAAAAGAGTAAAGAGCAAAAAAGCGAAGATAGCGATCGGCACAAGGTCGGCTGTGTTTGCTCCGTTTGACGATCTCGGACTTATTATCATGGACGAGGAGCAGGAGCACACCTACAAATCCGAAAGCACTCCGCGTTTTCACGCGAGAGATGTCGCAAGATTCAGAGCCGGATATAACAAATGCCTTTTGCTGCTCGCATCCGCCACACCGTCGATCGAGAGTTACTCGAAAGCGAAGGCTGGAGTATATGGTCTTTATTGTCTTACAGAGCGATACGGCGAGGCTAAGCTCCCGAAGGTCGAAACAGTCGATATGCGCCCGCTGCTCACTTCAAAAAGCACTACTATTCTCAGTCCGCGTCTGATAGATTCGCTGACTGATATTACGGACGAGGGGAAGCAAGCCATTCTTCTGCTCAACCGCAGAGGATATAACATCACTGTGACCTGCAAAAACTGCGGCAATGTTGCCACCTGCCCTAATTGCAGTATCACGCTGACTTACCACAGCGCAAACGGCAGAATGATGTGCCACTACTGCGGCTATTCCGAGCCGTATTCGGCGGTCTGCCCTGTCTGCGGAGACGATAATATCCGCTTATCGGGCTACGGCACACAGCGTATTGAAGAGGAATTGCAGACATTCTTCCCTGAGATGAGGATACTCAGAATGGACGCCGATACAACAATGGCACGCTTTTCACATGAAGAAAAGCTGACGGCGTTTGCCGAACATAAATATGATGTCATGATCGGCACTCAGATGGTCGCAAAGGGGCTCGACTTTCCCGATGTTATGCTGGTGGGCGTTATCAATGCCGATGTGAGCCTGCACAGCACCGATTTCAAATCGACCGAAAAGACATTCGATCTTTTAACTCAGGTCATCGGACGCTCAGGCAGAGCCTCAGGCAACGGTCTTGCGCTGATCCAGACGACCGAGCCCGACAATCCGATCATCGCTCTTTCGGCTCAGCAGGATTATGATAAGTTTTACAATATGGAGATACTCACCCGAAAGATGCTTACATATCCGCCCTACTGCGATCTTTTGGTCTGCGGATTTGTCGGCGACAGTGCGCAGAGAGCCATGACGGCGGCGAGATCGATGTTCGACGGGATAACCGACTGTGTTAAAGCCGATCCGTCGCTGAAGCTTGTGATACTCGGACCTGCGGCGTGCAGTATTCCGAAGATCGGCGGAAAATATCGGTGCAGAATGCTCATTAAGTGCAAAAACAGCCGCGCTCTGCGCGATATGATACGGGACAATCTCGCTAAAACCGAAAAACAATTTAAAGATGTGTCGGCTTTTGCCGATATGAATCCCGAAAATATCATTTAAACAAAGGTGACTTACTATGGCTATCCGAAACATACTGAAAAAAGGAGACGACACGCTGACTAAAAAGTGCCGTCCTGTTGAGAAATTCGATAAAAAGCTTTGGAAACTGCTTGACGATATGAGCGAAACTCTTACCGATGCAAACGGTGCAGGTCTTGCCGCACCTCAGGTCGGTATTCTAAGGCGGCTTTGCATTGTGGATATCGGCGATGAGGACGGTGTTATTGAGCTTATCAACCCCGAGATAATCGCTACCGACGGTTATCAGCGCACCGAAGAGGGCTGCCTTTCATGCCCTGGTATCTGGGGCTTCACAGAGCGTCCGATGACTGTCACCGTCAGAGCGTACGACCGCAACGGAAAGCAGTTTGAGAAAACGGCGAGCGGACTTAAAGCGAAAGCGTTTTGCCATGAGATCGATCATCTCGATGGTATTCTTTTCACCGAAAAGGTCGTTGAATATATCGACCCCGAAGAATAAAATTTGCGAGGTTTTTTAATAGATGAAAGTCGTTTTTATGGGCACTCCCGATTTTGCGGCAGAAAGCCTTGAAAGCCTTATAAAAGCAGGACACGAGATCTGCGCTGTCTTCACTCAGCCCGACAAACCTGTGGGAAGACGGCAGGTGCTGACCGCTCCCCCCGTGAAGCAGACTGCGCTTAAATACGGTCTGCCTGTTTACCAGCCGACAACGCTCAAAACAGGCGAAAGCACCGAAATCATCAGAGAGCTTTCTCCCGATGTGTGCGCTGTTGTTGCCTACGGCAAGCTGCTGCCCGATGAAATACTCGAAATCCCGAAGCTCGGCTGTGTTAATGTTCATGCTTCCCTGCTGCCGAAATACCGCGGTGCTTCGCCTATTCAGTGGGCGATAGTCTGCGGCGAGAAGCAGACAGGTGTTTGCACTATGCGGCTGGATCACGGGATGGACACGGGCGATGTTATACTCACAAAGACGGAGCCGATCCGCGATGACGACACCGCAGAAAGCCTTTGGGACAGATTATCGGCAATAGGTGCAGACGCGCTTTGCGAAACGCTCAATCTACTCGACAGCGGAAAAGCGACCTTTACCCCGCAGGACGACAGTCTTGCAAGCTATGCACCTATTATTAAAAAGTCGGACGGACTGCTCGACTTTAATAAGTCGGCTTACACGCTCGACTGCCTTATAAGAGGTCTGCACTCATGGCCTGTCGCTTTCACTTTTGCAGACGGCAAACGCCTTAAAGTCTACAAAGCAAAGCCGATACAGCATAACGGCGCAAAGCCTTATGAGATAATTGATGAAAGCGACGAGCTTTTGATCGGCTGCGGCGGCGGCACTGCGCTTATTATCGAGGAGCTGCAGGCGGAGGGGTCTAAGCGCATGAGCGCCGAGGACTTTTTGCGCGGCAAAAAAATAGGATCTATCGGAGACACTGCGAATGGCTGATGCAAGGCTCACCGCAGCGAAAGCGCTGCTTTATATGCGCCAAAACGACGGCTACTCCAATATCGTTATCGACACGGCTTTATCCGAGTCCGGCCTTCGCGGTCAGGACAGAGCTTTTGCCTGTGCGCTGTTTTACGGCGTTATCGAGCGTCGGCTCACACTCGACTATATCATCAGCCTGCTGACCGACCGAAAAAGCCGAATAAAGCCGAAGGTGCGGATCGCGCTGCAAATGGGGATTTATCAGCTTTTATATATGGATAAGGTGCCGGAGAGTGCCGCCGTCAACGAATCGGTAAAGCTCGTAAGGACACTCGGCGTCAACTCGGCGGCAGGGTTCATAAACGGCTGCCTGCGCTCGTTTTTACGCATGGGAAAGCGGTTTTCACTGCCCGAGGATAAACTAAAGAAACTCAGCATAAAATATTCATGCGATGAAAAAATTGTCGGTCGGCTTTGCGATGACTACGGCGAGGAGTTCACAGAAGAGATACTCTGCGGCTTTGAAAAGCGCGATCTCGGTGTGACGCTCAGAGTGAACACGCTGAAAACATCTCTTTCGGACTATATATCGAAGCTGCATTCCCGCGGTATAGAAGCAGAGCAAAGCGAGCTTTGCGACACCGCTCTCATAATCAAAAATGCGGGTGATATCCGCTCGTTCTACGGCTACAAAGAAGGACTGTTTCATGTTCAGGACATCGCCTCTCAGCTTTGTGCGAAGGCGGTATGCGCCGAACGCGGTATGAAAGTGCTTGACGCCTGCGCCGCTCCCGGGGGAAAAGCCTTCTCAATAGCGGAGCTGATGAAGGGAGACGGCGAGGTCACAGCCTGCGATAAATACGAACACAAGGTCAAAATGATCGCTCTCGGCGCAAAGCGGCTCGGGCTCAACAATGTTCGCGCTGTTTTGAGAGACGCCGAAAGCGAAAGTAACAACCTTTACAATTTTGACAGAATTTTATGCGATCTGCCTTGTTCGGGCATAGGAATTATAACAAAAAAACCCGAAATTCGTTACAAAAATGTAGCATTACTTGACAATCTTCCGGAATTACAGTATCATTTATTAAGTCTACAAGCGGAATTTTTGAAGGTCGGAGGTATACTTGTCTACTCCACCTGTACGCTTTTTAAAAGCGAAAACCGCGCTGTTTGCGAGCGTTTTTTAAGTGAACACGGCGATTTTGAGCCGTATCCTGTTTTGCCGCAGATAAAGCGCGCGATAGACGAGCCCGAGAATATGCTCACACTGTTTCCCCACATTCACGGAACAGATGGTTTTTTCATCTCGGCATTTGTGAGAAAGGGGCATGACCGATGACAGATCTCAGATCGCTGGACATTGATGAGCTTAAAGAGATCACAGTCGGGCTGGGCGCGCAGAAATTCCGAGCAAAGCAGATATACGATAAACTCCATTGTCACGCGGCGCGCAACTATGATGAGCTTAACAATCTGCCGAAGCAGTTGCTTTCAAAGCTCGAAGAGCAGTATTATATATCGCGCTGCGAGATAGAAAGAAAGCTTTGCTCTAAGATAGACGGCACAGTGAAATACCTCTATCGGCTGACAGACGGCGAGTATATCGAATCGGTCGTTATGCAGTATAAGCACGGTTGGTCGATCTGTGTTTCGACTCAGGCAGGCTGCGCGATGGGCTGCAGATTTTGCGCTTCGACAAAGAACGGCAGGCGCAGAAATCTTACCGCAGGAGAGATACTTGATCAGATATATGAAGCCGAGCGCGATCTTTCGATCAGAATTTCAAACATTGTCTTAATGGGCATGGGTGAACCGCTCGACAATTTCGAGAATGTTTTAAAATTTTTGAAAATGGTGAGCGACGAAAACGGGATAAATATAGGAATGAGGCATATCTCGCTTTCGACCTGCGGCTTGGTGGACAAGATATACAAGCTTGCCGATCTTAATTTACAGCTGACGCTTTCTATATCGCTGCACGCGCCGACCGACGAGATCAGAAGCTCGATGATGCCTGTCAACGATCGCTGGAACATCGATGAACTGCTCAAAGCCTGCAAGCACTACATTGCAAAGACAGGCAGGCGGATCTCATTTGAATATTCGGTCGTGGCGGGAGTGAACGACAGCGACGAATGCGCCTTAAAGCTGTGCAACAGGCTCAAAGGAATGCTGTGCCATGTCAATCTCATTCCGATAAACACGATAAAAGAGGGCGGCTTTCAGCGCCCCGATATGAAAAAGATAAAGCATTTTGAAAATGTTTTACAAAGCCACGGTATAAACACAACTATAAGAAGAACTCTCGGAGCGGATATTGCCGCATCGTGCGGTCAGCTCAGAGGAGAGATGATTTAAAAACGGAGGTGATGCTTTGTGCGGACTATCGGCAAAACCGATAAGGGCAAGGTCAGAAGAACAAATCAGGATTGCTTTTCAGTAATCGAGCTTGCAAACGGTCTTACAGCGGTCGTGCTGTGCGACGGCATGGGCGGCGCTAAAGGCGGCAATATTGCGTCGGACACTGCGGTGACGATCATCAGCGAACATATCAAACGGTTTGCCCATGATAATATGCGAAGCCAGAGCATCAAATCCCTGCTCGAATCCGCTATCATGGCGGCAAATGCGACGATTTTCGACCGCGCCGAGAATGATGATAATCTTTCCGGAATGGGCACAACGGTTGTTGCGGCGATCTTCTGCGACAATGTTGCATACATTGCTCATGCGGGCGACAGCAGAGCCTACATTATTAAAAACAAGGAAAAGCTTGAACAGATAACTACCGATCATTCAATAGTTCAGCACCTTTATGAGATCGGTCAGATCTCAAAGGAGGAGGCGCTCAATCACCCGACACGGAATGTGATAACAAGGGCGGTCGGAGTTCAGGAATCGATCAAGACAGACCACGACGAGATCGATTACGGCGATGATGATGTTTTCCTCTTTTGCTCCGACGGTCTTACGAATTATGTGAGCGACGAGGATATACTGAGCACCGTTCGGGATAATGATTTTTATTCCTGCGCGGACATACTTGTGGAAAAAGCGCTGGATGGCGGCGGCGGCGATAATGTCACCGTTGTTCTTGCAAGCGAAGGATAAAAATTAGCGCAGATATTTTTAAACCTACTGTCTGCGTGTAACGAAAGGAAGGGGACACACATGGACAATCTTGTCGGAAAGCGACTTGACGGAAGATATGAGATAAGCGAGCTCATCGGAATCGGCGGCATGGCTGTTGTTTACAAAGCCTATGACAACGTTGACGACAGAACGGTTGCTATCAAGATCCTGAAAGAAGAATTTCTTGCGAACGCCGAATTCAGAAGAAGATTTCAGAATGAATCCAAGGCTATCGCCGTGCTTTCGCACCCCAACATCGTAAAGGTTTATGATGTAAGCTTCGGAGATGTGCTTCAATATATCGTTATGGAATATGTTGACGGCATAACTCTAAAGGAGTATATCAATCAAAGGGGCGTTATAGAATGGCGCGAGGCTATTCATTTCACCTCGCAGATCTTGAAAGCACTTGAGCACGCTCACGAAAAAGGCATTGTTCACCGCGATATCAAGCCGCAGAACATTATGCTTCTGAGAAACGGCGAGATCAAGGTCACAGATTTCGGCATCGCGCGTTTTTCGCGCAGCAGCCAGCCCACTATGACCGACAAGGCGATCGGCTCTGTGCATTATATCAGTCCGGAGCAGGCGAGAGGCGATTTCACAGACGGCAGATCCGATATTTATTCGGTCGGCATCATGCTCTATGAGATGACAACCGGCAGAGTGCCGTTTCAATCGGACAGCGCGGTTTCCGTTGCAATAATGCAGCTGCAAAACGAACCGGAACGCCCGACGGCTATCAACCCCGATATTCCGAGGGGACTTGAAGAGATCACTCTCAAGGCTATGCAGAAAGACCCGGATAATCGTTTTGAAAGCGCGAGAGAAATGCTCTATGATCTTGAAGAGGTCAAGATGAATGAGCAGTTTATCTTTGATTATAAATACGATACGCCGCACGAGGCTAAAACAAAGGCGCACGATCACCGCGAAAGAGAGCCTTATGATTCGCATGAACGCCGCCCGAAAAAGAAGCAAAACGGCAGGGACGACGGCGGTAAATCCCCGCTCGTCGCCGTGCTATCGGGAGTTGCGGCGATATTTATCATCGCTGTTGTTGCGGTCATTGTCATCGGCTACAATGTGTTCAACGACACGGGAGCGACGCTTAAATGTCCGAACCTTGTCGGCAAAGTTTATAATGAGATCATAGCCGATCCGGATTTCAAATCTTACAATATAACCGTTGAAAGCACCGATTACAATTCGGAATATAAAGACGGCGAGATCTACCGTCAGTCGCCCGAAGCCGGAAAGACAATAAAGGAAGACACGGTTATCAAGGTCAGAGTGAGCAAGGGTGCGCAGACAATGGTGCTTGAAAACTACACCAATCAGGAGTTCAAGCGTGTTAAAGAACTGCTCACAGACGAGATGGGCCTTAAGGTTTCGCAGGTCGATCAGCCGAGTGACAATGTAAACGAAGGCTACATTATCGAGACTATTCCGCCCGCAGGAAGCAATATCCGCACGGGCGATACTATCACGGTGTATGTCAGCAGCGGCAAGGAAGTTCAGCAGGTCAAGATCAGCGACTATGTCGGCATGGATTATGAATCCGCCGAAAAGGAGCTTCGCAGCAAGGGTCTATCTGTACACACATCGTATATCGACAGTTCGGAATATCCGAAAAAGGGATTTGTTGTCCGCCAGAGCGAGAAAGCCGGCTATGTTGATAAGGGCTCTTCAATAACGCTTTATATCAGCACAGGCAATCTTCCGACAACTCTCCCGCCGACCGAGGCTCCGACGACAGCTCCTTCGTCAACCGAGGCAACAACTACTACAGGTTCAAACAAGCAGGAATAAGAATGAACGGTATAATTATTAAGGCTATCGCCGGTTTCTACTATGTGGATACCGGCGATACCATTATTGAATGCAAGGCACGCGGTAAGTTCCGCAAGGGGCTTTCGCCGCTGACAGGGGATAAAGTCGAGATCAGTGTGCAGGACAATGCGGGCACTGTCGAACGTATATTCGACCGTAAGAACGCACTTGTCCGCCCGCCGCTTGCAAATCTTGATTTGCTTTTTATCATTGCATCCACAGGCGATCCCGCGCCGAATTATTTTGTTATCGATAAGCTGACGGTTTATGCCGAGCATTGCGGCGTCATACCGGTGATCGTTGCAAACAAGCCGGATATTGCACCGCCCGATGAACTGCTCGAAATTTATAAGTCGGCAGGCTATCGCACTATCCGTGCAAGCGGCAATAACGGCGACGGTGCCGATGAGATCCGCGATATGATAAACGGCAGGATCTGTGCTTTCACAGGCAATTCCGGTGTCGGAAAATCGTCGATACTCAATCATATTATGCCGTCGCTTTCGCTTGAAACAGCGCACACGAGCAAAAAGCTCGGCAGAGGCAGACACACGACCCGCCACACCGAGCTGTTTCGCTGCGGCGGCGGTTATATTGCAGACACACCCGGGTTTTCGAGCTTTGAGCTTCAGGACGAGCTGTTTATCCGCAAGGAGTCTATCGCAAACTGTTTTCCGGAGTTTGAGCCGTTTATCGGAGAGTGCAGGTTCACTTCCTGCTCGCACACAGGCGAAAAGGGCTGCGCTATATCGAGTGCGGCGGAGGACGGCAGGATAGCAAAAAGCCGCTTTGAAAGCTATGTGAGAATGTATCGCGATGCGGCAAAAATACCCGAATGGGAACTCAACAAAAGAAAGCAGTGACGGTTTTGAGCAGTAAAAATAGCCGCTGTGTCATTATCGCAGGCGGCGTGATCGACAATGCAGAAGCGGCAAAATCGAGAATAAAAGACAGTGATTTCGTTATTTATTGCGACGGCGCTTTGAGATATAAAAATGCGCTCGGAGCAGCGCCTCAGCTGATAGTCGGGGATTTCGATTCGTTTGACCGAAAAAGCGTCAACGACAGTTGTGAGATCATAACGCTGAAGCCCGAAAAAGACGAAACAGACAGCTTTCATGCTGTTAAAGCTGCGCTTGAGCGCGGGTTTCGGGATATACTTATCCTCGGCGGCACAGGCGGCAGATTCGATCACACAATGGCGAATATCAGCGCGCTATGCTATATTGATAAACACGGCGCTCGCGGCGAAATGGCGGACAGCTCTGGCAGGTATTTTATACTGAACGACGGCAACTTTGAGATCAAAAAGGATGAATGCAGATATTTCGGAATTATCCCGCTTGACACGCCGATCAGCGATCTGTCGATCACAGGCGCGAAATATCCGCTGTCGCACGCGAAAGTCGATTTTGATTATCTCTACACGACCAGCAACGAAGTGAGCTCCGATAAATGCGTTATTACACTGAAAAACGCAAGAGCGCTTATTTTTCTTGCCGATCGATGAACAAAAAACCGCTTTTTTGATATAATGTTATTGTGACCGCGAAACAGCGGAACGATGCAAACGGGAAAGCGGTGTTTTTTATGAGAAAGCGACCTTGCCGAAACAAAAACAGAGCACAGACAGTATGCGCTTTCGGACTCGGTATCATCATCGCAACATTTCTTCCCTACAAAGTGCTGATGCTGATACTTGGGATCACGCTGATGCTTCTCGGGTTTGCATACATGAAATGTCACTGAGGAGGCGTTTTGTATGACAGTTGTTGTTGTGAAAAGTCCGAAAATGCTCAGAGGTATACTTAAAAAGATATTTAAAATAAAATAAGCGTACGCCGTGCTGAAAGCACGGCGTACTTCTTTTAAAAGAGTAAATCAATTCGTCACGAAAAATTCACAAATACTAAGCGGTTTTTTGGTATATTTATATATAGGGGGATTCCCCGAAAGGAGA
This sequence comes from bacterium, assembly GCA_963633095.1. Taxonomy (GTDB): domain Bacteria; phylum Bacillota; class Clostridia; order Oscillospirales; family Acutalibacteraceae; genus RUG14109. The sequence continues at coordinate 98,228 of CAVGWP010000001.1, read as the reverse complement.
CTCTTATGATCAGTTCGGAAAGCGCAAATATTTTGTTTTTTCTGCATCCGAAAGCGGATGTGAGCTATATTTACGAGGATAACACAGTCAGGCAAGGGCTTGAGAAGATGAAGGCGCACGGCTATGCGGCGATCCCTGTCATAACACGCGGCGGCGTTTATGTCGGCACAGTCACGCAGGGAGACTTTTTGTGGGCGGTGCTTGATGAATACAACGGCAACTGGAAGTCGCTCGAAAAAGTGAAGATCGGGCAGATCATGAGAGCGGACTTCAACCCGTCGGTCACGGTGGACACAAATATTCCGCAGCTGCTCGACCGCATTTCAAATCAAAACTTTGTGCCTATTGTAGACGATCGCGGAGTGTTTATGGGTATTGTCACCCGAAAATCGATCATTGAATTTATGCGGCATAAGCTCGGCAATAACTAAACAAAGTTTACAATCTGTATATTGACATAGGCTTTATTACATGATAAAATATACATAGTGTATTATTAACTATTATCGGAAAAGGAGGAAAAGAAAATGGAAAAGAAGGATTTTTCGCAGATCACCGAGGAAATTCGGCAGCTTGCCGACCTTTGTGTGAAAGACGGCTGGATAGAGCCGAGTATGTACAGGGAGTATAATGTTAATCGCGGGCTCAGGGATCTCAATGGAAAAGGCGTGCTCACAGGTCTTACCGAGATCTCGGAGATCGAGGCAAAAAATATTGTGGACGGTGAAGAAGTTCCCTGCGCAGGCAGGCTGTTTTACCGCGGATACGACATTAAGGATCTCACAAAGGGATTTATCGAGGAAAAAAGGTTTGGCTTTGAAGAGGTGACATATCTTCTTCTGTTCGGCGAACTGCCGACAGCGCAGCAGCTTAAAGATTTCTGCGAAATGCTTGAGGGGTATCGTTCACTGCCGCCTTCATTTGTCAGGGATATGATAATGAAAGCGCCGAGCAGCTGCGTTATGAACTCGCTTGCGCGCAGTGTGCTTGTTATGTATTCCTATGATAAAAACGCCGATGACACGAGTATTCCGAATGTGTTGCGTCAGTGCTTACAGCTTATCGCGTCGCTTCCGCTGATGTCGGTCTACGGCTACAATGCATACGAATACTATCTAAACGATTCAAACAAGTTTTTTATCAACGAGCCGGAAAAAGGGCTTTCGACTGCAGAAAATATTCTGCATATGCTCCGTATTGACGGCAATTACACAGAGCTTGAAGCGAAAATTCTCGATCTTGCGCTTGTTCTGCACGCCGAGCACGGCGGCGGTAACAACTCATCGTTCACGACCCATGTTGTTTCATCGTCCGGAACGGACACATATTCGGCAATTTCAGCGGCTTTAGGCTCGCTTAAAGGCCCGAAGCACGGCGGTGCGAACATTAAGGTTTGTCACATGATGGAGGACATTAAGAAGAATGTCCACGATTGGACGGACGATGAAGAGGTTTCGGCGTATCTGAAACGGTTGCTGCACGGTGAGGCTTTCGATAAATCAGGCTTGATCTACGGTATCGGTCATGCAATATATTCGGTTTCCGATCCGAGAGCGCAGGTGTTCCGTTCGTTTGTTGAGAAGCTCTCTTACGAAAAAGGTCTGCATGATGAATTTGCGCTTTATTCATCTATTGAAAGGCTTGCTCCCGATGTTATCAGAGGTGAGCGCAAGATGTATAAGGGCGTTTCGGCGAATGTCGATTTTTACAGCGGTTATGTTTATCGTATGCTTTCACTTCCCGAAGAGCTGTTTACCCCGATCTTCGCTATGGCTAGAATTTCGGGCTGGAGTGCTCACAGAATTGAAGAGCTTGTAAACGGCAGTAAGATCATTCGTCCGGCTTACAAGGCTGTGCATCCGCGCAGAGACTATGTGAGCCTGAGCGAAAGATAAGCATATCGATTACAAATCAAACACGGCAGTAGTAAGATTATGCTACTGCCGTGTTTGCTTTACGTGCTTGACCGATTGTCGGGTGATCAACTTGCCCACAGTAAGATTAAGTGCGGCATAGCGTCCGTGCTAACGGCAGCAAAGCTGCTTTACACGCTTGACCGATTGTCGGGTGATCAACTTGCCCACAGCAAGAACTAAGTGCGGCATAGCGTCCGTGCTAACGGCAGCAAAGCTGCTTTACACGCTTGACCGATTGTCGAGTGATTAACTTACCCACAGCAAGAACCAAGTGCGGCATAGCGTCCGTGCTAACGGCAGCAAAGCTGCTTTACATGCTTGACCGATTGTCGGGTGATCAACTTGCCCACAGCAAGAACTAAGTGCGGCATAGCGTCCGTGCTAACGGCAGCAAAGCTGCTTTACACGCTTGACCGATTGTCGGGTGATCAACTTGCCCACAGCAAGAACTAAGTGCGGCATAGCGTCCGTGCTAACGGC
>CAVGWP010000001.1:64363-95510 GCA_963633095.1 bacterium | reverse complement strand
CTACTGTTGTAGTTGTAGTAGTCGGAGCTACTGTTGTAGTTGTAGTAGTCGGAGCTACTGTTGTAGTTGTAGTAGTCGGAGCCTCTGTTGTAGTTGTAGTAGTCGGAGCCTCTGTTGTAGTTGTAGTTGTGGTAGTGGTTGTTGTAGTTGTGGTTGTAGCTGCGGGACCGGTCAGTGTAATGTTCTTAACTACATCATCGGTAAGAGCGTAACGGATATCGTCGCCGCCGTCCGGATTCTGAGTAAGAGCGTCTACGATAACACCCTCAATGTATGAAGTTGTATCAATATCTTTAAGAACTTCAAACTTAACAGTGAAGAGTTTGCCGGCTTTGCTTTTGCCCTTTATGGTTGTGGTTGTAGCGACCATACCTACGCCCTGGTCTCTCCAAACACCATCTTTGTTCTGACCATACTGAACATCGATACCAAAGTAACCTGTAACGAGGGTATTAACATACTCTTCAAGCTCTTCATCATACTGCTGAACAACCTTAAGAACAGTGTCATCATAATGTACTGCGAAATCGATAGCGGTGATATTCCAGTTTGCCGAAATATCAGCAGATACCTCAATGACATCGCCCTTCTTAACTTCGGTCTTATCCGCTGAGAGCGTAATTGTGCCCGGTGTTGCGAGATTAGCTGCGAAGGCAAAGCTTACAACGCTACCTAAAATAGCAACGATCAGTGCAGCAACGACCAATTTTGCTTTTTTCATTTCTGTGTCCTCCTAAAAAATAATAAAATCTCGGTGCTCTGCACCGTTCTGTACTTGTTCATTATATCTTAAATATTTAAAGATGTCAATGCTTTTTTTGAAAAATTATAGAATTGTTTATTTTTACTAAACCGTCGTTTTTTGCGGCTCTGCGTTTGTGCTAATTTTATTGATTTTTACATTTTCATGCCCTGTTTTTATCAATTTCAGCGATAAAAACGCAGAATTTAAAGCTGTTTTGATGACTTTATTCATATTGCAAAATGCACAGAAGCTACCCTCTGTGCATTTTTTAAATCATTTGCCGATATACTGAAATCTCGGTTGTATTTTACCGTCTCGCTCGACCGTTTCACAGAACATTTCAAGCGGGCGGACCCAATAGCCGTTGTCGCCGTAAAGTGCACGGTAGACCACCATCGGCTCAAGCGTCTCGCTGTGGCTTGCAACTGCGATAACTTCATACTCGCTGCCTTTGAAATGGCGGTAGCGGCCGGGTTTCAAATCAGTCTTCATCTACTGTGAGCTTCAGCTTGCTCGCTCTGTAAGTGTTGAGCGCGCCGCTGTTTTTATCAGCTGTGAGCTTTGATGCATTCTCAGAGAGCAAGCTGTCATACTCATCGTCCTTCAGCTCGTGGCGGACATTTGTTGCATTCTGCTCTGCGCAGTAATCAAGATCTGCATTAAGGTCAACGCGCTGCATAACTGCGTACATACTGCTTGTTTCGACAAACTTTGCCTTGCCGATCTCAAGAGCCTTGATATCATCAAACTGTTCAAACGGATTGATGCTTGATTCAGCGTCGCCCATGACCATAGCATACGGATACTTAGCCTTGCTTCCTTCTACCGAAACAGTGTCGCTCTGGTTGATCTTCTTGAAATACTCGGCACGGATAGCCGCGTAGTCGCCGCCTGCGTTAAGACGGGTCGCATACGATTCAAGCAAAGCTTTATACTCTGTTTTATCAGTGTCGGAAACAGCCTGAGTCTGACCGCTCGAATCATAGGAATAAAGGCTGTAGGAAATGAACTGAACGAGCAGGCAGTTATCTGTGAGATACTTTTTGATAGCATCTGTTTTGACTTCCTTAGAGCCTCCGTCACCGTAGTAATGATCAAAGAGGACTTCTCTTTTCTGCTTATTCTCAACATAGAGCTTAAGCGTCGTCTTTGCGATGCCGTTCTGCTCATAGAGATCCTTATTCGACGACCAATACTGATCGACGGTATCGGTCACGGTAGTTGTCTGCTCGTCGGTGAAGCTGAGAGACGCCTTTTTAAACTCAGACTCGACATAAGCATACTCGGCGCATGACTCCAACGCTTTATCCTGCACCCACTCGTTATAAGACTTATCATCAAGCTTTGTCTCCTCGTAGTTTACAGTTGTGGTAGTTGTGGTATCGGTGGAGGATTCGGCGGCAGTTGTTGTCGTTGTCTGCTCGGCATACTCTGTCTGATACTCGCTCATAGCGTCCATAGCGTAGAGAATATAAAGCGCGGAACGAACGCCGTAGGTGTTGCCGTCCGAATCGGTGTACGACACTGCGTTCTCATTCTCGGTGCGGCAGGCAGCGAAGCTAACAAGCATTACCGCGCAAAGGAGCAGCGCTGCCGCTCTTTTCAACTTCATCATTAGTAAAACTATCCTTTCATTAAGAGGCGCAGGCAAAAGCCCTTTAACCCTGTTTTTGTGATAACAAATAAATTATACACTAAAAATACTGAAAAGTCTATATCTTTTTTCGGATTTTTTGAACAAAAAGGACTCCGTTTTAAACGAAGTCCCTTTGTGTTTCTCACTTTTTGTCTTTATCGTCCTTTTTCGGGGAAGTGACGGTATTGAGCAGCTTTATGCAAAGGATAATAACCGCTGTCACAATGAAAATGCCGAGCATTCCCATTCCCATATATCCGAGCGAATCTAAAAATGCCTGAAGATCCATATCAAACACCGTTCCTTTCTCAGCTGAAGAAATTGAGGATCATACCGCCTGCGATAACAGAAGCGATCTGACCGGATACATTTGTTCCGACAGCGTGCATAAGCAGGAAGTTCTGATTATCCTCTGCCTGACCCATTTTATGAATAACACGGGCGGACATCGGGAATGCCGAGATACCTGCCGCGCCGATCATCGGGTTTACTTTCTTCTTTGAGAACAGATTTATGATCTTCGCTACCATTACGCCGCCGACAGTGTCGAACACGAAAGCGACAAGTCCGAGGCCGATGATCATAAGAGTCTGCCATGTGAGGAAGTATTCCGCCTGCATTTTGGATGCTACGGTGATACCGAGGAGCAGTGTGACAAGGCGGGCAAGAACATTCTGAGCAGTGTCTGACAGCAAGTCGAGCACGCCGCACTCGCGGATAAGGTTTCCGAACATAAGGAAGCCGATAAGAACCGCCGACTTCGGCGATACGATACCTGCGATTATTGTTACGACTATCGGGAAGAGAATGCGCGTTGTCTTAGATACCTTGACATTGGTATAGTCCATACGGATAAGACGCTCTTTCTTTGTTGTGCAGAGCTTAACGACAGGCGGCTGTACGATCGGCACAAGCGCCATATACGAATAAGCTGCAACTGTGATCGCGCCGATATACTCTGACTTGAGTGTCTGCGCTACGAAAATAGATGTCGGGCCGTCTGCCGCGCCGATGATGGCGATCGATGCCGCGTCGTTGGGCTTAAAGCCGCAAAGAGTAGCCATGCTCAGTGTGAAGAAGATGCCGAACTGAGCCGCCGCGCCGAAGATCATAAGCTTCGGATTGGTGAGCAGCGGTGTAAAGTCGATCATTGCACCGATTCCGATAAACAGCAGCAGCGGAAACAGCTCATTTGCAATACCTGCATTGAACAGGATCGTGAGCGGGCCTTCCTCCCCGACTGCACCGGAAAACGGCAGGTTTACAAGGATCGCACCGAATCCCATAGGCAAAAGCAATGTCGGCTCCATGTCCTTTTTAATTGCGAGGTAGATAAGCACGCCGCCTATCACCCACATTACGAGCATTTTGGTCACATCTTCGAAGCAGTTTGGGTTTCTGACAGTGAAATTCAGAATATCCTCAAACAGTCCGCTGAACAAGTCTCCCATTTTATCCTCCGTTTATTTGTTTTTTAAATGAAAATACTAAAATATAATATCATTTTTCAATTATTTCGTCAATCGGCTGATGATATTGTTCATAATTTGTTAACATTTTCAGCGAACCAGACCGACGGCACGGTGAACTCTCTGCCGTTTAAATATTCGAGGTTTTCCGAATCGCTGACGAACGAAAACCGCAGCTTATAGGAATAGAGTGCCTGATGATTGAAGCCTTTTTTACGATCAGCGGCGTTTTTACCGTACTTGCCGTCGCCGACTAAGGGGTGCCCGACCGACGCTAAATGCGCACGGATCTGATGAGTTCTGCCGGTTAGCAGCTCGATCTCAAGAAGACTGTTTTCGCCCTGCGTTGACAGCACCTTATACGCCGTTTTTATCTGCTTTGCGCCGGGTTGCGGCTTATTTGTGACATAGACCTTGTTTTTCTTGCTGTCCTTAAAAAGCCAGCCGCTGAGCAGATCGCTCTGCTTTTCCATTTTGCCGTGGACAAGGCAAAGATAAAATTTATCGATCTCCCTGTCCTTCACCTTCTGATTTAAAACTCTGAGCGACTGAGCGTTTTTCGCCGCGATGACGATACCGCCTGTGTTACGGTCGATACGGTTGACGAGTGCCGGAGCGAACGAATGTTCGCTTTCGGGATCGTATTCCCCTTTTTCATAGAGATAGCGGCTGACTCTGCCGATCAAGGTATCGCGGAATTCCTCACCGTCGGGGTGGACAACAAGCCCTTCGGGCTTATCGAGCAGCATTATATTTTCATCTTCATAAATAATGCTGAGCTTTTTCGACGCATAGGTGAAATCGTAAACAGCAGGGTTCTTCTCGAAAAATTCATCGTTTATATAAAAATCGACGACATCGTTTTCACAGAGCTTATCGGAGATCTGAGCACGCTTACCGTTTATCTTTATGCGCTTTAGTCGGATGTATTTATACATAAGCGCCTGCGGCAGCTTTGGGGCTGCCTTGCAAACGAATTTATCAAGACGCTTGCCGGCGTCATTGGAATTGACGGTTATACTTTTTATTGCTGACACCTGCCTTTTTACGCAAAAAAGCCGCCGATCGGATCGGCGGCTCGCCATATTATTCGCCGAGATAAGCTTTTTTGACCGAGTCGTTGTTGATAAGATCCGCAGCCTTGCCGGAAAGCGCAATATTTCCGGTTTCGAGAACATAAGCGCGATCTGCTATCGAGAGTGCTTTTTTCGCGTTCTGCTCGACAAGCAAAACTGTTGTGCCCGATTTGCTGATGCTTTCGATAATATCAAAAACTTCGGAAACAAGCAGGGGTGACAGACCCATTGAAGGCTCATCCATGAGAATGATCTTCGGGCGGCTCATGAGTGCTCTGCCCATTGCGAGCATCTGCTGTTCGCCGCCGGAAAGCGTGCCTGCAAGCTGGTTTGCTCGCTCCTTTAGTCTCGGGAAACGGCTGAACACCTTTTCGAGCGACTTTTCTTTCTCGCTGACATCGGAACGCGTGAACGCACCCATTTTAAGATTATCAAGTACCGAAAGCTGAGCGAACACACGCCTGCCCTCCGGCACCTGCGCGATACCCATTGAGACGATCTTATGCGGAGCAACCTTTGTTATATCGGTGCCCTCAAACATAATGTTGCCCGACTTCGGACGAAGCAGACCGCTTATCGTGTGAAGCGTTGTTGTTTTTCCTGCGCCGTTTGCGCCGATGAGAGCAATGATCTCGCCTTTATCGACCGAGAAGGAGATGCCCTTGATGGCGTGGATCATACCGTAGTTTACATGAATATCGTTGATTTCAAGCATTGCCATTGCCGGTTTCCTCCTTAATCTCCGAGATAAGCCTTAACGACTTCGGAATCGTTAAGCACCTCTGAGGTATCGCCGCTTGCGAGGACTGAACCGAAGTTCAGCACTGTGAGCTGTTCGCAGATACCGCTGACAAGGCGCATATCGTGCTCGATGAGCAATATCGTCATGTCGAATTTATCGCGGATAAATCTTATAGTGTCCATAAGCTCCGCCGTTTCGTTCGGGTTCATGCCTGCCGCAGGCTCATCGAGAAGCAGAAGCTTCGGCTCTGTTGCGAGCGCACGGGCGATCTCGAGCTTTCGCTGCTTACCGTAGGGCAGGTTTTTTGCCTTTGCTTTGGCTTCTTTATCGAGATCAAAGACCTTGAGCAATTCCATTGCCTTGGCATTCATCTCGCGCTCGAGCCTGAAATTACTCGGCAGACGAAGAAGATTAGACCAAAGCGAACATTTGATCTGATTATGAAGTCCGACTTTAACATTGTCGAGCACCGACATCTCACTGAACAGACGGATATTCTGGAATGTTCTTGCTATACCGAGCTTGTTTATTTTAATGGTGGGCTGACCTGTGATATCAACACCGTCGAGCGTGATAGAGCCGGATGTCGGCTTATAAACGCCTGTGAGCATATTGAAAACAGTGGTCTTACCTGCGCCGTTCGGACCGATGAGACCGTAAAGCTGACCTTTTTCAACGGTCATATTAAAATTATCGACCGCTTTAAGTCCGCCGAAACGGATAGAAAGATCTTTAACTTCAAGCATATTCACGGCTCACACCTCCTCTGAATCGGAAGCGGCTTTGACCGCTTTTTTACGATGAAACAGCTTTCTGAAAAATCCGCGGGTGTTTTCCTTGAACTTTTCAAGATAGGAGCTGATAGTCGGATTATTGTTGATGATCATCATTCCGACAAGCACAACGGCATAGATCAGCATACGATAGTCATTCAAAAATCTGAGCCACTCGGGAAGCACTGTGAGCACAACCGCGGCGATTATCGAGCCGAGTGTCGAGCCCATGCCGCCGAGGACGACGAATACAAGGATATTGATGCTCATTATATAACCGTAGTGGTTCTGGTTTGCAGCCGCCATGCCGAGCTCGTGACTGAAAAGCACGCCTGCGATACCTGCGAAAAACGCGGATATAATAATTGTGATCAATCTGTACTTTGTGATATTGATACCGATGCTCTCCGCCGCGATACGGTTATCGCGATATGCCTTGACAGCACGGCCTGTGCGCGAATGGATAAAATTCAAGATCAGCCAAACGGTGACAAAGGTTATCGCAAACGCGACCGCAAAGCGGATAGACGGGCTTGTGCTTATTCTTGTCAGACGGGAAACACCAAGCGCGCCGTTTGATATGACCTCAGCGTCCGAAGAAAGTCCCTCGATGGCTGTACCGCCGATAGCAAAGCGAAATTCACCGTTGTCGATGGCGGCATAGGTAACGCTGAAAAGATTCCAGATGATCTCGCCTGCGGCAAGCGTCACTATCGCAAGATAGTCGCCCTTCAGGCGAAGGATCGTGCAGCCGACAAGCAGTCCGAACACTGCCGCGACAAGTCCGCCGAACAGGAATGCGAGCGGAAAGATGATCCACTTGCTGAGGTCGGGATAAAGTGTGCCGAGGATCTTTGTTGTGAACGCGCCGACAAACGCACCGATACACATAAAGCCCGCATGACCGAGCGAAAGCTCACCGAGGATACCGACAACAAGGTTGAGCGACACTGCGAGGATAATATTATAGCAGATCGGAACGAGCAGATTCTGAAACTGATTTGAAAGGACGCCGGTGACGGTGAGTGTCTCCATTATGACAAAGGCGACCGCCATGCCTGCGAGAATACAGCATTTTTTCAGCGTTGATTTACGCATATTTTTGAAAAAAGCAACCATTTTGCACCGCCCCCTTATACTTTCTCTTTGATCTGCTTGCCGAGCAGTCCTGTGGGTTTAATAAGAAGCACAAGAATAAGCACAAGGAAAACGATGGGATCGACAAGCGAACCGAGCTGCATTTTGGAAAGATAAAATCTTGCAAAATTCTCGATTATACCGAGCAAAACGCCGCCGATCATAGCACCCGGAATACTTCCGATACCGCCGAAAACTGCCGCTGTGAACGCTTTGATACCGGGCATTGTTCCCGAATACGCGCCGATAGCGCCGTAGGATCCGAGGAACATAAAGCCTGCGATACCCGCAAGAGCGGAGCCGATAGCGAATGTGAGAGAAATAGTTCCGTTTACATTGATACCCATGAGCTGAGCCGCCCCGTTATCCTCCGACACGGCTCTCATTGCGGTGCCTGCCTTTGTGAAACGGATAAACAGCATGAGCAATATCATTATAACGATCATTGTTGCAACATTTATAACGGTCGAGCCGTGGATAACAAGATCGTCTGAGATCTTGAGGCTGAGCTTATCGAGAAATTCAAACGAGATCATCTGCTTCTTCGAGCCGAAAGAAAGCAGAGCTACATTCTGAAGAAAATAGCTCATACCGATAGCTGTGATAAGAACTGCGAGAGACGAGGCTTGTCTGAGCGGCTTATACGCGACTTTTTCAATGACAACGCCGAGCACTGTGCAGATGACGACTGCGGCGGCGAGCGCGATAAGCGAAGACGCCATAGGCGACAGGCCTGTGTTCTCTGTTAGTGCCTGCATAATAGTTAAGGTGGAAATACCGCCTATCATTATAATATCGCCGTGCGCGAAGTTAAGCATTTTTGCAATACCGTAGACCATCGTATAGCCGAGCGCGATAAGCGCATACATGCTTCCGAGGCTGACGCCGTTTATAAGCGTGTTTAAAAAGCTCATGTTTAATTTCATCCCCTGTTTACCAAAAACGATCTTTTCCAAAAGACGATTTAAAAGATTTTTAAAACATTATACCACATCGGTTAATAAATCTCAACAATTTTTTTGCCGCGGAAACTACTTTTTTCGTCTTCCGCGGCAAAATCAGGTAATATTCTCTGTTTTTCACTTATGTTTTCAGTCTGTCCGGCTTAACTCCGTACTTTGAAAGCAGGGCAAAAAGCTCTCTTTTAGAGCCTGCTCTGCCGTTCTCTTTCATCTTTTTAAGGCGGTATTTCAGCGCGGAATCGGCAAGAAAACAGTCCTCTGCGGTTTTTTCCGCCGTTTGACCCGATATCAGCGAGCAAAGGATCTTTATATCGGTTTTATCGCACCTTGAAAGCAGACGCTCAATGCTCATCAGCTCGCCGATCTCACCGTCGGAATAAAACGGCGCTTTAGGCACTGCGGCGGGACAGATCGTTCCGACTGTCTGCGGTTCGGATTCGGGGCGGCCGAACGACTCGCGAAACACTATCCTCCAATCGACCGAGACATTCATTCCGGTGATCTCGGGGTCTTTTTCAACACACTCGCTTATCATAAACGCAGCTTTCCCGAATGCACCGTAGTTCAGCGAGACCGAGGTGATCGACGGTGTGCAGCAGGCGGAAAGCAGGGTGTTTGAATAGCTGACTATAGAAAGGTCAAAAACGCTTTTCTGCAATTCCTTCAGCCGCCTTATCAGCGACACTGCGGCATAGTCGTTCGCGCAGATGACCGCATCGAACGGATAACGCGAATGCGACTTTATAAAGCTGTTAAAACAGTTTTCGAGCGAGCCTTCATTATAAAATGTCTCTCCGCCGCGCTCCGAGACGAACGCCTGAATTCGGCTTGCATCCGACGCGGAATCGCCGTTGACTCCGTAGAGCGCGATACGGCTTTTGCCCGATTGTCTGAGCATAGCGAGGATATACCGCACCGAAAGCGGGATATCCGAGCTTACACAGCTGTATTTCCCCGAGAAAGAGCGATGAGGCTGATTGCTGAGAACTATCGGATGGCATCCCTGAGCGCACGACTTTGCAACGGTGTTTTTCAGCCATGACCTTGATGAACCGATAACAAAAACAGGACCGCCGGACAGCTTTTTGCCGTCCGCCGTTTCGAGCACAACACGCTTTTTGCGCGCTTCGAGCTTCAAGCCTGCAAGTGTCTGCTCATACCAGACAGAAAGCGTATATTCAGGCTCACTGAGAACGATCATTTCAAATCTCCTTAATCGGTATAAATTTCTGCGAAATTTCTGACGGCATATTTGTCTTTTTAACGCCGTCTTGATTGTGTACAATTATACCATACAAATGTATCATTCGCAAGGAGGATTTATAAATGAACAGCGTTGACATTAAAAAAGAGAAAAAGGTCATTCCGACCTATGTTCCGAAAAAGGCAAATGATCTGCCTATGTTTTTCGAGAACAGACCGTATCAGGGAGCCTCGGGCAAGCTTTATCCTATTCCCTATTCCGACGGAATAAGCGATGACAAGACCGATGTTGAATACGATGTCTACACACTCGAAAACGAGTATGTTAAGACACAGGTCCTGCCTGAAATAGGCGGCAAGATCCTGCGCGGTTTTGATAAAGTCGGCAACTACGATTTTATCTACTACAACGAGGTCGTCAAGCCCGCTCTTGTCGGTCTGGCAGGTGCGTGGATCTCCGGCGGTATCGAGTTTAACTGGCCGCAGCATCACCGCCCGACAACATATATGCCGCTTGAGGCTGTTGTTGAGGAGAACGCCGACGGCGGCAAGACTGTCTGGACAGGCGAGGTTGAGCCGATGAACCGCATGAAGGGCATGGCGGGCATCACGCTCGACAAGGGCAGAAGCTACATAAAGGCAAAGGTTCGTGTTTACAACCGCACAAATCTTCCCCAGCTTTTCATGTGGTGGGCGAACCTTGCAGTTCCGGTAAACGACAGCTACCGCACTGTTTTCCCGCCTGATGTTGAATGGGTAAACGACCATGACCGCAGAGCGGTTCTCGAATGGCCTATCGCAAAGGGCCTTTATAAAACAGCCCGTCCCTACAACTTCGGCGACGGCACGGATATTTCAAGATACTCCGCTATCAAGGTTCCGTCATCTTACCTTGTTTCGCAGGGTCAGTCGGATATGGACTTTGTTTCCGGCTATGATGAAGGTCTTGACATGGGTATCGTCACTGTTGCCGATCATCAAATCTCCCCCGGTAAGAAGATGTGGCACTGGGGCAAGGGAGATTTCGGCGATATGTGGTGCAACAACCTCACCGATAAAAACGGTCCGTATATCGAGCTGATGACCGGCGTTTACACCGACAACCAGCCTGACTTCACATGGATCGCTCCTTATGAAACAAGAGAGTTTGAGCAGTTCTGGTATCCTGTAAGAGATATCGGCATTGTGAAAAACGCCACTATCGACGCCGCAATGAACATGGAAAAGCGCGGTGAGGATCTCTTCTTCGGCTTCAATGTTACAGGCAAGTTTAAAAACGCTCATATCAAGGTTTCCGATAAAAACGGCGCTTTCTATGAAGAGACTCTTGATATGTCGCCCGATAAGTCTTATCTCAAGACTCTTCCGCTCGAGGGCAGAAATATCGATGATGTCACCGTTTCTCTCGCCGACGCCGACGGAAATGTACTCGTTTCGTACACTCCCTACAAGCGCGGTCAGAAAAAGCCGATCGATGTCAGAAAGCCTGTCCGCCGTCCGAGCGAGATAGACAATCTCGAGGAGCTTTACCTCAACGGTCTGCACCTTGAACAGTATAAACAGCACAACTACAACCCGCGCGACTACTATCTTGAGGGCTTGAAGCGCGATGAGCTTGACAGCCGCTGCAACACCGGTATGGCTCGTCTTTCGCTGAAGAGCGGCGATTTCGAGGCTTGCGTTGAATATGCGGATAAGGCGATAAAGCGTCTGACCATCCGCAATCAGCACCCGGCAGACACCGAAGCTATGTATCTCAAGGGCGTGGCACTTAAATATCTCGGTCGCTACAAGGAAGCAACAGATGAGCTTTCGCGTGCTGCATGGAGCTATGCTTACAGAAGCGCCGCATATTTTGAGCTTGCGAATATCGATTGCATAAACGGCGAGTACGAAGCCGCTATCGAAAAGCTCGATGAGTCGCTCGGTCTCAACAAGGGCCACACTCTCGCTCAGAACCTCAAAGCCGCGATCCTTCGTGTGCTCGGTCGCAAGGACGATGCAAAACGCCTTGCTGTTGAAAATGCGGAAGACGATAAGCTTGACTTTTTCGCATTGGTTGAGCTGTCATACTATAAGAATGTATCGAGCCGCATGGAGCAGTTCACACAGAAGCCCGAAAATGTGATCGATGTTGTTATCGACTACATGAACGCAGGTCTTTATGAGAGTGCTGTAAATCTTATTGAAACAGTCGGCAGCGATTATCCGCTGATGAACTACTACTATGCTTATTGTCTCGAGAAGCTCGGACGCGACGGTTCTGCCGCAAGAAAAGCTGCGAACGACGCCGAGACAGGCTATTGCTTCCCCTCAAGGCTGAGCGATATCCTCGTTTTGACCGACGCTTACGACCGCGATGATAAAAATGCAAACGCATACTATTATCTCGGCTGCCTGCTCTTCGACAAGGAGAGATATTCTGCCGCAAGAGAAGCTTTTGAAAAGTGCGTTTCGATCGATCCGAAGCACAAAAAAGCATTCCGCAATCTTTCGCTTCTGTATTTCGATAAATTCGGCATGGCGGATGAAGCAAAGTCGGCAATGGAAACAGCTCTTGCAAACAAGCCGGACGATCCGAGACTGCTCTTTGAATATCAGCAGCTGCTCAAGAATATGAACTTCGGCATTGACGAGCGTCTTGCAGTCTACGGTAAGTACAGCGATCTGCTTGACCGCAGAGACGACTGCTATCTCGACAAAATGCTCCTTGTTGCAATGAAGGGTGACTATAAGAACTCCATTGATTCGGCGGCTCACCGCAGATTCCATATCTACGAGGGCGGAGAGGGCAGACTTACATCACTTCATGCATGGATCCATGTTCTCTACGGCAACGAGCTTGCAGAGAGCGGCAATGCCGACGAAGCAAAGCACATTTATGAAAACGGTGCGATCATTCCGAAGTCCTACGGCGAGGCTAAGACTTTCTTCAACCAGGAAGCTCACATCTACTACTTCCTCGGCGAGCTGCTCGAAAAGCAGGGCGACAAAGAGGGTGCAAAGGCAGCCTTTGAAAAGGCAGGCGAATATAAAGCCGCTGTTTCCGAGATCTCGCTGTTCCGCGCACTCGCTCTGAGAAAGACAGGCGACAACGCGACTGCAAAGCAGGTTCTCGATGAGATGCTCGCATCTGCTCAGAATATGCTCGACAACAGCGATCTGAGAAGCTACTACGGCGTCGGCTCGCCCACACCCATGCCGTTTGAATACGATATCATCAAGCACAATGTGAGAGACGGCTCTATTCTCAAGGCGTTCGCGCTGCTCGGCACAGAGGGCGTTGAAGCAGCCGAAAAGGCTATGGCTCCTGCAAGAGAGCTCGATCCGTTCGACTTCAAGATCTATGTATTCGACAAGATAAAGGAGTATAACTATGCAGAAGTTTAATGTTGCAGACCATGCGGACAGTTTGCTGCCGGACGGTGCAGACTGGTCGCTCGTCTGGGCGGACGAGTTTGATCTTGATCATCTTGACAAAACAAAGTGGAGCGCACGCACTCACATGATGGGAAAGCGCGCAAAGCATTTTGTCGAGGACGCGCTTGAATTTAAAGACAGCAACATTTATTTCAAGCTCGAGTGCCGCGACGGCGTTTACTGCACAACTCAGCTTCAGACCGGCTATAATTTTATGGACGGCGAGGGCGAGGAGTATGACGCAACGGCAAGCGAAGGGCATAAAGAGAAAAGCGAGCATGAAAACTATTTCACATGGCCTATCGGCGAGATAAAAGAGCCGAAGTTCATGCACCGCTACGGTTATTATGAGTGCCGCTGCAAACTTCAGCAGAAAGAGGGCTGGTGGTCGGCTTTCTGGCTTCAGTCTCCGACTATCGGAGCGTCACTTGATCCCGAGACTGCGGGCGTTGAAGTGGATATAATGGAGCAATTCCATCCGAATGGGATCGTTCAGCACAACAACCATTGGGACGGCTACGGCTCTCAGCACAAATCAACAGGTGCTCACGAATTTCCGCTTTCCGACACTGAGGACGGTTATCATTATTTCGGCGTTTGGTGGGACGAGGACGGCTATCGTTTTTATATCGACGGCAAGCCCACTCAGACCTTCACAAAGGAGCAGTCGCCTGTGTCGCATATCGATGAGTTTATTCTGCTCTCGACAGAGGCTGTGGGCTACCGCAGTTCAAGCTGGACCGATTGGGAAACTCTCAAAAATTCGGTCGGCGACGCTTTTATTGTCGATCATGTCCGCGTGTTCGATAAAAAATAACCAAAGCATAAAACGGATAACACTCTTTTTATGAGCGTTATCCGTTTTTATATTCGAAATGTTGACAAAACTCACTTTTTAATTTGTATGATCGCTGATATTCCGATAGCCTCTTGGCGTAAAAGACCTTCTATGACATTTCACTTCACTGTGTTATAGAAGGTCTCTTTTTTGTCTGTTTTTGCCGGACTTGTTCACTTTTTATTTTGCGCCGATTCAGGAATAATCGCCGAGGTTGCGACAAAAATAAGTTAAAACACTAAAACGGCGGTGAAAAAATGAACACTGTTCCCGACCACAGCGGGATAATCGACTACAAGGCTGAGATCAGCACGGATATTGATGAAAATTACCGTACCTTCAAGCAGATATTCAAAAACGACGACACTGTTATAATCCGAATTTTTGAAAACAGAAGCGATCCGTCTGTACGGTATCTCGGCATTTCGGTGAACGGAATGGTAAAAAACAATTCGATATATCAGAGCATAACCTCGCCGCTGATAAATCTATCGTTTTCCGACGGCGGCGACCGTATCGACCGAATGGCAAAAGAGATGATAACCAGCCTTGATATAAAAGTCAGAGAAAATGTGAGCGACATTGTGACCGATATTTTATACGGCGATACCGCGGTCATGGTGGACGGTTCAACGCGCGCGATAACGGTCGAGACAAAAGGTTTTGCGACAAGGTCGGTATCTGAGCCGGACAGCGAGAGAGGACTTAAAGGCTCGAAAGAGGGATTCACCGAATCGATCATAATGAACACCTCGATGATACGCCGCAGAATACTCTCAAGCGATCTTAAATTCGAGTTTTTCAGGCTCGGCACAAGAACAAACACGCTCGTTTGCGTTGCATATATCGAATCACTTGTTGACAAAAAGGTGCTGACTGAGTTTTTACGGCGGATAAAAGCAATAAAGACCGACGGCGTTTTAGACACAAATTATATCGATGAGCAGATAAAAGACCGCCGTTTTTCGCCGTTTAAGACCTGCGGCTCGACCGAAAAACCCGATGTCGCCGCCGCAGGACTGCTTGAGGGCAGAGTCGCGCTTATTGCGGACGGTACGCCGATAGTGCTGACAGCGCCGTATCTTTTTATCGAAAACTTTCAGTCTCCGGACGACTATTATCTTAATTTCTGGTTTGCGTCTATCGGCAGAATTATCAGAATTTTAGGCTTTTTTATAACCATCTCACTGCCGTCGGTTTATCTTGCGCTTGTCACATTCCACAGTGAAATGCTGCCCGACGGATTTATGACAGCGATCGCCGAAGCGTCGAGGGGCGTTCCGTTTCCGACAGTCGTTGAGTGCTTTCTTATGCTGTTTGTTTTTGAAGTGCTGAGAGAAACGGGGATCCGTATGCCGTCAAAGATAGGTCAGGCACTGAGCATTGTAGGCGGTCTTGTCGTCGGGCAGTCGGCAGTCGAGGCTAAGATCGTCAGCGCGCCGATGGTGATAGTCGTTGCGTTCACGGGAATAACCGGACTTTGTGTGCCGAGGCTTTCGGGGGCGGCTATTATGATACGCACTCTCGCGCTGATCTCCACGGCATTCTTAGGGTTCTACGGCTTTTTCGCCTTTATGACCGTGGTTTTGATCCACCTTTTATCGCTTCGTTCATTCGGTTTTGAATATATTTCGATGTCGCTCAGATTTCAGCGGATAAAGGATGTTTATTTCCGAGCGCCGCACGAAAAGATGAAAACACGGCCGACTTTCGCAAAGGATATGATACGAAAATGATCAAAAGAGCGGCAGTCTTTGCGCTTTGCGTTGTTGTGGCGGTGAGCTTTTGCTCCTGCTACGACTATAAGGAGCTGAAAAACTACACCTTTGTCATGGGCATCGGCATTGATCTTAAGGACGGCAGATACAAGGTCACAGCGGAGCTCGGCTGCATTTCGGACGGCGGAGATGAAGTCAGGCAGGCGCAAAAGTCGTCGGTGATCGAAAGAAGCGCCGACAGCTTTCCGCTCGCACTGTCTTTGCTGACCGACACAACAGGCGGCGAGCTTTATTTCAAGAACTGCACTGTTGCAGTGCTCGGCGAGGAGCTTTGCGAAAACGGCATCGGCGATGTTGTGGAGTATCTTGTGAAAAGCCCCGATTTTCAGATGGGCATGACGCTGGCAACGGCGGTCGGAAAAGCGGAGAGCGTTTTTTCGGTCGAGCCGACGGCAGACGGCATTATTTCGACCGAGCTTTCACGATCGATAAGCTCGGGCGAGCAAGGACTTTCAAACTCGATAAGCGTGACGCCTTACCGTGTGCAGAGCAAGCTTCAAAGCGGCGGACACATTGCGCTGACTCGGCTCAGAGCAGTCGGCGGCGGCAAGACGACTGTTGAAGCGGGCGGGCTCGGCATTATAAAAGACGGCAGGCAGGTCTGCACACTGAGCCTTTCGGACGCTGTTTACTATATGATGATGTGCTCGCTTGCAAAAAAGGCGGTCATTGAATGTGAAAACGGCAGCTTGCAGCTTCAAAAATGCTATGCAAGGCAGGAAAACGGCGAGTTTAAACTGACTCTCATAGCCGCGGGAAAGCGTGAAGATATTCCGAAAAACGCCGAAAATGAGCTGAAAAGCAAGGCGGAAAATATAAGAAAATATCTTTTTGCATATGGTGTTGACGAACTGCCGAAGGATGGGATCAGCATTGATATTATTTCCGAAAGTGAGCGATAAAAAATGCTGCTTATGATTATTATTCCGGTTGTTTTCGCACTTATGTTTTTATTTGATTTTCAGAATATACGCCGCCGCATGAAAAACAGATGCGCTGTTTATTTTATCATAGCATCACTTGCCGCAACGGTCATGCTATACTGCCTTTTCAGCGGCAGTGCGGCTTTTATCGGGAGGTGACGGCATGAACGGCGACAAGCTGAAATCATGGCAGGCTTCCTGCCTTCTTTGCGTGCTTTTGATAGGAAACCTGAGCGGCGGCTACGGACACTTTAAGTCCGGCGGACTTATCTGGCTTTCCTATGCCGCTGCCGCGGTTTTCGGCGGTCTGCTTGCGGTTGTGTATGCCAAGATCATTGAAACACGCCGCGGCAGAACGCTTTGCGACACGGTGAACGCGCTTTTTTGCAGACCGATCTATCTTACCTTCACCGCACTTTTCACACTGGCGGCGGCGGTCTACTGCTGTTTTTCGCTCGACCTGTTCACAACAATGACAAGCGCGACCTCACTGAGAGAAACACCGCCGCTTTTAGTTGCGATGTTTATATCTCTGATCGGCGCGATGCTTATTAAAAGCGGACTGTCGGTCGCGGGTAAATGCTCGCTTATTTTTCTTATTATAATCGCATTTATAACGCTTTTCAGCTTTGCTTTTTCGGTTTCGGAGTTCGAGCAAAGCAATCTTATCTCATCATCCGACCCGTCGGGTATTTTTTCAGACACGCTATACTTTTTTTGCAGCAGCTTTTGCAAGACTGCGCTGTTTGCAGGCGTTGTTTCAAACATATCGGGCAGTGCGAAAAAGGCTGTGCTTTGCGGTGTTTTAGCAGCAGCGGCAATCGTTATCTGCTCGATGATACGCGATATTGCGGTGCTTGGCAGCTTTGTTTGCCGCGATGTGGAATATCCGCCGTACTACGCGATGAGTGCTGTCAATGCGTTTGACTTTTTGCAGCGCACCGAAGCACTCAGCACCGTTGTCACATTCTTTTGCACCGTGACCGAATGCGCTGTTTGTCTGTACTGCATTTGTATCGGAATATCAAGGCTTGCAATGGTTCGCTGTGCGAAATGCCTCGCTGTGCCGACTGCGCTTTTGCTTTCGGCACTCAGCAGTGCTGTCAGGTTTTCGGACACCGTATCTGTTTTCTACGGCTTTTCGGTCGTATTCGGGGTGTTCTCTGTCGGCTCGGCATTGGTGATATTCACAAAAAGCAAAAGATCCTCCGCGAAAACGCGGAGGATCGGGAACAGCGGTCATTAAAGTCCTTTAATGCCGAGGCTCTTCCATTCGTCGCCGAGGATATCCTTGATTATCGGCAGATAGCCGATCTGCTCATCGTTGAACTCGGGATAAAGCAGACAGCCGGGATAACGGTTGCCTTCTATGAGCTGCGGGCCTTTTTCGGTGACGGTGACATCCCAGCCGACATAGCGGATCTGCGGAACGACATTGCAGGCTTCGTCCACCATCTCAAGACATTTATCAAACATCGGGATATAAGAGCCTGTTATCTGAGCTCCTGTGAACGGATGATGAGTGTAGGTCTTGTTCTCGCCGTCCACAGCGACAGTGTAGATCTCGCCTGTTTTTTCATTGATCTGTGCGGACATACCGCCGTTATCAAAGTTATCGACGCACATTCCGTTGTGTCCCATTCTGATCGCAACAAAGACGATATGGTTCTTACCGTCCTTTCTTATCATGAGAAAACGAATCGTGTTGACAGCACCGGGATAGATCTTATTTATATCGGGATGCTGATGAATACCCTCTTCGATAAGTCCGAAATCGCCGCTTTTGATATGATCGTAAACGCTCTTCAGATCCGTGATCTCGCTCACGACATATTTTTCAACACCCTTGCCGCAGGTATCCTTATTCGGCTTTGCGACAAAATAATCGTGTCTTTCGCAGAATGCTTTGAAATCATCGAAGCTGAGGTTCTCGGTCTCGAGCCATTCGCGATCGACAAATTTTGCAAAGGTTTTATTGAAAAGGATCTTTGAATCGAAGTATTCATTGTATTTCGGGTCGTTGAGTGCTGCGACGATCTTATTATTATTGACTCTCGAATAATATGTCTTGCGGTTTTTGCGGGGGATCTTATAGAATTTGAACACCCAATATTCGATATATCCCGTGCCGTATTTAAAGCCGCACCAGATGATGTCCAAAAGCACGAACACCCACCATTTGCCGCTCGCTTTTGCAGATTTTTTTGCTGTTTCGATCAAGGCCTTTTTGTCCATATTCTTGATCGCTCTGAATAAAAATCCCATAACACACCTCTTATTTTTTCTTATTATGATAACTGTTGAATCCAGTATAGTATGTCGCCGCTTACTTGTCAATACCGCATTCGGCTTTCAGCATTGCCGCGAGCGCAATACATATCGGAAAGACGAACACGATCGAAAATGAGAAAAACGCCTGCACAGCATAGCAAAACAGCGCTGCCGAAAGCGTGATTGCAAATCGGTTGGTTTTGGCTTTTTTAATGCCCTCGCAGAACAATGATACGATAAATCCCAAAAGTGCTGAGAGCCCGACTGCGCCGTAGGAACAGGCGGTCTGCAAATAGTCGTTATGCGCCATATCGACCGAAAGCGAGCTATACTGCTTATAGGCTTCTCCCGAAATATTCGCAAACGCCGGCTGAAACGCACCCGCACCGACGCCGAACACCGGATACTCCGAAAAAACTTTAAACGAACACTTCCATATAGCTATTCGGTGAGTGCCGGAATAATCATTTATCTCCCCTCTGACAAGGCTTGAAAGCTCGCGCACAAGGTCATTGGAGTTGTCCGACACAGCATAGAACCATTTGAGCCACACAAAAAAACCGATAATAAAGACAGCTTCGGTAATATACATCGCAAAAAGCACCGCTTTATCGCTCGGGCGGTGCTTTATTCTGCCGATGATAAAGTAAAGCAGAAGCAGCAGTGCCGCCGCAATGAGTGCTGCCGCCGCCGTATTTGTGAATGAAAACGACAGAATTATCTGCTTTTTATCGGTGTCAAGCGTGCGGTCGAACGACAGAGCAAACGCAGCCGACGCAGCCGATGCGCTGAGTAAAACAAGCGTTTTTTTGGCACTGCCCTTCACAATAAACAGCGGCAGAAACAAAACCGCAGTCACGCCGAATGCAAGCAAAGCTGCCGAGACATTTATCTCGATAACGGTGAACACGCCTGTCGCCACGGCAATTATCTGCGCAATACTCCAACCGACACGCCTGTCTTTACAGAAAACAAAGCCGCCGAAAACAAATGTCAGCGCAATGCAATAAAACGAGCCTAAAATATCTACATTGCCGATAGTTGAATAGAAAACTCCGAAATACTGCTCTGTGAGCATTGTATCGGACGGGTAAAACCACAAAAAGTTTATGCCGAAAAGCTGAATTATCGCAACTGCGTTCATTATTATCATGGTGACGGTGAGGATCTTAACAGCAGACAACGCAAAGCTGCCTGTGCGGCTTATGATAACGAACGCCGCCGCATACAAAAGCTGAATAATAAGGCCCTCACATCTACCGTACCCGAACAGACCTATCGGCAGACCGTCGGGATTTTGCTGCCACGCATAAGGCGATATAAGAGTGCTGACGATCTGCACAAGAACAAAGCCGATCAAAAACCACGACGATACGCTGAGGCTTTTAAACCGTTCCTTACCGATGACCGAGCGAATGCCCGAACGCCGCAGGACGAAAATCGAGATACCGATAACAGCCGCTATGGTTATCACCGCAAAGTTCAGCATTTTAAACGAGGTTATGCCCGAATAGCCGATAAGGATTATCGGAAAATAGCTGAGCATTACCGCGGCATATATTCTCGAAAACAATCTGACACTGTACTGCTCGATCACTTTTCGTCCTCCCTGCGGATCTTTCGCTGAGTCTTGACCATTTCGCCGAGCCTTTTGGTGCGCTTTCGGTCGGTATAGTTATGTAAGATACGCCGCGCAAAAAGAAAGATGATGAACAGCATGAGAAGCGAACAGCCCACTGCCGCAAGCGTTACGAAAACCAGCGAGAGCATATTCTTTTCGAGGCTCTCATCGAGAGATGCTATATCGATCTTAAAGCTTTTTAAGATCTTCTCGCTTTCGGATATGCGATCGTCGGTCGGGATAGTTTCGGGCATATAAACCGTAGCTTCATAATAACTGCCCGCAATGACTGTCACATAGCTCAGATAGCTGTAACCGCCGGTGGACGATCCGACGCGCGCTATGACCCTGATATAGTCGCGGCTGCCGACTGTTATGATCTCGGGCTCCTGCAAAAAGACGTGCTCATTTTTACTGAGCCCCGTTTTGTATTCCTGTGCAAACGACTGCTTAGTGTCGCTTGAGAGCGGTGTGAAGTTTCCGATAGTCTGCGAAAGTTCGTCGCTTGTGCGATAAACGGTTATCTCTGTTTTCCCTGTAGGTTCGATAGCGTCTATGACCATACCGCCCTTGATCCTGCTTTTGACCTTTTTCGCAATCGAATCATCGCCCGAGGGCTCGCTTTCGGAATTATAGACAAGATAGCCGGTCGGAATATCAAGATCGACAGTATAGCTGTCGCTCTTATATGTATATGCGGCAGCGGTTATGCTGAAAGCCATGCTCAGCACAGCCGCGATACCTGCACAAAGAAGTTTTTTTATTTTCATATTTGCCGTCCGATTTTTAAAATTTTGGATTGGTTGCACTAAGATTATACCCCATTTTCATATAAAAAGCAAGCATTTGCCCATTCGATTTCATTAAATATGAGCAATTGTGTTTATTTTTGCAGTTTTTATGCATATTTATTCGTGTTGTTTGCATAAAGTTTCAAATTAGGGGTTGATTTTTTAAAAATAGCGTGTATAATAGAATACGCAGAAAGCAAAAAGAAAGGAACTGATCCGTTATGGCTAAAAAAGAGATCAAAAAGGTCGTGCTCGCTTATTCGGGCGGACTTGACACTTCAATCATTATTCCGTGGCTTAAAGAAAACTACAACAACTGCGAGGTTATCGCTGTTTCGGGTAATGTAGGTCAGGGAACCGAGCTGGACGGACTTGAAGAGAAAGCTCTCAAGACCGGTGCTTCCAAGCTCTATGTTGAAGATCTCACCAAAGAGTTTATTGAAGATTACGTTTATCCTACGCTTAAAGCAGGCGCTGTTTACGAAGGCGACTATCTGCTCGGCACATCGTTTGCGCGTCCGATCATCGCAAAGCGTATTGTTGAGATCGCCAAAGCAGAAGGCGCAGATGCTATCTGCCACGGCTGCACAGGCAAGGGCAACGATCAGGTTCGTTTCGAGCTTACTATAAAGGCTTTTGCTCCCGATATGGAGATCATCGCTCCCTGGAGAGTCTGGGATCTCAAGTCGCGTGAAGAAGAGATCGAATATGCGGAAGCTCACAACATTCCGCTTAAAATAAACCGTGAGACAAACTATTCCAAGGATAAAAACCTGTGGCACCTTTCGCATGAAGGTCTGGATCTTGAAGATCCGGCAAACGAGCCGCAGTATAACAAGCCGGGCTTCCTTGAGATGGGCGTTTCCCCCGAAATGGCTCCGGACAAGCCCACTTATATCACTATCCACTTTGAAAAGGGCGTGCCTGTTGCACTGGACGGCAAAAAGCTCGACGGCGTTGAAATGGTAACTGCACTTAACAAAGTCGGCGGCGAGAACGGTATCGGTCTCGCAGACCTTGTTGAGAACAGACTTGTAGGCATGAAGTCGAGAGGCGTTTACGAAACTCCCGGCGGCACGATCCTCTATCGTGCTCATCAGGTTCTTGAGACGCTCTGCCTCGACAGAGATACTCAGCACTATAAAGAGCTGCTTTCCAAAAAGTATGCCGATCTTGTTTACTTCGGTCAGTGGTTCACACCGCTCAGAGAAGCTCTTGACGCTTTTGTTGACAAGACTCAGGAGACTGTCACAGGCGATGTTAAGCTGAAGCTTTACAAGGGCAACATCATCAATGCGGGCACCACCTCGCCGTATTCGCTTTACGATCCCGAGGTCGCAACATTCGATGAGGACAATGTTTATAACCAGGCGGATTCCGCGGGATTTATCAATCTGTTCGGTCTGCCGATCAAGGTCAAGGCAACTCTTGATCAGAAGAGAGAGCAAAACAAGTAATTTATTCATAATTTTAGCGGCAAGCCGGGGAGACCCGGCTTACCTGTTTATGAAAGGCGGTATTTTATGAAGCTCTGGGCGGGACGCTTTAAAAGCGAGATCGACGAGAGAACAAACGATTTCAATTCATCTATTTCATTCGATCAGAAGATGATCAAAGAGGATATAACGGGATCTATGGCACACGCTGCTATGCTCGGCGCGCAGAAGATCATCTCGCAAGGCGACAGCGATCTTATCATCAAAACGCTCGGCGAGATCCTTTCCGATATTGAAAGCGGAAAGCTTATGATCGATCCCAACGCGGAGGATGTTCACACCTTTGTTGAGGGCGAGCTCACAATGAGGATAGGCGACGCCGGCAAGCGTCTGCACACCGCCCGTTCGAGAAACGATCAGGTTGCTCTCGATCTGCGGCTTTATCTAAGAGGAAAATGCGACGAGATCGACAAAAGCCTGAGGAATTTTCTGAAAGTCATTCTCGATAAAGCCGAGCAAAACACCGAAACAGTCATGCCCGGCTACACTCATCTTCAGCGCGCTCAGCCGATAACCTTCGGTCATCATCTCATGGCTTATGCGCAAATGATAAGCAGAGATCTTGAGCGTCTTTCGGATTGCCGCCGCAGAATGAATATATCGCCGCTCGGTTCGGGTGCTTTGGCGGGAACTACATATCCGCTCGATCGTGAAGCAGTTGCAAAAACACTTGGTATGGACGGTGTTACAAACAACAGTCTTGACGGCGTTTCCGACCGCGATTTTGTTATTGAGCTGCTCAGCTGTATTTCGATAATCATGGTACATTTATCGAGATTTTCGGAGGAGATCATCGCTTGGTGCTCTTGGGAATTTAAATTCATTGAGCTCAGCGACGCTTTTTCGACAGGTTCTTCGATAATGCCGCAGAAGAAAAACCCCGATATTGCCGAGCTTGTGAGGGGTAAATCGGGCAGAGTCTTCGGCGATCTTATGGCAATGCTCACAACGATGAAAGGGCTTCCGCTCGCTTACAACAAGGATATGCAGGAGGACAAGGAGACTGTTTTCGACGCGGTGGACACTGTTCTTATCTGCACCGACACCTTTGCCGCAATGCTTGAAAGTGCAAAGGTCTATAAAGAAAATATGCGTGCTGCCGCTGCAAAGGGCTTCATCAATGCGACCGACTGCGCGGATTACCTTGTTTATAAGGGTCTGCCGTTCCGCGACGCTTACAAAGCTGTCGGAACGCTTGTCGCCTTGTGTATTGACAAGGGGCTGACGCTTGAAACGCTGCCGATCGACGATTATAAATCGGTTTGCGATACATTTGACGATGATGTTTATGACGCGATCTCGCTCGATCGCTGTGTTATGAAGCGCACCGTTAAGGGCGGTCCTGCACCTCAGTGCGTTAAGGCGGAGATCGATTCGCTTCGCAGTCTTATCTGAAAGGGAGAGGTTTTATGCAGATAAAAGTTGCCGTTGTCGGCGCAACAGGTTATGCCGGTGCTGAGCTTTGCAGGCTTATCTATTCGCATCCAAACGCCGTTCTTACGGCTGTGAGCTCGAAAAGCTTTGAGAATATGCAGCTTTCAGAAGTGTATCCGTCCTACACGGGCTTTTGCGATATGACGCTCGAGGAACAGGACGCTGTTGTTGAAAAAGCTGATGTTGTTTTTGCGGCGCTGCCGCACGGACTTTCGGAGCCGCTCGCCGAAAAATGCCTTGAAAATGGCAAAAGGTTTATCGATCTCGGAGCGGATTTTCGTCTCTACGATGAGGACGAATATGAAAAGTGGTACGGCAAGAGCTTTGATAAGCCCGCACTTCACAAAAAAGCGGAATATATTATCCCCGAGCTTTTCAGAGACAGATTCAATAAAGACAAAACGATGATAATAGCAAATCCGGGCTGTTATCCGACATCGATCTCACTCGGTCTTGCGCCCGCGCTGAAAGGCGGACTTATCCATCACGATCCCATTATGATCGACTCAAAATCCGGTGTCACAGGGGCGGGCAGAGGCCTTTCGCAGACAACGCATTACCCCGACTGCAACGAGGCTTTTTCGCCGTATAAGGCAGGCGTGCACCGCCACACTCCTGAGATCGAGCAGAATCTGTCCAATCTCAGCGGCGATGAAATAAAGGTCACATTTGTTCCGCATCTGCTTCCTGTGAACAGGGGCATTGTTTCAACGATATACACACGGCTTTGCGACGGTGTGTCGGAGCAGGATATTTTCGACCGATATAATAAATTTTATGAAAACGAGCCGTTTGTGAGAGTTATGAAGAAAGGCGCTTATGCCAATCTTCGCAATGTTAAATACACGAATATGTGCGATGTTTCGCTGCATATCGACGAACACACGCGCACACTGATAGTTGTTTCGACTATCGACAACATGGTAAAGGGTGCGGCAGGTCAGGCAATTCAGAATATGAACCTGATGTTCGGACTTGATGAAACAACGGGACTGGAGCTTGTTCCGCCCGCATTTTAAAGCATAGGTGAGTGAATATGAAGTTTATAGACGGCGGTGTCTGCGCCGCTGCCGGATTTAAGGCAGGCGGCATTCACTGCGGTATCAGGAAAAACAAAGAAAAAAAGGATCTTGCGGCGTATGTATGCGAAAAGGTTTGCACCGCCGCCGCTGTACATACTCAGAATCTTGTTAAGGGCGCGCCCAACCGCGTTACTGCCGAGAACCTCAGCAACGGCACAGCTCAGGCGATGATCTGCAACAGCGGCATTGCCAACACCTGCGCCGCCGACGGCATTGAAAAAGCGAAGGCTATGTGCGCTATTGCGGCAAAGGCTTTGGGTGTTGACGAGAGCGATGTCGTTGTTGCGTCCACAGGCGTTATCGGTCCGTCGATCGATCTCGACCCCATAAAGTCGGGTATGCCGACACTTGCTGAATCGCTCAGCGAGAACGGCAATCTTTTTGCGGCGGAAGCTATTATGACGACCGACACGAAGCCGAAGCAGGCGGCTGTTGAGTTTACACTCGGAGGGAAGACCTGCCGTATCGGCGGCATGGCAAAGGGCAGCGGCATGATAATGCCAAACATGGCAACAATGCTCTGCTTTATCACTTCCGACGCGGATATTTCGGCAGAGCTTCTGCAAATGGCACTCAAAGAGGTGGTTGACGATACTTTCAACATGGTATCGGTAGACGGCGATACATCGACAAACGATATGGTATCAATACTCTGCTCAGGACTTTGCGGCAATGAAAAGATAACCGCCGAGGACGATGATCTCACAGCGTTTAAAAACGCGCTGTTTGAAGTATTGCGCTCGCTTTCAAAGATGATCGCTAAAGACGGCGAGGGTGCGACAAAGCTTATCGAATGCCGCGTTTTCGGCGCAAAGGATAAGAAAACAGCGAGAACAGCCGCAAAATCGGTTATAAATTCGTCGCTTTTGAAAGCCGCGATGTTCGGAGCTGACGCGAACTGGGGCAGAGTGCTCTGCGCGCTCGGTTATTCGGGCGCCGAGATGGATGTCTCGAAAATAGGCGTCGAATTTGAATCCCCTGCCGGCAGGATCACTGTGTGCGAAAACGGCGCCGGGATCGAAGTTGACGAAGATAAGGCAAAGCAGATCCTGACGGAGGACGAGATAGCGATAATCGTCACTCTCGGCGACGGACAGGCTAAAGCGACCGCTTGGGGCTGCGACCTTACTTATGATTATGTTAAAATAAACGGTGATTACCGTTCTTGAACACTGATAAACGGAGTTGTGATGAAGAGATGAACATTTCTAACCTCGACAGATCGACGGTGCTTGTGCAGGCGCTGCCATATATTCAGCAGCTCTACGGCAAGACAGTCGTTATAAAATACGGCGGAAACGCCATGGTGAACGAGACATTAAAGCAGGCTGTTATGACCGATATCGTGCTTTTATCGCTTGTCGGCATCAAAGTCGTGCTGGTGCACGGCGGCGGCCCCGAGATCAACGCTATGCTCGGCAAGATCGGCAAGGAAAGCCGATTTGTCGGCGGTCTCAGATACACCGACAGCGAGACGATGGACATTGTTCAGATGGTGCTTGCAGGCAAGGTTAACAAGGATCTTGTCCGTCTGCTCGGTCAGAACGGCGGCAAGGCTATCGGACTTTGCGGACTCGACGGCGATATTTTTCAGGCTCACAAGCTTGATAACGGTCCTGATCTCGGCTATGTCGGCGAGATAGATTCTGTTAATGTAACTCCGATAAACGACATTATGAAGGATGGGTATATTCCCGTTGTTTCAACTATCGCGGGCGGCAAGGATGTTTATAATATCAATGCCGATCTTGCGGCGGCAAAGCTCGCGGCTGAGCTGAAAGCCGAAAAGCTGATCCTTATGACGGATATCCGCGGTCTGCTCAAGGATAAGGACGATGAAAACACACTGATCGAGGTCGTCCATGTGAGCGATGTTAAAATGCTCAAGGCGCAGGGCATTATCTCGGGCGGAATGATCCCGAAGATCGACTGTTGCGTTGAAGCGGTGCGCAGAGGCGTCACCCGCGCTCATATTATTGACGGCAGAATCGAACACTCGATACTTATCGAGCTTTTGTCTGATAAAGGTATCGGAACAATGTTTTTATGATGAGGTGCGATCATGACAAGCAAACAGATCATAAATGCGGATAAGTCATCCGCGATGAACACCTATGCACGCTTCCCCGTTGCGCTCGAAAAGGGCAAGGGCGCTGTCGCATGGGACGCCGACGGCAAGGAATACATCGATTTCACTTCGGGGATCGGTGTGAACAGTCTCGGATACTGCAACGACGGATATATCTCGGCTGTCGAAAGCCAGCTTGCAAAGCTCACTCATGTGAGCAATCTTTATTACAATCCGTCCACTGCGTCTCTTACAAAAACGCTCACCGAAAAAACAAAGATGAGCCGTGTTTTCATGGCAAATTCGGGTGCTGAGGCGAACGAATGCATGATAAAGCTTTGCAGAAAATACAGCTTTGATAAATACGGCGAGGGCAGATCGACGGTTATAACGCTTATAAACTCGTTTCACGGAAGAACGATGAACACACTGACCGCCTGCGGTCAGCAAGTGCTCCATCCGGATTGCTTCAAGCCGTTTGCAAGCGGTTTCCGTTATGTTGAAGCGGGCGATATCGAGGCGTTTTCGGCGGCTTTGAAAAACGATGTCTGCGCTGTTATGTTCGAGACGATACAGGGCGAGGGCGGCGTTATTCCGCTCGATGAGGAATATGTCAAGGCGGTCTGCAAAACAGCGCATGAAAACGATATTTTAATCGCTGTGGACGATGTTCAGGCGGGTATCGGGCGCACAGGCAAGCTTTGCTCTTATGAGCACTACGGTATACAGCCCGACTGCGTTTCTTTCGCTAAAGGTCTCGGCGGCGGTCTGCCGATCGGTGCCTGCGCTTGCTCGGATAAGCTCAAGGATGTTATGACACCCGGCTCTCACGGCTCGACATTCGGCGGAAACCCTGTTGTTTGCGCGGGGGCTGAGTATGTTTTGTCGGTCGTTGCGAACGATGAGTTTTTAAACGAAGTCACAAAAAAAGGCGAATATATGCGCGAGCGTATTCAAGGCTTTAAAAATGTGAGATCGGTCAGAGGCAGAGGACTGATGATCGGCATCGATGTTGACGGTAAGAAAGGTGCGGATATTGCATCTGCCTGCCTTGAAAGCGGTCTTTTAGTGCTGACGGCGAAAACGCTTGTTCGGCTTTTGCCGCCGCTCAATATCAGTTATGACGAGATCGACCGCGGACTTTCGATTTTGAAAGCGGCGATAGAAAAGTAGCCGCATCGGTGGAACTCAGAACATACGGCATTGAAGATCTAAAAGAGATAAAAATTCACGGCAGGACGGACGGCAGCTATCCGCTCACGCTTTACTACACCGCAAGCGGCATTGAGATGAATGTCTCCGGTAGCGAGCTTTATATCAATTTCCGCGCGAAATACGGCGTTTTTGAGCCTTGGGTGGCTATTATTGCGGACGGTGTTCCGATAAGCCGCTTTATGGTTGCAAACGGCGACAGCAGAGTCTGCATTTTCCGCGGAATGAACAGCAGCACCTTTAAAACCATTCGGATAATCAAAGAAACTCAGCCGCTTGATGATGAGCTGCTGCAAATAGTTTCGGTGGAATCCAACGGCGAGTTTGCGCCTGTTGCGGACAAAAAGGCGAAGATAGAATTTATCGGCGACAGCCTCACTTCCGGCGAGGGGTCGATCGGTGCTGTCTGCGAGCAGGACTGGATCCCGATGTGGTTTTCCGCGGTGAACGACTACGCTTATATGACAGCGCAGCGGCTCGACGCGGAATACAGGATTTGCTCGCAGAGCGGTTGGGGAGTTTATTCAAGCTGGTATAACAACACAAATCAGAACATTCCCTCGATATATGAAAAGGTGTGCGGTGTTTCGGCAAATCCGGGCGCGAAAGCGGATTATGATTTTTCATGCTTTCAGCCGAACATTGTTTCGATCTATCTCGGAGCTAATGATTCATCGGCGTTTAAACAGCCCGAATGGACTGATGAAAACGGTGTTTCCCACAAGCTCAGGCTCACTGATGACGGACAGCCCGAAAAGGACAGTCTTGAAAAGGTGGAGACCGCTGTCAGAGAGTTCATCAAAACAGTACGGCGGCATAATCCCGAAAGCTATATCTTCTGGATATGCGGCGGAATGGCGGGCGAGCTTCTCACACCGATGATAAAAAGCGTTATTGCGGATTTTCAGCGCAGTGACAAAAAAACAGATCTGATAATACTTCCCCCTCTGCCGGACGGTATGATCGGGGCGCGTTCGCACCCGAGCGTTCGGGCGCACGAATGGATGACGGAATTTATTACAAAGCGGTTCGCCGCGGTACTTTGATAAAGGAGTTTTACTATGAAGCATTTACTCACAATGATGGACCTCTCGAAAGACGATATTCTCGAGATCTTAAACCTTGCCGATCAGCTTAAATATGAGCGCAAGAACGGCATTGAGCACCACCTTCTCAAAGGTAAATCACTCGGTATGATCTTTGAAAAGTCATCGACAAGAACCCGCATTTCGTTTGAGACGGGTATGTATCAGCTCGGCGGTCAAGCGCTGTTTTTATCGCCGAGAGATCTGCAGATAGGCAGAGGCGAGCCAATACAGGACACTGCCCGTGTTCTCTCGCGCTTTTTGGACGGTATTATGATCCGCACCTTTGAGCAGTCGGAGGTTGAGGACCTTGCGAAATACGGCAGTATTCCGATCATCAACGGTCTGACCGACTATTGCCACCCGTGCCAGGTGCTTGCGGACCTTATGACTATTCGTGAATTTAAGGGCAAGCTCGAAGGGCTCAAGATGTGCTTTATCGGCGACGGCAACAACATGATGAATTCGCTTGTTGTCGGCGGTATCAAAACAGGCATGAATGTCAGCGTTGCCTGCCCCGAGGGATATCGTCCGCCGCAGAATATCATTGATTTCGGCAACGAATCGGGCAGATTTGAGATGTTCACCGATCCTAAGGACGCAGCTATCGGTGCCGATGTTATTCTCACCGATGTCTGGGCTTCGATGGGTCAGGAAGAGGAAAAGGCTGTTCGAGAGAAGGCGTTTAAGGGCTACTGCGTTGATGAGGCTCTGATGAGCGTTGCAAACGAGGGGTGCATGGTTCTGCACTGCCTGCCGGCTCATCGCGGCGAGGAGATCTCTGCCGAAGTCATGGAGGCTCATGCAAACGAGATCTTTGAGGAGGCTGAAAACCGTTTGCACGCGCAGAAAGCGGTTATGGTGCTTCTGATGAAAGACTGATAAATGCGACACTAAAAAAGCAGGGACTGCTATGCAGCCCCTGCTTTTTGATTTAGAATTCTGCGTCTCTCAGGCGGTTTTGTTCGATCTGCTTTTCGACCATCATATCCTTGACTTTCATAAGCCTTGTCTGACCGGAGCGTTCGCTTTCATCGAGCTTCATTGTTATCATTTTAATGGTATCCTTCAGCTGAGGTATCATAACATGCTCGAGAGCGTTTACTCTGCGGCGTGTTCGCTCGATCTCCGCCGCCATCAGCTTTGCCGACTTTTCACGCTCGGCGAGCTTGAGCATATCCGGCAGGACCTCGGCGAGCTTATACACCGCTTCATCGAGATCGGAATATGTCTGCGCAAAGCCGTAGGAATAAATGTCCGACGGGTCATCAGTCCGCATTTTGACATTATACACCGGCACTTCGACGCTCATGACATTCTTGCTGCCGACCTCCAGCGATACTTCCTGCTTCGGAAGCAAAAGCGCCGAATTTACGACTTCATCG
>CAVGWP010000001.1:0-64353 GCA_963633095.1 bacterium | reverse complement strand
ATCGAGCATAACGGCAGACGCGACCGAAAAATGGCTGTTTGCTTCCGTTATCTGCGCTTCGACTTTCTCTCTGAGCGCCTTGTTTTCTCTGACAGTCTGCAAGAAGATCCGCATGAGTTCATCGCGCTTATCCTTCAAAAGCTTATGACCTCTTGTTGCGGTGCTGAGCCGCTTTTTCAGACGGGACAGCTCCATTCTTGTCGGGTTAACATTCAGGACTGCCATAGCGTTCACTCTTTCTCATAATACATATTGAGATACTTATCATCGATACGCTTGAGCTCGGAACGCGGCAGTATTCTGAGCAGCTTCCAGCCGAGATCGAGCGTTTCCTCGATAGTGCGGTTGGTATCGTTGCCCTGAGAAACATATTCGCGCTCAAACTCATCGGCAAAACGAGCATAAAGCTTATCGATATCGGTAAGCGCCGACTCACCCAGAATGACCATAAGCTCCTTGGCTTCCTTGCCTCGCGCATAAGCCGCAAAAAGCTGATTCAATGTGTTTGAATGGTCGGCTCTGGTCTTGCCTTCGCCGATACCCTTATCCTTGAGTCGAGAAAGGCTCGGCAAAACATCGATAGGCGGTGTTATTCCCTTGCGGTAAAGCTCGCGTGAAAGAATGATCTGACCCTCGGTGATATATCCTGTGAGGTCGGGGATCGGGTGAGTTTTATCGTCCTCGGGCATGGTGAGGATCGGGATAAGCGTTATCGAACCGTCCTTGCCCTTAAGTCTGCCTGCTCGCTCATAAAGCGTTGCAAGATCGGTGTACATATAGCCGGGATAGCCTCGTCTGCCGGGGACTTCCTTTCTCGCTGCGGATACTTCTCGCAGAGCGTCGGCATAGTTTGTAATATCAGTCATGATAACAAGCACATGCATACCGCGGTCAAACGCGAGATACTCCGCCGCTGTGAGTGCCATTCTCGGCGTTGCGATACGCTCGACTGCAGGATCGTTTGCAAGGTTTACAAACATAACGGTTCTGTCGATAGCACCTGTTTCCTTAAAGCTTTCAATAAAGAAGTTCGCCTCTTCAAAGGTGATACCCATTGCCGCAAAGACAACCGCGAACTGCTCGTTATCGCCGAGCACCGTTGCCTGACGGGCTATCTGAGCCGCAAGGTTTGCGTGCGGCAAGCCCGACGCGGAGAAGATAGGCAGCTTCTGACCGCGAACAAGCGTGTTCAAGCCGTCGATCGCGGAAACACCTGTTTGAATAAACTCCTGCGGATAGTTTCTTGCGGCGGGGTTCATGGGCGTGCCGTTTACATCGAGCCGCTTTTCGGGGATAAGCTCGGGGCCGCCGTCCTTCGGTCTGCCGAGACCGTCGAAAACACGCGACAGCATATCGGGCGAGACCGAAAGCTCCATTGATCTGCCGAGAAAACGCACCTTCGACGAATCAAGGTTGATACCCGCGGAGTTTTCAAAAAGCTGGACGAGCGCGTCCGTGCCGTTGACCTCGAGAACCTTGCAGCGGCGGCGTTCGCCGTTTTTCAGCTCTATTTCGCCGAGCTCGTTATACTTAACTCCCTCGACCTGCCGCACCAGCATAAGCGGGCCTGCGACTTCTTCTATCGTTCTGTATTCTTTAGCCATGTGTGAAGCCCCCTTATAAATTCTCGGCGGTATTCACCGCATTTGCAACTTCTGCCGAAAGCTCGGCTTCGATACGCTCATATTCCGCATCGACTTCGTCCTCTTTGTGATATTTAAATCTGCCTATGCTCTCTCTTATCGGAAGAGCGACAAGATCGTTTATTCCTGCGCCGCGGTCAAGTCCGTCGCAGCATTTATCAAAGTAGCTGAGGATAGCTTTCATCATGAGAAGCTGTTTGTGCATCGATGTATAGGTATCGGTCTCATGGAAAGCGTTTTGATGCAGAAAATCCTCTCTTATCGAGCGGGCGGCTTCAAGCTTCAATCTGTCCTTTGCGCCGAGAGCGTCCATACCGACAAGCTTAACTATCTCTTCGAGTTCGGCTTCGTCCTGAAGCAGAGCCATCATTCTCGCACGCAGAGGCATCCAATCCGCCGAAACATTCTCTGTGTACCATGCGCCGAGCATATCGAGATAAAGCGAATACGAATTAAGCCAGTTTATCGCAGGGAAATGGCGCTTATAAGCAAGTGACGCATCGAGTCCCCAGAACACTTTGACGATTCTGAGAGTCGCCTGTGAAACAGGCTCGGAAATATCGCCGCCCGGAGGAGATACCGCGCCGATGACAGAAAGCGCGCCCTCGGTGTCCTCACTGCCGTTTACAATAACTCTGCCTGCGCGCTCATAGAACTGAGCAAGTCGAGAGCCGAGGTATGCAGGATAGCCCTCTTCGCCCGGCATTTCTTCAAGTCTGCCCGACATTTCTCTGAGTGCTTCCGCCCAGCGCGAGGTCGAGTCTGCCATGAGTGCAACTGTGTAGCCCATATCTCTGAAATATTCGGCGATGGTGATACCGGTGTAGATCGACGCTTCACGTGCTGCGACCGGCATATCCGAAGTGTTCGCAATAAGGACAGTTCGCTCCATAAGCGACGAGCCTGTGCGCGGATCACGAAGCTCGGGAAATTCATTCAAAACATCGGTCATCTCATTGCCGCGTTCGCCGCAGCCGATATAAACGATAATGTCCGCAGCCGCCCATTTCGCAAGCTGATGCTGAACGACTGTCTTGCCCGAACCGAACGGACCCGGAACAGCCGCAACGCCGCCCTTTGCGATCGGAAACATCGTGTCGATAACACGCTGACCTGTAACGAGCGGAATATCGGGAGAAAGTTTCTGCTTATAAGGTCTGCCGACTCGAACGGGCCATTTCTGCATCATTGAAATATTGTGCAGTTCGCCCTTTTCATCCTTGATGACGGCGACCGTGTCCGACACGGTGTACTCGCCGCTTTTTATCTCCTCAACAGTGCCGCAAACTCCGTTCGGCACAAGGATCTTATGCTCGACCACAGCGGTCTCGCTGACCTTGCCGAGTGTGTCGCCCGCCTCGACTTTATCGCCCTTTTGCGCGGTGGCTTCAAAATTCCATTTGCGTTCGCGGTCGAGCGACGGCACTTCAACGCCGCGCTCAAGATTAGAGCCCGCGACCTCCATTATCTTCTCCAGCGGCCGCTGGATACCGTCAAAAATAGAGCCGATAAGTCCGGGACCGAGTTCGACCGAAAGCGGAGCACCTGTTGATTCGACGATCTCGCCGGGGCCGAGCCCCGAGGTTTCCTCATAGACCTGTATCGACGCTTTATCGCCGTGGATCTCGATTATTTCTCCGATGAGGTGCTTATCGCTGACCCGCACGACATCGAACATATCCGCGTCCCTCATACCTGACGCGATGACGAGAGGTCCCGCGACCTTCGTTATCGTTCCTTTGCTTGCCAATTCAATCAATCCTTTCACTCATTTGAAAGTATATCCGATCCGACCGCGCGTTCTACTGCGCGGCTGAGCTCGCTCTTGCCGATACCGTTGTTGCCGAAGGTACCCGGTATCGGGATGATCGCGATCTCGGGATCATCGAAAAATCTGCTTGTCAGTGCACCGAGGTCTTTATAAAGCACCTCGGTCACATAAATGACAGTATAGTCGTTTTTGGTGAGCTTTATGATTATCTGCTCGGCGTCGCCCGAAGTGTCCGCAGTGAAAACTCCGAGCCCTAAAGCCGCAAAGCCGCGTACACTGTCGGCAGAGCCGACCACCGCTATATTTTTCATTGTATCACGCCCTTTTTAATATCAGACGGTCTTTCTCACACGCTGTCTTATCATCTGCTCGGAAAGCCCCGCTGTTTTACAGCCGATGACTATTCGGGCTGTTTTTATCTGCGCTTTTTTGCGAATGATATACGCCGCTATCGGCGCAGGGCCGAGCGCAGTGTATTTAGCGCTGTCGCAATACCGAAGAAGCATATCCTCGCACTGCTTTTCAAAATCGCGGATAGACTCCGACAAAGCCTGTGCCTGCGTTTCATAAGCTGTGTGAGAAAGGTACTGCGAAACGCTTTCAACGCTTTTAGCGGCGGCGTCGATAAGCCGCTGCCTTTGGAGCGAACGGCATTCTCCGACCGAAAGCTCGATAAAATCCTTATCCTTTTTCATAAAAGCGCATCTTGCCGCTGTTCTCATACAGCAGTCCGCCGCGATCAACTCGCCGAGGTTTCTTATAAAATCGCCGCTTTTTTCGGTCAGCGAGATAACGGCGCCGCAATAAGCACGATCGAGCACCGCGTCGCACAGCTGGCCGTCGCCCGTTTCGGTTATGAGCGAATACGCTCTCCGTGCGGCAGACGACATATATTCGGGCAAAAGATCGAACTTCTTTTCACCGATCGCCTTTTTCATATCATCGACCGAGCAGGATATTTCGGGGAGTAGCAAGCCGTCGGTCGGTTTGTCCGCAACAGCCGCCTTTATAACTGTTTTGAGATTGTGAAAATCATTGTCGATAAGCAGGAACAAAAACTCTTTTTCATCCGGCACCACCGACACAATGAGCCGTCTCATCTCATCGAGCGAGCCCGAAAAATCAGCTGTGTCGCCGTCTCTTCGGCAAAGTCCGCGCTCTGTCACGATCCCGACAGCGTCCGCCGCTGTGGGCGCAGTTATGAGCCGCTCGGTATCCTCCGCCGATAAAAGGCGGTTTTCATTCATTCTGATCCTTGCAACGGCGTTTGCATATTCAGCGTCTCTCATATCAGTTCTCCTCGCCGAAAAGTATGCTTGCAACGCCTAAGGTCGCAGTTTCGCGGCTCTCGTTTACAAGAGCCGAAAAATCGCAGTTGATTTCGATATTGCCGTAGATGATCTTTGCACCGCTGTCTATCGAATCGTCCGCCGTTTCGCTGAGCCTTATCGATTTATCGTCCGGCAATGCGTCGTTTACAACTATCTCAAAGCCGGGGGAAACACGCAGCAGATCCGCCGAATTAAACACGAGTGTGCCCTCTCCATTTTCGGCATACTTCACGATAAGGCGTTTTATCGTGTTGAAATATTCGTCCGCCGACAGGTTTTTAAGATCACTGAGTGCTTTATTAAAAGCATTGTCGATAGCC
The DNA here is from genome assembly GCA_963633095.1 of bacterium. Lineage (GTDB taxonomy): Bacteria > Bacillota > Clostridia > Oscillospirales > Acutalibacteraceae > RUG14109. The sequence continues at coordinate 59,288 of CAVGWP010000001.1, read as the reverse complement.
TCGCGCTTTGCCGAGAGGATCCGACTGCTTTTATCAAGCTCCGAAAACGACTCAGCCGACTGCCGGATCCTGACCGCGCGCTTTTCAGCGTCTGTCTCGGCGGCTTTTATCTCGCGCTCGGCGTCCGCTTCGGCGTTTTTAATGATCTCGGCGGCTTCTTTCTCGGCTTCGGCGATTATCGCTTTCGCGTCGCGTTCTGCCTGAGAGTTGATCTCGCCGATTATCCTTTCAAGCCCTTCCATAATAATTTTCCTTTCCCGGTTGGATTTTTTTAAACATTAAGTCCGGATACTGCGAAAACGCAGAGGAAGGATACAAGGAAGGAAAGCAGCGCATAGAACTCAACAAGCGTTGTTGAAACGATAGCTTTTGAGGATTCCTCGGGTCGCTTTGCAACAAGCGATACGCCGCTGACAGCCGCTCTGCCCTGCGCCAGTGCAGAGAAGAAACCGCCGAATGCAACGGGGAGCGCCGATGCGAAATAAAGAAGTCCCTGATTTAAGGTTATGTCTGCGCTTCCGCCGAGCACGCCGATATTGAGCAGGATCATAACAGTGATGACAAAGCCATAGAGTCCCTGTGTGCCGGGGAGCAGCTGCAAAACGATCATTTTACCGAATTTCGACGGGTCCTCGGCTACAACGCCGCTCGCCGCCTCAGACGCCATGCCGACGCCCTTTGCCGATCCGATACAAGCGAGTGCTGTTGCAAGTGCCGCGCCGATTGCTGCCCAAAAGATACCTGAATGTAAGATTGACATAATAAATACCGCCTTTTTTATTTTTTCGGTTTTTTAAACCGTATAAATTTTGTGTTTGCCGAGAACGGCTTGAAAAATCTGCCGCCGCCCTCATAGAATTTGTTGAAAAACTCAACATATTGAAGTCTTATTGTGTGGACGTATGCGCCGAGAGCATTCATCGAAAGGCTGATCGCTGTGCCGAAAAGGAAGATAACGATGAACATTATAACTCCTAAAACACCGTCCGACATAGTGCCGAGAATATTGACGACCTGCGCTAAGACGCCTGTTGCGAGACCGAGTGCCATAACTCTCGAATACGACAGGATATCCGAAGCATAAGATGTTATGTCGTAAAGGCTTGCAATACCCGATATGACCTTGCCGAAGCCTTTTTTATCTCTGCCCTGCGTGAGCACAAGTCCAACCGCGCCTGCCGCCATCATGATAAGTCCCGCTGTATTGGCGGCGGAGACACCGAGCGTTATTCCGACTGCGAGAACGACCGCGCCCGAAAGCACGATAAGCCACAGTCCGACATCAAAAAACGCGTCTTTCACTCTGCCGTGACGGCACAGGTTCACAAAGTTGATTATCATTCCTGTGAAAATATGCACAAAGCCGAGCGCAAGACCAAAGACGAGAAGCGTCATCGGTTCTTTCAGCGGATCGAGCCACACTGGCTTCACAATTATCGGGTTGCCGAAGAAATGATCGCTCACACGATATATAAGGTCGCCGAAATAGCCGCCGAACAAAACGCCCCAAAACATTGTTGAAATTCCGCAATAGAGGAACATCTTTATGTTGTTTTTCAGCTTGTCCTCCATGTTGAACTTAAGCAGCGCGATGATACAGCCGAGCACTATGACTAAGCCGTAGCCCGCGTCTGAAAGCATAAGTCCGAAGAAGATATAGAAGAATATCGACATAGGCGCGGTCGGGTCGATATCGGTTTTTGAAGGCGGAGAATACATCCTGAGTATTCCCTCGCACGGCTTTGAAAACGCATTGTTTGAAAGCTCAACCGGAACATCTTCATCGTCATCGGGGTCTTTCAAAATGACGCACGCCTTATAATCCTGTTCTATCTTCTGAAGCTCGCGTGCGTCCCTTTCTGGGATATAACCGCTTATTATAACCGCGTTTTTGCTTTGGAGCAGTTTATCGTATTCCCGATAGCGATCGATCCGCATTGCGTAAAAATCCGCTAAGAACTCGATGTTTTCAAGGCGATCCGCAAAGCTTGCGATGAGCTTTGTCATGACCTCTATATCGGATTCGAGTGCCGATCTGCGCTCGGTCATAGTCTTGATAGATTCAGCAGGCGTCATATTGCTTTTCGCACTCTGAGCAAACGCAAAGCCGAGCGCCGACAATGCAGACTGAAAACGCTGTTTATCCGCTTTCAGGCAGACAGCGAAAATACAGCTTTGCATTGCGGAAGCCGACACGCTCTCGCAATAAAACGGCGAATCGAACGATTCCGATAAGGTGCTTTTCAAAAGCTCCGAATCGTACTGCCCTTTGACCGAGCCGATAAACACCGCGCAGGAGGCTGTTTGCCTGAGCCCGGTGGGAATACCGAGCGAGCTGTACGGCTGCATTTCGTCCAGCGCGACCGAAAGTCTTGCTATCTCGCTTTTGCACTGCGAGATCTGCGAGGAAAGTGAATTTATATCGGAGCAGACCGCCGCTGTTTCTTTCAGCTTTTCGGCGTTTTCGTAGTATTCGGGGATCGTCAGCTCGCGTCTGCCGTTTAAAGACGACAGCAGTCCTGATTTTATGCCGGCTGTTTTTTTGAGCGTTTCTCTCGCTTCAAGAGTTTGCGAAAGCATGGATTCCATCTGTGTGCGTTCGGACACGCTTTCGCTTTTTTCAAAGCCGTCCGACGGGCTTTGATCGGATATTTCGAGCAAGCCGCGCTTTTGCAGATGACCCATGAGCCGCTTTTTATCCGACTTCATCGCAACGATACAAACGCTTTTCATTTTTAGTTTTGCCAAGTTATCACCGCCGATCTTTATTTTTTGTTTTTCACTGTGTTATCTTTGAAATTATATATTCTGCGGCCTTTTGCTGTCTGCCGCTGTCGGGGATATACTCCGCCCTCACCGACCGAGCATTTTCCTCTGCCGCGCGGGTCTTGACCTTATAAGCCTCGTTTTCGGCTGTGGCGATGATCTGCTTTGCGCGCTCGGCTGCGTCCGCCTTTGCCTGCTCTGCGATCTTTTTAGCTTTTGCCTTTGCTGCTTCGATCGTTTGATATGCAGTGTCCTGCGCGGCTGTGTTCGTCTGACGCGCGCTGTCCTCTGCCGCTCTTATTTCATCGATCACTTCTTTTGCCATTTTGTCGCCGCCTTTCCTGCTGCAATGCAGCTCATTTTTTATTATTGTACCAAAACGCCGCTGATTATGCAAGCGCGTTGCTTTTGGCATTTTGCCGGATTTGTATGAATTTTATCTAAAAAGCCGTCATTGTATAAAAGGACTGTTAAAAATTTAACAGTCCTTTGCACACTATTTAAAATACATATACATCTGGCATTTGATCATGCCGTTGTAGAGCTTGCGGCGCTTATCCGCCTTTTTGCCGAAGCACTCTTCAAAGCGCTCGTCCGGTGTGATGATATAATAACGCCAGCCGCGCTGACGGACAAACTTCCCGCCCATCGCAGCATAGAGCTTTCTTGCCTGCTCAATATCGAGCATACGCTCGCCGTAGGGCGGATTTGTTATCACAAGGCCCTTGCCGTCGTTAGTTTCAAAATCGCAAATGTCTTTGACAGTTGTTTTAATGCTGTAATCCACGCCGGCTTTTTTGGCGTTTTGCGCGCAGAGTCCGAGTGCGCGCTTATCTATATCGCTGCCGTAGGCGATGAAATCATGGTTGCGTTTGATATCGGCAAAAGCTGCCTCGCGTTCATCGGAGAAGATCTCCTGATCCACCCAGCCGAGCGACTCCAGAGCAAAACCGCGCCGCAGTCCGGGTGCAATGTTATGTGCGATCAAAGCCGACTCTATAAGGATAGTTCCCGAACCGCAGAAGGGATCGTACATCACCGAGTCGGGATACACTCTCGCCGCCTGAGCCATCGCGGCGGCAAGCGTTTCTCTTATCGGTGCGGAATTTGCGTTTTCGCGGTAGCCTCGCTTGTGCAGTCCCTCGCCGCTTGTGTCGATCATGATCCGCGCTCTGTCTTTAAGAATTGAAAACTGAAGCTGATTTTTTGCTCCCGTTTCTTCAAACCAAGAAATGCCGTAGTACGACTTGAGCCTATCGACAGCGGCTTTCTTTACTATCTTTTGAATATCGGGCACCGAATGAAGCTTTGAATCGAGCGACCAGCCTTTAACGGGGAACGCGTCTGTCTTGCGGATGTACTGCTCAAACGGCAGCCGCTTTACATTTTCAAAAAGCTCATCAAACGAAGCGGCGTGAAACTCGCCGAGGACGAGCAAAATACGCTCGGCAACTCTTGAACGCAGGTTGACTCTGCACATTGTTCTGATATCGCCGCTGAACAAAACGCAGCCGTTTTCGGGTGTTACATCTTTTATATCCATTCTTCTCAGCTCGTCTGCAAGCAGACCTTCGACGCCGAAAAGACAAGGCGCGCAAAATCTCATTAAAAAAGTTCCTCTCATATTCTGATTTTTTATTTAAATCGGCGGCAATAAAGGCGGTCTGCCGACTGCAAAAATCAGAGGATATTTTACTAATATTATAACCGAGCCGACGCGCTCAGTCAACCAAAAAATGCGGTTTTAAATCGTCGGTTGTAATTTCGGCGGCAATTTGGTATAATCTTTAGTGCAGAGGGAGCGGCACTCCTTTGCTCTGATTTTAAATAAATCATTCGGAAAATGTTTTGGGAGAAATTATGCTTTTTCAGATTGTGAACGGCACTTTCGCTTACGGAGCGGACGAGGTGCTTAAAAATATTGATTTTGAAATACGCAACACGGAAAAAATAGCGGTCGTCGGACGAAACGGCTGCGGAAAATCCACGCTTTTGAAGGTTATCAAGGGGCAGCTGCCGCTTGTGCGAAAAAACGGCGAGAAGTCGAGCGTTGCGAAATCGACAGGGTGCACTATCGGATGTCTTGAACAGATGACATTCGACGACCCGAATCTATCTCTTCGTGATGAGATCCGCAAGGCTTTTGAGCCTGCTCTCAAAATAAAGCGGCAGATGGACGAGCTGCTCCCCGAAATCGAGAAAACAGCCGATGAAAAGCTGATAGAACGCTACACCGCTCTCGAACAGCGCTTTTTATATGAGGACGGATATCTGATCGAGAAGAATTATCAGACAGTGGTTTCAAGGTTCGGCTTTTCAAAGGAAGATGAACAAAAGAAATTAAGCGAGTTTTCGGGCGGTCAGCAGACAAAGATATCATTCATCAAGCTGCTGCTTTCAAAGCCCGATATTCTCCTGCTCGACGAGCCGACAAACCACCTCGACATTCGCACCATCCGCTGGCTCGAGCAATATATAAAAAGCTATCCGAGAGCGGTAGTTGTTGTTTCGCACGACAGAATGTTTTTAGACAGAGTCGCCGAAGAGGTCTATGAAATAGAGCGCGGAAAATGCAAAAAATATGTCGGTAACTATTCCGCTTATGAAAAGCAAAAGGAAAAGGACTACGAACAGCAAAAGCGCGAATACGAGGCTCAGCAAAAAGAGATAGAACGCATCGGGGCTGTTGTCGAGCGATTCAGATACAAGGCGACAAAGGCGGCAATGGCGCAGTCGAAATTAAAACAGCTCGAACACATGGAATTGATAGAAGATCCCGAAGCTGCCGACACCAAGGCGTTTTTCTCAAAGCTGGAGCCGCTTTTTGAAAGCGGAAACGATGTTTTGACAACAAGGGAGCTGGTGATCGGCTACGACAGAGAAAATCCGCTCGGCACGGTGTCGCTTGAAATAAAGCGCGGCGAAAAGGTCGGCGTTGTCGGACCGAACGGAACGGGAAAATCGACATTTTTAAAGACGGTTTGCGGAAAAATCGAAAAGCTGTCGGGCGATTTTCAGTTTGGATTCAGAGTGGATATGGGCTATTTCGATCAGCACATGGCGCATGAATTTACCGGAAAAAGTGTGCTTGATGATTTTTGGGACGATTTTCCCGACTTGACGCAGACCGCGGCGCGCTCAATACTCGGATCGTTTCTGTTTTCTGGCGAGGATGTTTTCAAAAGCACCGCAGAGCTTTCGGGTGGCGAGAGAGTCAGACTTGCCCTCGCAAAGCTTATGCAAAAGCGACCTAATTTTTTGGTGCTTGACGAGCCGACAAACCACATGGATATTGTGGGCAAGCAGGCGCTTTGCGATATGCTTAAAAACTACAAGGGCACGCTTTTATTTGTGACGCATGACAGATGGCTGCTCAGCGAAGTTGCGGACAAGATCGTGGAATTTACGGGCAGCGGGATCAGGACATATCCGTTCGGCTATGAGCAATACGAAGAGGAAAACCCGATCGAAGAGGCGTCGAGCGACAAGGGTATGCCGAAGATCACCGCGTCACGCGCAGTGCAAAAAGAGAAAAGCGGCAAGGGCAAGGAAGCTTATTTGCAGAAAAAGCAGGCTCAGAAGGATAGAGCAAGACTTGCAAAGCTAAACCGTCTTTGCGATGAAATGCAGACAGAGCTCGATAGGCTGACAGCAGAGCTGTCAAATGACGAGATATCATCGGATTATATAAAGCTCGCCCAGATCCAGCAGCAGATAGACGAAAAGGAAAGCGAGCTGCTTTCTCTTATGGAAGAGGCAGAACAGCTTTCGATAAAGCTCGATGAATAGCAAAACTCCGGCTTCACGCCGGAGTTTTATTTTCATATTATACAAACTGACTATCGTACAGCTTTTTATAGAAGCCGCCTTTTTTGATCAGCGAATCATGATCGCCCTGCTCGATAATGTCGCCGTCTTTCATAACAAGGATCAGATCGGCGTCGCGGACAGTGGACAAGCGGTGCGCCACGATAAAGCTGGTCCTGCCGTTCATCATCTTGGCAAACGCACGCTGTATGCGCTGTTCGGTTCGCGTATCGATAGACGATGTCGCTTCATCGAGTATCAGCATAGGCGGCAGACAAAGCATGACTCTTGTGATACACAAAAGCTGCTTTTGTCCCTGCGAAAGCCCGCCTGCACCGTCTCCGAGGACGGTATCGTAGCCCTGAGGCAGGCGCTTTATGAAGCTGTGCGCGTGGGACGCTCTCGCCGCCGCCTCGATCTCTTCATCGGTAGCGTCGGGCTTGCCGAAAGCAATGTTTTCTTTAACAGTTCCCGGCTTTATCCATGTGTCCTGAAGCACCATGCCGAAATTGCGCCTCAGACTGTTTCGAGTGACATGGCGAATGTCGGTGCCGTCCACCGAAATGCTGCCGCCGCCGACATCGTAAAACCGCATGAGCAGGTTTATCAGCGTTGTTTTGCCGCAGCCAGTCGGGCCGACTATTGCGACGGTCATTCCTCTTTTGACCGAAAGGTTTAAGTTTTTGATAAGCGGGCGGGTCTGAGTGTAGGAAAAGCTGACATCGGAAAGCTCGATATTGCCGCTGACATCGGTAAGTTCCTTCATATCGGCAGGCTCCTCGGACTCTGTCGGTTCGTCTATCAGCTCGAAAAGGCGAGCCGCGCAGGCAAGCGCATTTTGCAGTTCGGTGAACACGCCCGATATTTCATTAAACGGCTTTGTATACTGGTTTGCATAGCTTAAAAAGCAGGAAAGTCCGCCGACTGTGAGCGAGCCGCTTATTGCGAATAAAGCACCCGTCAGTCCGACTGCGGCATACACAAGCGCATTGACAAAGCGTGTGCAAGGGTTTGTGAGCGATGAGAAGAATGTCGCCCGAACAGAGCATTTCTCAAGCCGTTTATCGATCTCGTCAAACTGCTCGGAGCAGTCGGCTTCCTTGGAATACGCCTTGACTGTTTTAAGTTCGCCTATCATTTCCTCCGAAAACGAGGTCTGCTCGCCTCGAACGACAGACTGCTTTTTAAACATCGAATATGTCCGCTTGGCAATAAAATTTGCGATTATCAGCGAAAGCGGGGTCAGCACAACGACAACAAGCGCAATGATCGCGTTTATCGAGAACATGAAAACAAGGGTGAACACGATCGTCACAACGCCGGTGAAAAACTGTGTGAAGCCGAGCAAAAGACCGTCTGCGAATTGGTCGGCATCGGTTATAACACGGCTGACTATATCGCCTGTTTTATGCGTATCAAGATAGGAAAGCGGCAGCTTTTGCAGGCGCGAAAACGCATCGCTTCTTATATCTCTCACGACATTGTAAACAACTCGGTTGTTGACGGCGTTCATCAGCCACTGAAGAAGTGCGCAAACGCCTGTTATCACGAGCGCTGTGATCAGGGTTTTGATAAGAGCCTCAAAATCAACATTTCCCTTGCCTATGATATTGTCGATAGCGTCGCCGATCTTGATCGGGATAATAAGCGCGAGCACCGCAGAAACGGAAGCTGTGAGTATCGACAGCGCAATGCTTATCCGATAGCTTTTGATATACGAAAGCACTTTTTTAAAGGTGGTCTTTTTCATACTGCCGCCTCCTTTTCAAACTGCGTGTGATAGATCTCGCGGTAGATGTCGCAGTTATCGAGCAGCTGCTCATGCGTGCCCTGCGCGACTGCTTCACCGTCGTCGAGCACGATTATTTTATCCGCATGGATTATCGATGAGGCTCGCTGAGTTATGACAAATGTCAGCGGCGGCGACTTCATTTGCGAGAGTGCTGCGCGAAGTCTTGCGTCTGTCGCATAGTCGAGCGCGGAAAGGCTGTCGTCAAGCACCAAAACATCGGGGTTTCTGACCAAGGCGCGGGCAATAGTCAGCCTTTGACGCTGACCGCCCGAAAGGTTTTTTCCGCCCGCTTCGATCTCTGAATCGAGCCCGTTTTCCTTGGACTCGACAACATCGAGAGCCTGCGCCACTGCGAGTGCTTCGTTTATTCGGCTGTCGGAGGCTGATTTGTCCCCCCACAAAAGGTTATCACGGATAGTTCCCGAAACAAGCGACGCTTTTTGCGGAACAACAGAAATACGGCGGCGCAAAGCGTTTATATCATAATGCCCGATATTTTCGCCGTTTATAAGCACTTCGCCGTCGGTCGCGTCATAAAACCGCGGGATCAGGTTCACGAGCGTTGTTTTGCCCGAACCTGTGCCGCCGATAATGCCGATCGTCTCGCCTTTTTTTGCACTGAAGCTGATATCCGTCAGCGAATTTTCCTTTGAAAGCGGATAATGAAAAGCTGTCTTTTTAAACTCGATACTTTCGATTTTTTGAAGGCTCTTATCGCCGTTTTTCATCGAACATTCGGTTTCAAAAACGCTCTGCACACGGTTGCCGCACGCAACCGCCTTTGTCATTGTGACAATGAGATTTGCAAGCTTGATAAGTTCTATTAAGATCTGCGACATATAATTATAAAGTGCGACTACTTGACCCTGAGTTAGGTCGCCGGAATCGACTCTTATTGCGCCTACATATATCAGCGCGACAATAGCGACATTTATAACAGCGAATGTCATCGGGCTTTGCAAAGCCGAGATCCTGCCCGCAAGACGGCTGAGCGCATTTAATGAATTATTGCGCTCTTCAAACTCCGCCTTTTCGCTTTCCTCGCGGCAGAACGCACGCACCACGCGAACGCCGAGCAGGTTGCTTCTTGTTGCGCCGAGCACCTTATCGAGAGCCGCCTGCACCTTTTTGAAGAGCGGAATCGTGATAAGCATTATTCCGAAAACGATTATCGACAAAAGCGGAATAACAACAGCGAAGGTGACTGCCGCTTTTGAATCAACTGAAAACGCCATTACCATTGCACCGAAAACAATAAACGGCGAACGCAAAAGCAGGCGGATAGTCATATTAACGCAGTTTTGCACCTGATTGACATCGCCCGTGAGTCGGGTGAGCAGGGTGTCTGTTCCGATAGTGTCGATCTCGGAATAAGAAAACGACTGAATATGCGAGTAAAGCGCGCGGCGGGTCTTACTGCCGAAGCCGACTGCCGCCTTTGCCGCAAAATACTGCGCGACAAGTGTGCACGAAAGTCCGATAACGCCGAACAGTACCATAACAAGGCTGCGGCGAAAAACATAGCCGCTGTCACCCTGCCGGACGCCGACATCGATTATCTGCGCGACGATCAGCGGAACCAGCAGTTCAAAGATCGCTTCAAGCATCTTGAAAAGCGGTGCAATAACACACTCCTTTTTATATCCCGAGAGAAATCGCAAAAGCTTCTTCATCTTCTAAATAACACAGTCCTTTCTGACTATCGCCGGCAAATCGGCAATATATCTGCATTAAGATTATAACACGCTGTAAAGAATTTAACAACCGCGGCTTTTCTTTTTTTCGATTTTATTTGACAAAGTATTAGCAAGAGTATATAATAGATTTATAAACAAATTGCGAGGTAGGCTTGAATGGCTAATAAGGTCTTGCAGAAAAACTCCGACACCGACATTGCTGACAACGGCGAACAGCCGAAAATAGGGATCGTTGCACCGAAAAAAACCAGATTTGCACTTGCAGCTCCGAAAAACTGCGAGGTGGACAGGCTTGAACGACAAAACGGCTATTTTGCTTGCGGACTGAACATCTACAAACTGATGCTCGTCTGCTTTGCGGGCTGTTTGATCGGCGTTGCCGTGGAGCTTGTATGGTGCTATATCACAAGAGGATATCTCGAAAGTCGCTCCGGACTTGTTTACGGCCCGTTTAATATGCTTTACGGCGCGGCTGCGGTTATGCTCACTGTTGTGCTTTATCCTTTCAGAAACCGAAATTTTTTGTGGTCGTTTTTTGTCGGCGGCGCCGCAGCGACTGCTTTTGAATACTTTTGTTCATGGTTGCAGGAAACAGTGCTCGACTCCCGTTCATGGGATTACAGTGACGCTCCGTTCAACATAAACGGACGCGTTTGTCTGCTTTATTCGGTGTATTGGGCGATCTTATCTGTTTGGTGGATAAAGGATCTTTATCCTCGGCTTTGCGCTTTGTTTTTGAAGCTCCCTCAGCGCGGAACAAGAGTCGTGGCTATACTGCTTTCGATTTTCCTGCTCTTTGACTGCGCTGTCACATTCGCGGCAAACTACCGCAGAAAAGAGCGTGTCAGAGGTCTGCCCGCTTCAAACATTGTCGATCGTGTGATGGACGACAGGTTCCCCGATGAGCGGCTTGACAAAATATTTGCAAATTGCGAGCAGCTCGGCACAAAGAACCAAAACTGACAAAACAACAATAAACGGCGGTCTTTTGACCGCCGTTTTTCATGCTCTTTTTTTAATGAAGCCTACTAAACAGAAAACGAAAAATGCGGCAATGTCTATCGCAACAATGGTCGATCCGACCGGAGTTGAAAGCACGATCGACAAAAGCAAGCCGACGCTTGTGCAGACAACAGAAAAGACAGCCGCGCAAGCAGTGACGGCGCGGAAGCTTTTGAACACCCGCATTGCAGACAGCGCGGGGAAAATAACGAGTGCCGAGATAAGCAGTGAGCCGACAAGCTCCATTGCAAGCACAATTATAACTGCGATGATGACCGCGATCATTAGGTTATACGCGCCTGTTCGCAGTCCGCTCGCTTTTGCAAAGCTTTCATCGAAGGTGACAGCGAAAATGCGGTTATATAACAGCACAAACAGCAGTGTTACAACGACCGAAACAGCAACGCACAGCATCACTTCGGCTTTGGTGAGAGTGAGGATCGAGGTTGAACCGAACAGCGACGAGCAGACATCGCCCGACACATTTGACGAAGTTGAAAAGACATTCATTATCAAATATCCCACAGCGAGTGCGCCGACAGAGATCATTGCGACGGCGGCGTCACCTCGGATAGCGGAATTGCTGCCCGTTCGCAAAAGCAGAACAGCGCAAATGACGGTTATCGGCATAACGATCAGCATATTGCTTGAAACATTTAAGACTGCAGCTATTGCGAGCGCGCCGAACGCAACATGGGAAAGTCCGTCGCCTATAAACGAAAACCGTTTTAAAACAAGTGTTACTCCGAAAAGCGATGAGCAAAGCGAGATAAGCACAGCCGCCGCGAGCGCATACTGCACGAACGGGTATGAAAGATAAAGTGCCAGCTTATCGAATATTTCAGCCACGGCAAACACCTCCCGAAATAAATCTCGCGGAAACATCGCTTCTTAAATACTGCTCGGTTGTCCCGAAAAAGATGTTTTCACCGATATGCAGGATATGATCGGCGTATTTTATTGCGGCGTCAATATCGTGCGACACCATTATAACCGTTATGTTATCACGGCGGTTTAGCGTTTTTACAAGGTCGTAAAGCTCGGCGGTCGCAGCAGGGTCAAGTGCTGCGGCAGGTTCGTCGAGCAGAAGCATTTTATCTGCGGCGCAAAGGGCACGGGCAAGCAAAACTCTTTGCTGCTGACCGCCCGAAAGCTCGCGATAGGATCTGTTTTTCAGATCATAAATTCCCACTCTCTTTAAAGCGTCCTGCGCTCGCTGCTTTTGCTCCTTTGTGTAAAACGGGGTGAATCTGCCGTTAAGACAGCCCGAAAGGACGATTTCCCGAACGCTTGCGGGAAAATCGCGCTGGTGCTCGGCTTGCTGAGGAAGATAGCCTATCGATGAATTTGAAAGCCCTTCTGAAAATCTGATCTCGCCGCCGAGCGGACGGTTTAATGAAAGCAGAGTTTTAACAAGCGTGCTTTTTCCCGAGCCGTTTTCGCCGACTATGCAAAGATAGTCGCCGGCATTCACGGCGAAATTAAGTCCGCCGACGATGGCTTTACCGTCATACCCCAAGCCAAGATCGATACATTCAAGCTGCGGCATAGTTTGCCCCTTTCCTGCGGCGACACCGTTCGGCGCGCCGATGAATATAATAAAACAGACCGCAAGGTCTAATCTATGCGTTTAAAAAGGATTGATACTCTATGTTTTACAGGGATTGTCTTTCGCAGTGTTCAAAGACAAGGATAACAGACCGCTGCAATCAGAACAGCTCTCAGTCGGCTGAAACAAGCGTTCAGAGCGGCTGCTCCGACAGCAGAGCCCGTAACAGCAGCCGTGACCGCAGCTGCTCCGACAGCGCCGAAGCGTTGCTCACACGGGCTTGCGACTGCCTTTCCGACTGATCACGGTCTGCTGTTCAAACGATGATATCGCCCACGGCACAGTGAGTTTGCCGTGGGCGATAAAATTTTATTCGTTTATCAATTCGGTGATGATCTCAGTGGCTCTGACAGGGTTTGCTTTGCCTCTTGTCGCCTTCATGACACCGCCGACGAGTGACTTAAACGCCGCTTCCTTGCCGTTTTTATAATCGTTCACGGCATTTTGATTTTCGGCTACGACCTTTTTGCAGATCTCGGTGAGCTCGCCGTCGTCAACTCCGCCCATGTCCTTTTCGTCAATGACTTCGCTGACGGGCTTGCCCGTTTCGATCATCTTATCGAGTGCGGACTTCGCAAGGTTCATATTGATCTTGCCGTTCTCGATAAGGCTGAGCAGTTTTTTAAACTCGCCATGCTCAAACTTCAGCTTAAAGTCTTCCTTAGCGGCGTCTGTCGAGAGGTGCTTGAAGATCTGCGAAATTATCATATTCGACGCGTTTTTCGGCTTTTTCAAGCCCTTGACGCTTTCATCGAAAAACTGCGCTACCTTGCGGTATTTCACGATTATCATAGCGTCTGTTTCGGGCAGAGAATACTCCTCCGTGTACCGTTTCAGCTTAGCGTCGGGCAGTTCGGGCAATTTCGCTGCGATCTCATCGACAACGCTCTGCGGCGTTTCGATAGTGACAAGATCGGGTTCGCGGAAATAACGATAGTCGTGCGCGTCCTCCTTGCCTCTCATCGGCTCGGTCTCGCCGGTGTCGGTGTTATAACGGCGGGTCTCCTGAATGACCTTTTCGCCGCTCTCGATAACATCGATCTGACGCTCATACTCATACTGCATTGCCTTCTGCATAAACGCAAATGAGTTCATATTCTTGATCTCGGTTCTTGTTCCGAGCTTTTCATCGCCCGATTTTCTGACCGAGATATTAACATCGCATCTGAGCGAGCCCTCCTGCATCTTACAGTCGGAAACGCCGATATACTTCATTATAAGCTGGAGCTTTTCAACATACTCGATAGCTTCATCAATACTGCGGATATCCGGCTCTGTAACGATCTCGATAAGCGGAACGCCGCCGCGGTTATAATCGACAAAGGTATCGCCGTGCTCGTGGACAAGCTTGCCGGCGTCCTCCTCGATATGAATACGAAGTATTCTGATCCGTCTGCCGCTTTTCAGCTCGATATAACCGTTTGAGCAGAGCGGTTTGTCATACTGCGAGATCTGATATGCTTTCGGCAGATCGGGATAGACATAGTTCTTTCTGTCCATCTTGGCGATCGGGTTAATGGTGCAATGTGTTGCGAGGCCTGCCATGATAGCATAGCGGACGACCTCACGGTTTAGCTTAGGCATTGTGCCGGGCAGACCTATGCAGATAGGGCAGCAATGCGTGTTCGGGTCAGAGCCGAACTGCGTTGTGCAGGAGCAGAAGATCTTTGTTTTGGTGGAAAGCTCGACATGAGTTTCGAGTCCCGATACTATTTCATATTCCGCCATCAGAGTCTAACCCCCAATCCCGTGTCAAAATAAGCGTCTGCATTTTGCTCGAAAGCGAAAGCCGCATTTAAAACTGTTGATTCGCAGAACGAATTACCGATAAGCTGCATTCCGACAGGAAGTCCGTTTGCGCCCTTGCCGCACGGAATCGAAACAGCCGGCAGACCCGCGATATTAACGGGGACTGTGCAGATGTCCGTCTGATATGTCTGGACAGCGTCCTGCGAGGTAAAACCGCGCTTAAACGCCGTCATCGGGACGGTCGGAGCGAGGATAACATCGCAAATATCATAAGCCTTTCGGAATGCTTCTACAATGTTGCCGCGAAGATTCTGAGCTTTTTTATAGTAGGCGTCATAATAGCCGCTCGACAAAACATAAGTTCCGAGCAGGATCCTTCTCTGAACTTCCTTTCCGAAGCCCTCCGAACGGGTCTTGCAGATCATATCGTGAATACCGGTGTAGCTCTCGGTGCGGTAGCCGTAACGGATACCGTCATATCTGCCAAGGTTCGATGACGCTTCGGCACACGCGAGAATATAGTAGACCGGAAGCGCATATTTGAGGATCGGAAGCTCGAAACGAACGATCTGCGCGCCGAGTGATTCATAGGTTTTAATCGCATTCTCAAGATTTTCACGGACATCGTCGTTAAGTCCGTCGAAATACTCTTTTGCAATGCCGATCTTCAGACCCTTTATATCTCCTGTGAGCTTATCCGCCGTTGTTTCGGACGCACCCTTAGAAGTCGAATCCATAGGATCTTTCGCCGAAATATGATCGAACACAATAGCCGCGTCTTCAACGCTTGTTGTGATCGGACCGATCTGATCAAGGCTCGACGCATAAGCGATAAGACCGTAACGCGAGACAGCGCCGTAGGTCGGCTTCAAACCGACAATACCGCAAAACGACGCCGGCTGACGGATCGATCCGCCGGTGTCCGAGCCGAGACCGTAGACCGCAATATTTGCACCGACAGCACTTGCCGCGCCGCCCGATGAACCGCCCGAGACATGCTCGGTGTTATGCGGATTGTGCGCGCCGCCGTAATAAGATGTCTCGCAGGAAGAGCCCATTGCAAATTCGTCCATATTGGTTTTTCCGAGCAGAACTGCGCCGCCGTTTTTAAGCTTGTCCCAAACAAAAGCGTCATATATCGGGATATAGCCGCCGAGGATCTTCGAACAGCAGGTGGTTTCGATACCGTCTGTCGAGATATTGTCCTTCAATGTCATCGGAATACCCTCAAGAAGGTCTATCTCCCTGCCTGCCTTTATTTTCTCATCGACAGCGAGAGCCTGCGCTCTTGCGAGGTCGAAAGTGGTTTTGACATAGGCGTTTATAGCCGGATTTTCCTTTTCGACCGCCGAGATGAACTTTTCTGTCAGCTCGGCTGCCGAAAGCTCGCCGTTTTTGAGCAGAGCGTTGTATTTTTTGATCTTACTGTAAGGTTTCATTTCAACACTCCTTTGCTCACATTTTCTTCTTAACGGGGAAATATCCGTCCTCTCCGCCGTTTACATTGGAGAGGATACGGCTGCGGTCGTAAGACGGTACGACTTCATCGTCCCGCAGCACATTTTTGAGCCCGTTGATATTGTCAAACTCGCCGATCTCGCCGTCAAAGGCGTTGATAGTGTCGGCAAATTTAATGATATTCATCATTTCCTCTGTGAGCTCCTCAAGCTCGTCCTCCGAAACGGAGAGCTTAGAGAGCAGAGCGATATCAAGTATCTCGTCTTTCGTTACCATACACCCGTCTCCTTTTTATCTAAGCTTTATATGGACCTCACGAAGCTGATGTTCCGTTACCTCGTTCGGCGCTCCCATCAATACATCCTGCGCATTGGAGTTCATCGGGAATGCGATGACTTCGCGGATATTGTCCTCATCGCGCAGCAGCATAAGCGTGCGGTCGATACCGAGCGCCATGCCTGCGTGCGGCGGAGCGCCGTACTGGAATGCGCGGTAGAGCGATGAGAATTTAGCCTTCAAATCATCCTCCGAGTAGCCCGCGATCTCAAACGCTTTCTTCATGATCTCGGTGTCGTGGTTTCTCACGGCACCGGAAACCAGCTCAACGCCGTTGCAAACGATATCATACTGATATGCGAGGACCTTGAGCGGATCGTCGTTTAATGCGTCAAGCCCGCCCTGCGGCATTGAGAAGGGGTTGTGTGTGAAGATGATCTTGCCGTCATCGTCCTCCTCGTACATCGGGAAGTCGATAATATAGCAGATCTCAAATGTATCCTTGAGCAGTCCCAAACGAATACCGAGCTCTTCGCGGATCTGACCTGCGAACTTCGGAGCATTCTGCTTTGTGTCTGCAATGAAGTAAAGCACATCATCGGTTTTGAGATCGGCTCTGCGGCGGAGCTCCTCGCGCTGCTCGGGAGTTAAGAATTTGTCGATCGGGCCTTTATAAGAACCGTCCTCCAAAACAGTGATGTAGCCGAGGCCTTTCATGCCGACTTCATCTGTTGCGAATTTGAGCATTTTCTCGAAAAAGCCCTTCGACTGCTTTCCGCACGGAGCATTGATGCCGCGGACAGTCTTTCCTCTAAACGGTGCAAAATCCGTCTCGACAAACATATCCGAAAGCTCGATTATCTCAAGCGGGTTGCGAAGATCGGGCTTATCTGTGCCGTATTTAAGCATTGCAGTCTCATAAGGGATCTTCAAAAACTCCTTTGAAACAGGCTTATCCGAGAATTTTGTGAAGGTGCTGTAAAGCAGCTCGTGAGCGACCTTGAAAACATCCTCCTGAGTTGCAAACGCCATCTCAAGGTCGAGCTGATAAAACTCGCCCGGTGTTCTGTCGGCTCTGGCATCCTCGTCTCTGAAGCAGGGAGCGACCTGAAAATACTTATCGAAGCCGGATACCATGAGAAGCTGCTTGAAGATCTGCGGAGCCTGCGGCAGAGCATAGAACTTGCCCTTGTGCTTGCGGCTCGGGATAAGATAGTCTCTCGCACCCTCGGGGCTGGACGCCGAAAGGATCGGTGTCTGAATATCGAGGAAGCCGAGAGAGGTCATCTTCTCGCGCAGAAAAGAGATAACCTTCGAGCGGAAGATAATATTATTATGAACCTTTTTATTTCTCAGATCGAGAAAGCGATAGGAAAGGCGGACATCCTCTCTTGTTTCTTTGGACGAAACGACTTCAAATGGGAGATTTGCCTTTGCCCTGCCGAGGATCTCAAGGCTTTCCGCCTTGACTTCGACAGTGCCCGTTTCGATCTTCGGATTATATGTTTCTTCACTTCTGCGAAGAACCTCACCCGCGATCTTAACAGCACTCTCTCTTGTGACATTCTCGAGCATTTTTTCATCTTTTATAACGATCTGTGTAACGCCTGTTTCATCGCGCAGATCGATAAAAAGGATACCGCCGTGATCACGAATGTTCTCGACCCAGCCGGAAAGGCGAACGCTTTTGCCTATATCGCTTTCTCTGAGCTGACCGCATTCGTGAGTGCGGTATTCATTTTCATAAACCATTTAAAACAGTCCTCTCACTATACATATTAAATCTGATTACAATTATTTATTATTTTATCACACCCGAGCCGAAATTACAACTGGTTTTTGCCGATTTTCGTTTTTTGGGAACAAAAAAGCCGTGTTTTCACAGCGCACTGCGAACACGGCATGGGTTTATTCCATTTTTTCAAGCATCGATCTATAGATATCGCCTTTCTTAAAGCCTGTCTCGCCGCTCACTTCCTTTGCGGCTTTGGTCATCTGCATACCGCCTTTGACCAGCTTCAGCGCCATTTCGACCGCCTCGGACAATGTATACTCCGCTTTTTCCGTTTCTGTTTTACCGCCGACAACAAGCACAAATTCGCCTATCGGTTTTTCCGCCTCGTATTTTTCGACTGCCGCCGAAAGCGTTGTGCGGATAACCTGCTCATGCAGCTTTGTGAGCTCTCTGCAAACGGCTGTATCGCGGTCGCCTAACGTTTCGAGCAGATCCTTGAGCGTGTTCAAAAGCTTGTGCGGAGCTTCATAAAAGATCATTGTGCGGCGTTCGTTTTTGATAGAATCGAGGTGCTCTCGGCGGCTTTGCTTATTAACGCTCAAAAAGCCCTCGAATGTGAATCTGCCGCCGGGCATACCCGAGATCGCCATTGCGGTCGCAAACGCTGTCGGGCCGGGGACGGATTCGACCTCGATACCGTTTTCACGGCACAGTTTAACAAGATCCTCGCCCGGATCGGATATTGCCGGCATTCCCGCATCGGTCACAAGTGCGCAGCTTTCGCCGCTTTGAAGCCGCCGCAATATTTCTTCGCCGCGCATTTTGCGGTTGTGATCGTGGTAGCTTATCATCGGTGCTTTTATATCAAAATGGTTCATCAGCTTCATCGTCACTCTCGTGTCCTCGCAGGCGATAAAATCAACGCTCGACAGCGTCTCGACCGCGCGCGGCGACATATCCGAAAGGTTGCCGATAGGTGTTCCGACAACAAACAATTTAGACATTCGTTTTTCTCCGTTCTTCGCTGAAATAATCCTTGAAAAGCCGCTCGCTCTCGTCCTCTATAAACAGCGGCGGACAAACCGTCATACCGTCGCCGCCGCCGTTGCGTGCTTCGAGCAGAACGAGTGATACGCGGCTGTGTTTACTTTGACTGACTGTTCTGAGCTTTTTCGGCGTGAGCCCTGCTAAATACATGGCTTTGATCGCGTCGCCCAAGCGTTCGGGGCGGTGACAAATACAAAATCTGCCCTGATAGCGCAAGACCTCCGCCGCAGCTAAAGCGATCTCATCTATCGTGCCGCAGGTCTCGAAACGGGCAATGTCCCGAGCCTTGTTGCCGGACACAAGCCCCGCGCCTGCCTTTTTATAAGGCGGATTCATCACAACAAGATCAAACTGCGCTTTATGCTCCGCCGAAAAGTCGCGCAGGTCGGCACATTCAACCGACACTCTGTCAACGATCCCGTTTTTCTCGGCGGAAAGGCGTGCAAGATGAGCCGCCTCACTTTGAATATCGACCGCAGTCACCGAAAGATCGGCTTGTTTTTGGCAGCAAAGCATTGTTATGATACCGCAGCCGCAGCCAAATTCGCACATACGTTCTCCGCTTTTCGGTGCGGCAAAGTCCGCAAGCAAAACAGCGTCTGTTCCGAATTTGTGATCATCGGAACAAAAAACGCCGAACTGCCCGAGCTTTTCATACTTCATGATCCCGACCTCTGAGTTTTTAAAAGTTTGATTTGATTACTGAACATTGCCTGCAGTTATATCCGAAATAAGTACTCTGATATCGGGAAGAGCAACCTTATCGTCCGGATCGACATCGCCCTTTTCAACATGATATCACGCAACCTTTTTATTTCTATATTTGATTATACACTTTTCCGCGCCCCAAGTCCAGCGGAAATTATCTTAAAGACGCTATTACATTTTCGGCGGTTTTAATGCCGTCCACCGCGGCGGAGACTATTCCGCCCGCATATCCCGCTCCCTCGCCGCACGGATAGACTCCGAGAACATTCGATCTGCCGCAGTCATCCCGCGTGATCCGCACAGGCGACGACGATCGGGTCTCGGGAGCTGTCAGCACCGCGTTATCATCGCAAAAGCCCTTGATCTTTTTGTCCATGAGCAAAAGTCCGTCTTTCAGGCTATCCGAAACAAAATCGGGCAGGATCTTTGAAATATCACATTCAGCGACATCCGCCGTCGGCTTGACCTTTGCTATCGGCGTGTGTTTGCCGAACAAAGCGCCCACCGTCATTGCAGGGGGACGGTAGCTTCCGCTTATGCTGTAAGCCGCCGATTCAATTTTGCGCTGAAATCCGACTCCCGCCAGCGGGTGACTGCTTTGAAGATCGTCTGTTCCGACACCGCAGAGCAAAGCGCTGTTTGCGTTTTTACCGGCGCGGTCGAAATTGCTCATTCCGTTGACTGCGATCATATTTTTCTCGCTTGACGCATTGACGACAAAGCCGCCCGGACACATACAGAAAGTATAAAGTCCTCTGCCACTTTGAAGATGAACGGCAAGCTTATAGTCCGCAACCGGAAGCGCGGGGTGGTCTGCAAAAGCGCCGTACTGCGCTTTGTTTATAAACTGCTGGCTGTGTTCGATACGAACGCCGACAGCAAAGGGCTTCTGCGTCATTTCGACGCCGCTTTGAAGCAGCATTTCAAATGTATCTCTTGCACTGTGGCCGAGTGCCAAAACAAGCCTTCCGCACTCGACAGCTTCAATAGCACCGTTTCTTTCTATCACAGCGGCTTTAAGTGAACCACCGCTCGTTTTGATACCGCACAGCTTAGCGCCGAACATAAATTCGCCGCCGAGCTCGATTATTTTCTTGCGGAGATTTGTTATGACAAATCGGAGTTTATCGGTGCCGACATGAGGCTTTTGCCGCCAAAGTATCTCTTCGGGCGCGCCGCAGCCGACAAATGTGTCAAACACAAATGAAATGCGCTCATCGCGTATGCCGGTATTCAGCTTGCCGTCAGAAAAGGTGCCTGCTCCGCCCTCGCCGAACTGGACATTCGATTCGGTGTCGAGCTCGCCGCTTTTCCAGAACCGCTCAACCGACAAAACGCGCTTTTCTATTGTTTCGCCGCGTTCGCACACTATCGGGCGCGCACCCGACAGTGCAAGGACATAAGCGCAGAATAGCCCCGCAGGGCCTGCGCCGACAACGATAGGACGAAGTTTGGGCGCACACTCAAGCGGCTTCGGTGAAATATAGCCGCACCGCGAATATTCCTGCACACCCTTTCTCGCCGCTGCTTTTTTATAAACCTTTTTATCAACGGCGACCGCGAAAGAAGCATTGAAGCAGACCGCCGATTTATCTCTTGCATCGGGAGAAAGCTTTAAAAGCTTATAAGAAAGGAGCTTATCCTTTTCTATGCCGAGCGATGAACAGATCCGCTTTTTTATGATCTTGCCGTCGTAATCCAGCGGCAGACGCATATTGACTTTTAACATTCTGCCGCCGCCTTTCCTGCCGCGAAGCCCGATGAAAACGCCCACTGAAGATTATATCCGCCGCAGTCGCCTGTTATATCAAGAGCCTCGCCGCAGATATAAAGCCCTTTGCATAGCTTTGAGCCCATTGTTTTGCTGTCGATCTCGCGCGTTTTGACGCCGCCGAGAGTGACCTGCGCGTTTTGAAAGCCCTTGACTCCGCCGCACGGCATACAAAGCTTTTTCATAGCGTTCGCAACCGCTTTTATCTGCCTGTCATTAAGGTCGTGCGCGGGCATTGAAAGCGGAATTTTCGCATAGCGGACGATCTCCTGTCCCACTCTGCGGTTGAGCATAGGCATCAGCAGCTCTCCTGCCTGAAGTCCGGTCTTATAAGGATTATTGATTATTTTTTTGATATTGTCTGTGAGCTCGCCGAACGAATGATCCGGGCAAAGATCAAGCTCGATGATCGTATGCTCGTCCGCACAAACGGAAAGCGAAAACGCAGGCGGGCCCGAAAGTCCGTAGTCGGTAAACAGCAGCTGACCAATCTCGCTGCGAACCGCTTTACCGTGCTTTATCGCTGTCAGCCGAGCGTCGCACTTTATACCCTTGAGCCTACGCGGAATATCCGAATTAGTTTTGATCTGAGTTATCGCAGGGGTGAGCAGACTTATCTTATGACCAAACGATCTTGCGAGATCATAGCCCGAGCCGTCCGTTCCAAGGTGCGGACTGCTTTTGCCGCCGCAGGCGATTATAATACGGTCAAACAATGTATCACCGACAATAAATCCGCCGTTTTTCTTTACCGCCGAGGTTATCATACTGCCGCATACGGTTTTAACACCGCAGCGGTCGGCATACCCTCTGAGGACATCGAGCACGGTGGACGCAGTTTCGGAATAGGGATAATATTTGCCGCGATCGAAGCGAAAAAACACGCCGAGCGAGCCGAAAAACCCGAGCAGTGCTTCATTGTCAAACGCCTTGAGCGCCGGCTTTGCAAACTCGGTATCCTCCCCGAAATAGTGGGAAAGCGCACCGTTTTCATTCTCGGCTAACACTTTGTCGTTTGTAATATTGCATCTGCCGTTGCCTGTTGAGAGCAGCTTCTTGCCGACACGGTCGTTACGCTCGAAAACAGTGACATCCGCGCCGTTTTTTGCTGCCGTTATTGCGGCGATAAGTCCCGAAGCACCGCCGCCGATAATTGCGATCTTCATGCTTTCTTCCCTGCCGACTTATGCGCAAATATCGGCATGAGCACGCTTATCAGCGTGAGCAGCAGCACGGCAGCTGTCATAACGATCGACGCTATGCTGATCATACCGCCTGAGAGATCGTCCCACACGGCGAAAATGAGCATTGCAAGAGTCAGACCGCACAGCACGCTGTTTATGCAGACACCGCTTATAAATTCGGCTTTTTTCGACATATCGAGCATGATCGAGCTGAGCATGAGCATGAAGAATACAAGATGCAGCGGAACGAAGATCACAAGGAACCGAAACGCTTTATTGAATGCCCAGCAGTTCACTATAAGTCCGATAAGAAGTGCGATATACAGTGTGAAAAATCCCCAGAAATGAGTGAATTTCGGGGCATATCGCTTGAATGAATGAGCCATTTGCAGGATAAGTATCGGCAGCAGCGAAATGACTGTGAGAGAAATGATGAAGATATATGAATAGTTTTCGCTGACATTATAAAGCGATTGCTCCGAAAGCGACGGATAGACTGCGTCGCAAATGATGAGATATACCGCAAACAGCGCGTTTATAACAGAAGTCTGCACTCTTGTGTGAATACCGGCGCCGCTTTTGAAGACCCAGATAATATTGACCATCACCGAAAGGACGGCGCAACACAACATAAAAGCTGTCAAAAAATCACCCTTTAATCAATTTTGAATATGTGAGAATGCGATCAGTCTTTCGATCTGAAAAGCAGACGGCAGACGACAACTGTCGCGGCGACTGCGGAAATGCCGACTGCAATACGGGAGATCCGTCTGAGCCAGTGGTGGATACGGATACGGTGGGCAAGCATTGCGAAATCGTGTACCGGCGGCTCAGACCGATCGTAAGCAAGCGACGGATTATCGCTGCAAAGCCGCTCATAGTCGCGATAGTATCTGCGGCAGCGCGGGCAGCTGAAAAGATGGCTTCGGATATCATCCCTCGTTTCGTCGCACACAGCACCCTCCTTATATAACACCACCAGATCCTGAACAGCATTACATTTCATTTTCCCTTTCAATCCTCTCTTTTAAAATATTCTTCGCTCTGAAATACAAAACCTTTGCGGAATTTTCGTTTATATTCATTGCTTTTGCGACCTGCCGAAACGGCAGACCCGCATATATTCTCAGCACCACGACATCGCGGTACTTTTTCGGCATTGCGGCTATCCATTCGCGCACAGCCGCCGCTGTTTCTTCTTTGATAAAGCTGTCCTCCGGCGAGACGCGCTCGCCGCCCCACAGCTCGATTACCGAATCAACTGACATACTGTCGGCTGAGAGCCTCCTTTTTCTCAGGTGTGAAAACCAGACATTCTTCGCTATCGCCGCAAGCCATGTGAACACGCTGCTGTCGCCGCGGTATCTTTCAAGCGAGGTGTATGCTCTGAAAAATGTCTCCTGAGTCAGCTCCTCGGATAAGTTTCTATCTGAACAAAGCTTCATGAAAAACGACCAAATGCCGTTGAAATTCTGTTCGTATATTTCTTCAAATCTGATCATTTCATTCCTCGCTTTCCTCTCAAATTTGCAGCAAAGCTGCTATGCCGGCAACGAAGTTGCTATGCCGTGGTCGGATATCATCTTATCCAACTTTCAATGCTCGACAAGAACCTATCTTCTTGTCGGGGCAACAAAGTTGCTCTGCCGTGGTCGGCTGCCATATTGTTTAACTTTAAATGCTCGACATTCGGATTACCGTTTGTCGGGCATAGTATGTATCCCACCGCACAAACTCTCCGCGTCAAAGCAGCTGTGCTGCAAAGCCTCCCCTGTGTAAGGGGAGGTGGCAAAACAAGGTTTTGACGGAGGGGTTGTCAAATAAGTCTCGGAGGGGTTGTCATACAATATGACAACTATATAACAATCCCTCAGTCAGCTGTCGCTGACAGCTGTGTACCGGAGCCCGTCCCCTCTGTCACTTCGTGACATCTCCCCGCACCGTGGGGAGTAACCCTTTACACTAGGGAGCCTTTTCTGTGCATAGCCGAATGTCGGGGCAACAAAGTTGCTCTGCCGTGGTCGGCTATCATATTTACTAACCTTTAATGCTCGACAAGAACCCAACTACTGGTCGGGTACAAAAGGCTACCCACTGCACAAGCTTCCCGCGTCCTGCCCACCATGGCAATGGTCGGCAATTCCGAAATGCATATTGCCGATGGCAATATGTATCTGCACTTAAGATTTAAATCGGAGCAAGGCTTTGCTTTGCTTGCAAGGAGCAAAGCCTGCGACAGATTGCAAGCTGTGCAGGAGGGAGCGACAGCTCCCGTCGGAATTGCTTCCGGCAATTCCGAAATGCATATTGCCGATGGCAATATGTATCTGCACTTAAGATTATAACGCATTTAAAAATTTTTTCAACGATTTTTTGTAACTTTTCAATATCGGGCGACACTAATCTTATGTAGGATACTTTTGGCACGGCAGCGGCACAATAACTGCAAGAGTTTCAGCCGCTTTTTGAAAGGACGATAAAAATGAGTTTTCGCATTATCGGAACAGGTATGTATGTTCCCGAGAGAATTGTCACAAACGATGAACTTTCCACAATGGTCGAAACAAACGACGAATGGATACGCCAGAGAGTCGGCATTGCACAGCGCAGAGTCTGCACCGACGAGAACACCTCTGACCTCGGCGCAAAAGCCGCAATGAGAGCTATTGAAAACGCCGGAATCACAGTTGACGACCTCGATCTTATCATCGCGTCCACCGTCAGCGGCGAATCGGTATCGCCCTCGGTCGCATGCATGATCCAGCAAAAGATCGGTGCTGAATGCTGTGCTTATGAAGTCAATGCAGCTTGTTCTGCTTTTCTGTTTTTGCTTGAAACAGCCGCTGGTTTTTTTGCGAGAGGCAAGGTTAAAAATGTGCTTGTTGTAGGTGCGGAACGCCTTTCGGGCATTGTGGACTGGACCGACCGCTCGACCTGCATTATCTTCGGCGACGGTGCCGGCGCAGCTGTGCTCACCGCAGGCGACGGTTATCTCGACTCGACTCTGACCGTCCACGGCGGCAACGATGTTATAAACATTCCGCACGCGATAGGCTGCTCGCCGTTTTACACTGTCGAGCAGGACACGCCGTATATCCACATGCAGGGACAGGAGACCTTCAAATACGCGGTCAATGCAATTTGCAACGATATAAACTATCTGCTGCAGAACAACGGTCTTACCAAAGACGATATCAAATATATCGTACCGCATCAGGCAAACTCGCGCATTATCGATTTTGCGGCGAAAAGGCTCGGTATTCCGCATGAAAAGTTCTGCCTTAATATCGATCGCTACGGCAACACATCGAGTGCGTCTATCCCGATCGCACTGGACGAGATAAACCGCGGGCACAAGCTCGAAAAAGGCGACCTTATTATTATGTGCGCGTTCGGCGGCGGCCTTTCAAACGGCGCCTGCCTTATCAAATGGTAAATCGAATTTACGCCGAAAGGCTTAAATAAATATTTTTATTTTAAGGAGATAAAACTTATGACTACTTTTGAGAAAATCGCTGACATCATTTCGGAGCACGCAGACATCGACAAGGCAGAGATCAAGCAGGATTCCACTATCGAACAGCTCGGTCTGGATTCGCTTGATGTTGTTGAGATCACAATGCAGATCGAAGACGATTTCGGCGTTTCATTCGGCGACGACGCTTCCTTTGAGACTATCGGCGAGCTTTGCAGCGCCGTTGACGAGCTCAGCAAGTAATCGGGTGTATTGATATGCTTAAATCTAAGCTTTGTGATATGCTCGGTATCGAGTATCCGATACTTCAGGGCGGTATGGCGTGGATCGCTGACGGCTCTCTTGCCGCGGCGGTTTCAAACGCGGGCGGACTCGGTATTATCTCGGCAATGAATGCAGGCGCGGACTATCTTAAAGAGCAGATCGCTCTCACAAAAAGTCTGACAGATAAGCCGTTCGGCGTTAATGTAATGCTTCAGAGCCCTCACGCCGACGAGGTCGCCGAGATAATCGCAAAAAGCGGTGTTCGCGTTGTCACAACAGGAGCGGGAAACCCCTCGAAATACATTGAAAGCTGGAAAGCCGCAGGTATCACCGTTATTCCGGTCATCGCTTCTGTGGCTATGGCGAAGAAAATGGAACGCTCCGGAGCAGACGCTATTATCGCAGAAGGTCAGGAATCGGGCGGACATATCGGCGAGTTGACAACTATGCCTATGGTACCTCAGATCGCAGACGCTGTGGACATTCCCGTTATTGCCGCAGGAGGCATTGCCGACGGCAGAGGTATGGCGGCGGCGTTTATGCTCGGTGCTTGCGGTGTGCAGATGGGCACGGCGTTTTTGGTTGCAAAGGAATGTAATGTTCATCAGAACTATAAGGACATGGTTTTGAAGGCTTCCGATATTTCAACTGTTCAGACAGGCCGCAGATTCATGGGCAGCAGCTGCCGCAGTATCAAAAATGCGTTCACTCGCAACTTTTTGAAGATCGAATATGCGCCTGAGACCACCGCCGAAACAATAAACGAGCTGGGTGTAGGCTCGCTCAGAAAGGCGGTTTTAGACGGTGATCTGAAAGATGGCTGCTTCCTCGCAGGTCAGGTAAGCGGCATGATAAAAGAGGAAAGAACTGCCGAAGAGATCGTTCACGGCACGGCAAAAGAATGCGAAAAACTTTTATCGGAGGCAAGCTCAAAATGGATAAAATAGCGTTTATTTTTTCGGGTCAGGGTGCTCAGCACGCAGGCATGGGCAAGGAGTTTTATGACTGCGACGAGGTTATAAGAGAGCTTTACAAAAGTGCCGATGAATATCGTCCCGGCACGCTCGACATTATGTTTTCCGGCTCTGAAGAAGAATTAAAGGTCACAGAGAACACTCAGCCCGGACTTTATCTTGCGGACATTGCGGCGGCTCTTTATCTTATAAAAAGAGGCGTCAGCCCCTCTCTTCTTGCAGGCTTTTCGCTCGGTGAAATTCCCGCACTGAGCATTTCGGGCGCGTTTTCGCCGATAGAAGGTTTTAAAATCGTGTGCGACCGCGGCAGATACATGGGTATCTGTGCGAAAAAGAAGCCCGCTTCGATGGCGGCTGTAGTAAAGCTGACAAGCGACAAGGTCGAACAGCTCTGCGAAAAATACGATGATCTTTACCCTGTGAACTACAACTGCCAAACGCAGACTGTCGTTGCGGGCGACTTGCAGCAGATAACGCTGCTCGCCGGCGATGTTAAGACAGCAGGCGGCAGAGTTATTCCGCTCAAGGTCGGCGGCGGATTTCACTCGCCTTATATGACCGAAGCGGCAGGACTTTTCAAAACCGCTTTGGATAAATACGATATTAAAAAGCCGTCGATGAAGGTTTATTCAAATTTCACAGGCGAGCTTTACGGCGATGATGTCAAAGAGCTTATGCATTCGCAGATAGATCACCCTGTGAGATGGGAAAAGATAATCCGCTCTATGGCAGACAGCGGAGTCAAAACGTTTATCGAAACGGGCGTCGGCAATGTTCTCACAAAGCTGATCGCAAAGATCGCGCCTGAATGCAGGGCATACAGCTGCGAGACTCCGAGACAGGCAGATGAGATAATCAAGGAGGTGTTCACCGATGCTTAAAAACAAAACAGCAGTCATAACAGGCGGCTCAAGAGGTATCGGTGCGGCGACTGCCGAAGTGTTTATGCAAAACGGCTGTAATGTCGCTGTTATCTACGCGAGCAACGATAAAGCCGCCGACGATGTCACCTCAAAGGCGGAGCAGTTCGGCGTCAGATCGCAGGCGTATAAATGCAATGTTGCCGACTTCGATGAAGTCAGCGAGACTTTCAAAAAGATCTATGCCGATTTTCAGACAGTCGATATACTTGTCAACTGCGCCGGTATCACCAAGGACACGCTTGTGCTCAAAATGACTCCCGATGATTTCGAGAGCGTTTTGGATGTTAACCTCAAGGGCACATTCAACACGATAAAGCAGGTCTACCGCCCGATGATGAAACAGCGCAGCGGAAAGATCATCAATTTAAGCTCGGTCGCGGGAACGCTCGGCAATGCCGGTCAGGTCAATTACAGTGCTTCAAAAGCCGGCGTTATCGGTCTTACAAAGTCGCTCGCAAGAGAGCTTGCGGCAAGAGGAGTCTGCGTCAATGCAGTCGCTCCCGGCTTTATCTCGACCGATATGACAGCCGCTTTTAAAGACAACGAAGAGCTTAAAGCGGCGATACCGCTCAAAAGGTTCGGCGAACCGCAGGAAGCGGCAGAGCTTATTGCGTTCCTTGCGAGCGACAAGGCAAACTATATCACAGGACAGTGCATAAGGATAGACGGCGGCATGAATATGTGACCGCATGGCAGGAAGGAGAACGATAATATGGGCAGAGTAGTCGTTACCGGTATCGGAGCGATAACACCTATCGGCAACAATGCGAAGGATTATGAAAAGGCGTTGTTTGAAGGTGTGAACGGTATCTCTAAGATAACTAAGTTCGACACCGAGGGCTACAAGAGCACCGTCGCGGGTGAAGTGAAAAACTTCGATCCGACGGGAGTGCTCGAAAAACCGACGATCAGAAAGACCGATCTCTACACGCAGTATGCGCTGTGCAGTGCGGTCGAAGCTTATGAGGACAGTGCTATTGAAAACAACATCGATGAAAACGAGTTCGGCGTTTATTTCGGCTCGGGCGTCGGCGGTATCAATACGCTTTGCGAGGAGCATGAAAAGCTGCTTTCCGGCGGAACAAGAAAGGTCAGCCCTCTTTTTGTGCCGAAAATGATAATCAACATTGCGGCAGGTCAGATAGCAATAAGACTTAAAGCGCACGGCGCGGCGATGTCAATGTCCACCGCCTGCGCGACAGGCACTACCGCTATCGGCGAAGCATACCGCGCGATCAAGGACGGTTATCTCACCGCGGCGGTCGCAGGAGGCTCGGAGGCGGCGATAAATCCGCTCACGGCTTCGGGCTTTATCAACTGCACCGCGCTCACCCATGCGGACGATCCGAATGAAGCGAGCCTGCCGTTTGACAGCCGCAGAGGCGGTTTTGTTCTCGGCGAGGGCGCTGCCGCTCTCATTCTTGAGGACAGAGATCACGCTTTAAAAAGAGGCGCCAAGATCTATGCCGAAGTCGTAGGCTACGGTGCGACCTGCGACGCTTATCATGTCACAGCTCCGTCGCCCGACGCGGAATATACCGCAAAGAGCGTTACAGCCGCTTTAAAGGGTGTGGAATTTGACGCTGCGACTACCTATGTCAACGCACACGGAACAGGCACCGCGCTCAACGACGCCGCCGAAACAAAGGCGCTGAAGCTTGCCTTCGGCGATGATGCATACAAGCTGCATATCAGCTCCACAAAGTCGATGACGGGCCATATGCTCGGCGCGGCAGGCGCAGCGGAGGCTATTGCCTGCATCTTCGCGCTCAGAGAAGATAAGGTTCCGCCGACAATAAATCTTTTATCTCCGGATCCCGAGCTCGATCTCGACTACACGCCCTGCAAAGCGGTAAGCACGAAGATCGACACCGCGATCTCCACATCACTCGGCTTCGGCGGACATAACGCCTGCGTTGCTTTTAAAAAGGCGGAGGACTGAATATGGACAGATCCGAGATAATGAACATTCTGCCGCACAGAGACGATATGCTTCTTATAGACGAGGCTTATGTTGAAGACGGTGTGGCTCACGGCAAAAAGCTGATCCGCGGCGATGAGTTTTTCCTAAACGGACATTTCCCCGGCAACCCGATAGTTCCCGGCGTTATTCTCTGCGAGATAATGGCGCAGTCCACCTGCGTGCTGCTTGCCGATGAAGCGGGCGGTAAAGATGTTACAACGCTGTTCACCGCGCTGAATAATGTTAAATTCAAAAGCCCCGTTAAACCCGGCGATACTTTTGAAACAGAGTGCAAAATAACAAGAAAAAAGAGTGTGTTTTACTTCTGCGAGGGCAAGGGCTATGTTGACGGCAAGCTGTGCGTCAGCGGAGAGTTCTCGTTTGCCGTCGTGCCAAACGACAAAATGTGAAAGGATGAAAACCATGCTATTCCCCGGCAAGGATAAGGTGATGAACGCCTTAAAAAATCCGAACAACATCCGTGTCTGCCCTGTTTGCAAGGCACAGATAGAAAAATCGAAGGTTGTCGGCAATTTCTACACCTGCCCTGAATGCGGCAAGCTGCTTCGCATTCATCCGAGAGCAAGGATCAATATGATCTGCGATAAGGACAGCTTTAAAGAGTTTGCAACAGGGCTGCATTCGGTCGATTTTCTTGAGTTTCCCCGCTACAAGGAAAAGCTCGAAAAAGCTGACGAAGTGACCGGAGAGGACGAAGGCGTTATCTGCGGAGAGGCTGAAGTCGGCGGTGTGAGATGCGTTATCTTCATTATGGATTCGCGCTACATTATGGCGAGCATGGGCTCGGTCGTGGGCGAGAAGATAACAAGAGCGTTTGAATATGCCGATCAGAACAGTCTGCCCGTTATCGGGTTCACGGCGTCCGGCGGCGCAAGAATGCAGGAGGGCGTTATTTCGCTTATGCAGATGGCGAAATGCTCTGCCGCCGTTAAGCGTCACAGCGAGCACGGCAATCTTTATATAACCGTGCTGACCGACCCGACAACAGGCGGCGTTACCGCTTCGTTTGCAATGCAGGGCGACATTATTTTTGCAGAGCCGAGAGCACTTGTCGGTTTTGCGGGACGCAGAGTTGTTGAGCAGACCACAAAAGAAGCACTGCCGGACAATTTTCAGACCTCGGAATTTCTGCTGGAGCACGGCTTTATCGACGGTATTGTCGAAAGAAAAGACCAGCGCGAAACGCTCGTGCGCGTGCTCAAGCTGCACGAAGGAGGTAAGTTGATATGACTGCTTACGAAAAGCTCAAAACTGTCCGCAAGAGCGGCAGACCGACAGGCAAAGAGTATGTGAACAAGGTGCTCACCGATGTGATCGAGCTGCACGGCGACCGTCGTTTCGGTGACGACAGTGCTATTTATTCGGGTATCGGCAAGCTCTCGGAAACTCCTGTTACCTTTATTGCTATAGAGAAAGGCTCGACGGTTGAAGAACGCATTAAGACAAACTTCGGCAGTCCGAAGCCTGAGGGATACCGCAAGGCACTGAGACTGATGAAACAGGCGGAGAAATTTCACCGTCCGGTCATCTGCTTTGTTGACACCTTCGGCGCATACTGCGGTGCAGACGCCGAACAGCGCGGACAGGGCGAGGCTATCGCCGAGAGTATTATGGAAATGATCGGCTTACGCACGCCCACGATCTCAGTTATAATAGGTGAGGGAGGCTCCGGTGGAGCACTCGCACTTTGCGCGGCAGACCGCGTTTATATGCTTGAAAATTCGGTGTACTCCGTCATATCCCCGGAAGGGTGCGCCAGCATACTTTGGAAAGACTCTTCCAAGGTTCACGAAGCCGCCGACTGTCTGCATATCACTGCAGACGATATGTATCGTTTTGGTGTTGCGGAATCTGTTATCCCCGAGGATTTCGCACATTTCGACAAAATGTGCGGCGAGCTTTCAAAGCAGCTGAAGAGCGATCTTCGCAAGCTTTGCTCGCTGCCCGATGAGCTTCTGGTCGCAAGAAGATATGAGCGTTTCAGAAAGTTCGGTGTGTATGAAGAATTTGAAGAAAACGGAGAAGATATTTAATGGAACCCCTATATAAAAAATTCAGCCGTTCTTCTTTTGATAAGAACGGCAGACTGAATAACTTTGAGATCGTCTGCAATGATAATTTCAATTTCGGCTACGATGTTGTGGACGCCATTGCTGCGGCAGAGCCGAAAAAGACAGCACTTGTTTGGTGCGATATCTACGGCAACGAACGCACGCTTACTTTTTCGGATATTTCAAAGCTTTCAAACAAAGCCGCTCATGTTTTTCAGAAGTACGGTATCGGCAAGGGCGACAGAGTTATGCTCATGCTCAAGCGTCATTACGAATACTGGTATGTTATCAATGCCCTGCACAAGCTCGGTGCTGTGGTCATCCCCGCCACTCACATGCTGAAGAAAAAGGACATTGTGTACCGTGTGAACAAGGTCGGCGTTAAGGCTATCGTCTGCGCGCAGGACAACACAATTATCGAGAGCGTTGCTTCGTCAAAGCCCGAATGTGAAACACTCACTCATCTTTTCAATGTCCGCGACGACAGAGACGGTTTTATCCGGCTCGACACAGAGCTTGAAGATATGCCCGACACGCTCGAGCGTGTTGAAACAAACCGCAAAGAGCCGTTTATGATCTACTTCACCTCAGGCACAACAGGCTATCCGAAAGCGGTCACACACAACTACACTTATCCGCTCTGCCATATTCCAACCGCGCTTTATTGGCACGGCGTTCAAAACGGCGGACTGCACTTCACCGTTTCCGATACGGGCTGGGGCAAGGCTTCCTGGGGCAAGATCTACGGTCAATGGCTTTGCGGCTGTGCTGTTATGGTTTACGACTATGAGAAGTTTGAAGCGGACAAGCTGACAAGGGTCATTAAGAAATACGGCGTCACGAGCTTCTGCGCTCCTCCGACGATCTATCGCTTTATTGTTAAAAACGAGGTCTACGGCGACTGCTTCGATAAGGTCTATCAGGTGACGACCGCAGGCGAGTCGCTGAACCCCGCTATTATCGAGCGTTTCAGAGAAGCAACAGGACTGCTTATCCGAGAGGCATACGGTCAGACAGAGACTGTTATGGTGTGCGGAAACCTTGTCGGCGAAAAGACAAAGGTGGGCAGTATCGGCAGACCGAACCCGCTTTATGATGTTCATATTCTTGATGACGATGGCAAGCAGTGCGCGCCCGGAGAGCACGGCGAGATCTGCATTTATCCCAAGGACGCAAATAGATTCGGTATCTGCATTGAAAACGGCGACGCAAACGATTCGCGTGCCTGGGTAGACGGCGTTTTCCACACAGGCGATGTCGCTTATATGGATGAGGACGGCTATATTTTCTATATCGGCAGAAAAGACGATATTATCAAGTCGAGCGGTTATCGTATCGGCCCGTTTGAGATCGAGGATGTGCTGATAAAGCACAACGCTGTTGCCGAATGTGCTGTCACAGGCGTACCCGACGAAGAACGCGGATATGTCGTTAAGGCGACTATCGTGCTGCAAAACGGTTTTGCACCGTCTGACAGTCTGAAAAAAGAATTGCAGGACTATGTCAAGGAAAGCACCGCACCCTACAAATATCCGAGAATAGTGGAATTTGTGAGCGAGCTGCCTAAGACTATAAGCGGAAAGATCCGCAGGGCAAAGCTCCGCGGAGACGATAAATCGTGATATCAAAAAAAGCTGTACTTTTTGAAGTACAGCTTTTTAATTTACG
The DNA here is from genome assembly GCA_963633095.1 of bacterium. Lineage (GTDB taxonomy): Bacteria > Bacillota > Clostridia > Oscillospirales > Acutalibacteraceae > RUG14109. The sequence continues at coordinate 25,348 of CAVGWP010000001.1, read as the reverse complement.
ATCCGTTTGCAGACAACAAAGAGCCGTTTTGTGTTTATTCGGTATCGGCAGTATAACAGCTTTAGATCATCTTGCCGATGCTTTGGTAGTTGTCGGCTGGAGCTTGAACGGATTTTGCGAGCTTTCGGTCGAGCTTTGAGTTGTATAACTCGAAACGCTCTGATCCTCAAGCAGCTTGACAGTAACCGTGCTATACTGTCCTGTGGACGATGAATATATCTTCAATTTAACAGTGTCGCCCGCGGTCTTATCAGCAATGACATCAAGTGCAATATCGGCACTGGTTATCTCCTTGCCGTCGATTTCGCAGATAATATCGTTCTCATTGAAACCTTTATTGTAAAGTCCGCTGTCGGAGTCGATCGAGGCGATCATAAGTCCGCTCGGAACATTATTCACAACTGCGGAAGCGGTTGAGATCTCAACATAGGAAATGCCGAGCTTTGCTCTGCCGACGACCTTTTTATTTGCGATAAGGTTTTTAGCAACGCTTACAGCGTCGTTGGACGGGATCGCAAAGCACATACCCTCATAAGTGTCGGCAACGATCTTCGATGAGTTGATACCGATGACCTGACCCTTGAGGTTGACAAGCGCGCCGCCCGAGTTGCCCTGGTTGATAGCAGTGTCGGTCTGGATAACGCGCATTGTATAAGACGATGTCGAGGAGGACGACTGCGAGCTTGAATCAGTCGCCGATTTGCGAATACGGCGGTTTGCGGCGGAGATTATACCGCTTGTGACCGAGTTCGACATACCGTAGGGTGTGCCGATCGCAACAACTGTATCGCCCTGGCTCACCTTATCCGACTCGCCGAACGAAGCGGGAGTGAGATCGGTCGCGCCCTCGATCTTCAAAACGCAGATATCGCTTTTCTGATCGCCGGCGACAAACGAAGCTTTATAGCTGCGGTTATCGTAAAGTGTCACAACAAATTGCGCATTGGGGATCTCGGCATAGATGTGATCATTGCTGATGACATAGCCGCTTTTATCGATGATAACACCGGACGAAATGCTCGTTGTTGTTGTGCCGCTGCTGCTCGAAGTATCGCCCGAATAGGTGCAGACGCTGACTACCGACGGCGACACAAGCGACGCGACCTGCGATACGGTATAGTTACCGTTTGCATCGGCTTCTATGCCCTCTTTTGTGGGAACCTTATTCTCAATAAAAGTGATATCGGTCGGTGTGGACTGTGCCGATGCGAACTGATCGGTGCTTGAGCCGCTTCCACCGATGATATAGCCTACGCCCGCGCCGACTGTGAGCGCGACTGCAAGTGCAAGCAGCACACAGAAAACCTTGAATCCGCCCGACTTTTTACCACCTGTCGGGGACTTCGGCGCACCTTGCGGCGGCTGATTCGGCTGTTTCGGAGCATAATATCCGTAGCCGTTTTGATAGGTGTTTTGAGTCTGATGATCGGTATTCTGATAGCCGCCTTGATAATAGCCGCCCTGATAATTTGTGCTTTGATAGCCTGTGTTTTGCGGCTGTTCAGGCTGAGGCTCGGCGGGCTGCTCGGGCTCGGCAGTCGGCTCTTCGGGTGCACATTTTGCCTGCTCTTCGGGTGCTGCCGCCTCGGTCGGCTGTTCGGCTTCTTTTGCTTCTTCACCGAATTTGTTATCGAATTCGTTCATTATCTTCAATCCCTTTCAAAAAGAATAAATTATCGTTCTATCTGCTTTTGCGTCATAGCGTTGGGCAAAGTGACCTCAAAGCAGGTATACTCGCCTTTGACACTTGTTGCTCTGACATTGCCTTTATGAAGTTTTACTATCATTTTGACAATATACAGCCCGAAGCCCATGCCTGTTTTGTCCTCGCTTCTTGAGCGGTCAGTCTTATAAAAACGCTCGAAGATCTTTGAGAGCTCTTCTTCGGTCAGTCCCTCGCCCGAGTTTTTGACCGAAAGGTGGACTTCGTCCTTTACAAGCCGCATATCAAACTCTATATAGCCGCCCTCGGGTGTGAATTTAACGGCGTTCTCGGTGATATTATACACGACCTGATACAAAAGATCCTTATCTGCGGAAAGAAAAACGGTGAGCATATCGTCAAGTCCGCGTATGTCGATCTTCTTTTTCTCGACCTTGTCTTCAAATGAGAACAAAATCTGAAGCAGCATATCAGTCGCGTTGAAGGTAGTTATATTCAGCTTCATTTCCTCATTTTCGAGCTTTGAGAGCTGAAGCATGGAGTTAACAAGCCGCGACAGCCTTTTGGTTTCATCGGAAACTATTTTGAGATATTTCTCCTGCCGCTCGGGCGGTATCGTTCCGTCCAAAATGCCGTCAACAAAGCCGGAGATAGTCGTCATCGGTGTCTTTAACTCGTGCGACACGCTCGATATAAAGCTTCGGCGCATATTCTCAAGCGACGCGAGCGACTTGGACATTCGGTTAAATTCCTCCGATAAAAGTCCGATCTCGTCGCGGCTTTCGATAGGTATACTCTGAATAAATTCGCCCTGCTCAAGCTTCCTTGCCGCCTGAGCCATAAGACGGATCGGGCGGGTGAGCTGCGCCGTGACGATATATATAGCGACAAACGCCATGAGCATAACTATCAGCGCACAGATGAGAATTATGCGGACAAGCTCTCCGATATAGCCGTTCAGATCGGCACTCGGCACGCTTGCAAAAACGCCGCCTGCGACCTTGCCGCCGTAATATATCGGGGTGCCGACGGTGTAGTGCCCGCTTTGGTACATACTGCCGACTGTTCCGAATGCATAGACATCCTCTCCCGAATTTATCTTGTTCATAAGATCGCTCGGGATAGTGTTTGATTTATGGGAGCAATCCTCCGACTGCGGATGACTGCAGGAAATATAATCTCCGGAAGTATCTGCTATGAATATTTCCGCACCGACAATATCGCCCGAAATATCGAGCAGCTTGCTCGTTTGCTGGCTGAAGCTGTTGTTATTGAGCGACTGCTCGGTCTGCTCGGCTATTGTGCGGACATTTCTGCCGAGAATATAGTTTTTCTCATTGATCCACTGAGTTCGTGAATACACGATAAGTATCGAGCTGTATATCACAAAGCTGCAAAGCAGAATTGTCGCCGTTATTGAGAAATATTTAAAGAAGATACTGTTTTTCGCCCTCATTGAGCAGATATGTCGTTGGTCTTGAACTTATAGCCTCTGCCCCAGACTGTTTCAAGACTCCACTGATCCGACACATTCTCAAGCTTTTCTCTGAGTCTTTTAACATGAACATCGACCGTTCGGCTGTCGCCGTAGTAGTCGAATCCCCATACCTCGTCAAGAAGCTGATCGCGGGTGTAGACCTTATTGGGGTTGGACGCAAGATGATAGATAAGCTCAAGCTCCTTAGGCGGAGTATCGACCTGCTTGCCGTTTACTATCATCTCGTAGTTTGTAAGGTTGATAATTAGCTTATCGTATTCTACACGCTTGACATTATCGGAATTGTTGCCGCCGCTTCTGCGGAGAACCGCCTTGACTCTTGCGATAACCTCCTTTGCTTCAAACGGCTTGACGATATAATCGTCCGCTCCGATCTCAAGACCGAGCACCTTATCAAAAGTCTCGCCCTTGGCGGTTATCATGATAACGGGGACATCCGATGTCTTGCGGATATCGCGGCAGGTCTGCCATCCGTCGAGCTTCGGCATCATAACATCGAGCAGAATGAGCGACGGCGAGTATTTCTGAAAATTATCTATTGCCTCCTGACCGTCGTGGCAGATCATGACATCATAGCCCTCTTTTTCGAGATAAAGCCGCAGATACTCGCAGATATTATTATCATCGTCCACGACCATTACTTTTATTTTCCCGCTCATAAAAATCCCTCCTGATGAACTTTCTGTACTTATTATACCTCTGTTTTCAAAAATAAAGTGAATATTTTTTTAACGCATTTAAAACACATTTTTATTTTTTTGCCGATTTTTTGTCTTTCAAATAAGAAATTGCGGCTTGCAGCTGCGTATCGTCCTCATCGCTGAGAAACGCCGCATACTTCTGAGCCTTCTCGCTTTGCGGCACCGAAACATCGGGCTCAATGCCCTTTTTATTATAGCTTTCTCCGTTTTTATCGACAAGCAAGCCCGTTGTCAGCTTGACCGCCGAGCCGTCCCACAGCGTATATGTTGTCTGAACGACACCCTTGCCGTAGGTTTTATCTCCGATGAGCGCGCCGCCGTGTTCCCTCACTGCGAGCGAGAACAGCTCCGCGGAGCTTGCGGTGTAGCCGTTTGTGAGAGCGACTATCGGGTTTTGATATTCGTCGCCGCTGCCTGTGCGCTCGCTGACCGATATATTGCCGTTTTTATCTTTAACTCTCACAATATCCGAATCGGGGTAGATCGACTGCAGGGTGTCTTTAAGCGCAGCGGTAAGTCCGCCGAGGTCGTTTCGCAAATCGATTATCAGCGAATCGGCGTTTTGCCCGTTTACATATTCGAGCGCAGTCTTGAACTGTTCGGGCGTGCTCTGATCAAATCCGCTGATATAAATATAGCCGATACTGCCGAGCATACGGTATCTCACCGAGTCTTCAACAAATTCAAAAAGCTCGCACTCTATCGTCATTTTACTGTTATCGCGGAGTATATCGAGGGTACATTCGGCGCCCTCCTCCTTTTTTATAAGAGCCGCCGAATCGGAAACACTGAGATCGTCGGTGCTCTCGCCGTTGATCGCAGTTATGACATCGCCCTTTTGAATACCTGCCTTTTTCGCAGGCGAATTTGAATGGACATAGGTCACTGTGAGAGCGTTTGTGTCGGGGTGACGCGAGAGCATTATGCCGAGCATAACGGCTTTGCCTGCGTCCGACTGCTTTTTATCCGCCGCCGCTTCTTCATTATAATAATAGGAATAATCATCGCCGAGGGCGGCAACTACGCCGCTGTACGCACCGTCTTTAAGTGCATCTTTATCAAAATCATAAAGATAATACTTATCCATTAGGCTGATTATCTTATCATACTTTATGTCGTTTGGAAAAAGAAAATGCGATACGCAAAAGCCTGCCGCAAACGAAATCATTACTGCCGCCGCTGTGAACACCGCCGCTTTTTTCTGTATTTTTATTTTCATAAAACGCCTCCGTCTGAAAAATCGGGTATGTAGTCGGTATCGGCACTGCCGCGCTGCTGAGTGTAGCCGCGAAAGCCGAGGTCGGCTGCGCGGTCGGTCACTTTTTTGTATTCAAATGATGTGATCCTGCGGTCGATCTCCGGAAAGTCCGACAGGTCGCCGCACGGGATATACTGGCTCATAAGCGACAAAATAAAGCTATCCGTGCCGAACCTTTCTTTCAGATCATTCAGGATCTCAAGCGAATCGCGGTAGCACCCCGGCATAACAAGATGGCGCACTATCACGCCGGATATAAGCTTATCGCCGCTGAATTTCGGCTTGCCGACTGTTTCGATCATCGCAGAAAGCGATGAGACAGCGGCATTGTAATAATCGAACGCTTTAAGATATCTTCTGCTTTTTTCGCTGTCTTTAAACTTAATATCGGTGAGAAAAATATCGACTGTGCCTTTAAGGCTCGCAACAGTGCTTTTAAGTTCATAGCCAGAGCAGTTATAGATAACGGGGATAAAAAGCCGATCTTTTATAAGTGCGACAGCCGAGCGGATATTCTCGGCATATGGAGTCGGCGTTACAAGATCGATATTATCTGCGCCGTTTTTTTGAAGCTTCAGCATCAGCTCGGCAAGCTCGCTGTCGGACAGCTCTTTGCCTTTTTTACTGTGCGAAATATCGACATTCTGGCAGAAAACACAGCGAAGATTGCAAAGGGAGAAAAATATCGTGCCCGCGCCCGAGCCGACCGAAACGCACGGCTCTTCCCATTTATGAAGGCTCGCTCTTGCAACGACCGCTTTATCGCGAGCACCGCAAAATCCGACGCCGCGGCTTCTGTCAGCCCCGCAAAGCCTCGGGCAAAGTCTGCACTCACTCATTTATAAGCTCACGCCAATCATGCACAACGATATCGCACACCGCCGCAAACTCGGCTTCGCTGCCCGATGTGTATTTATCGAACATTCCGACTGTGTAGAATCCTGCCGCCGCTGCTGTTTTTGCGGCATACAAGCTGTCCTCAAACACGGCGCATTCGGAAATTTCGAGCCCGAGCTCATTCGTGCACTTAAAATAAATATCAGGGAAATGCTTATCCCTGCCGACTTCTCCCGTGCAGGTGATATAATCGAAGCAATCGAGCATATTGTGCTCTGAAAGCGCAGTTTCAATAAGCGGCTTATCCGTCACGCTGGCGACCGCCGTCTTTACACCTTTGGATTTAAGATAGCGCAAAAATTCATCGGAATGGCCTTTCACTTTTATATTCGTGCGGTATTCATCGCCGATCTTTTTGAACCAATAATTAAAAGCCTGCTCGACGGTAAGATCACGAAACTGCTCATAGTTTTCCGCAAAATACCGAGCCGCCTCCTCAAGCCGCATATGCTCGAGCTGATGAAACAGCTCGTCGGTGACAACGATACCGTGTTCCTTAAGAAAGCTGCTGCCGAGCGTGCGCCACATATGCATAGAATCAAGCAATGTGCCGTCCATATCGAAAATCGCGCCTTTATACATTTCTTCACACCTCAAAAAAAGACTGCGGGTCTCCCCACAGTCTATTATGACAGAAACATTCTGCTTTTGCAATATTTTTTACGATTTTACTTTTCAGCTTTGCGGCAGTTGTGCGAGATTATAAGCAAAGCAGCACAAATTACGGCACAAACGCCAGTCACGATACCGATAACGCACCACGGAGCGGTTCCTATAAGCGAGAAATCGAATTCGCCCGAATCGGGATTCTGAAGAGCACCGAACACCGCTACGGTGTCGTATATTACTGCGCCGACGGCGCAGAGCCAACCGATCGAGCCCAGGACAAGAGCCGCCGGAGATTTTGTCTTTTTGCGGACTGTCGGGCGGAGATTTTCGGATCGAAAATCAACAATCCCCGATACATACCACAAAATCACAACAACTATGACCGTTTCGGGGATCATATAGGTTGCATTGTAGGACAGCGAATATATAAGCCCGTCGGTGCTGGGTATGGATACGCCTGCCCAAACCGTGCACCCCGATATCACATGGCATATATACCTGAGCAGGCAGACGAGCACCGCACCGGAGATAAGCTCTGCGGTCTGATCGTTTTTGAGTTTGTTGCGAAAAACGCCGCCGAAACCTGTTACCGTGAATGCGATAATGTAATCGAGCATAATTATCGCAATTGCCGCATTATATGAGGTTGCATATTCGAGTGTGCCGATACCGCACAGAAGCTGGATCACGCTGTATACCAAGCCCGTTATCATGCCTCTGCCGACACCGTAGCGATAAGCGATAACGATCATCGGGAGCATACTGCCTATTGTGATACTGCCTCCATAAGGCAGATCGAGCAGCTTTATAAAGCTCAGCACTGTTGCGAGAGCGATCATAACGGCACTCTCCGTCAGCCATACTATCGGTCTTACTTTTGTTTTCATTTTCAGTCTTTCCTTTCTTTTCGTCAGCGCAAAAAAACGAGCGGAGAAAATGTCCGCTCGTTTAAGATCAAATCAATTCCTACGCCGGCATTATCCGTATCAGGTTATATGGGTCCCGAGCGGCATTACGCTCGATCTCAGCCGGCTTGCACCAGCACCCCTATTCAGTTCATTTTCATTATAGCTGTACATATTATAATTGTCAACACAAAAATTCAAAATATGCGATGATTCGGGTTTTTCAAGTCGCTTTGCCGCGTTTTTAAAGACTACTTTATTCTATTTGCTCAAAAATATTTAAAATTGTTATACATTTATATAAATATTGTGTTGACAATGCAGAAATTCCGTGTATAATAAGAATAGGGATATCTTGGTTTTCAAATCATAATAAAAACAAAAAGGGGGGGAGCAGACCGATCATATCGTGTCTGCAACAGCAATGAGAAGCTTTGTTTCAAAAATTTCAGCCGTTGTCTTATCGATCGTTATAACGGCAGGTGCGCTCCCAATGCTGCCCGGCGCAGCAGTCGGTGCGAAGGCGGAGGATGTCGAAGAACTGTCGCTCACGCCGCTCACGTGGTCAGACTTAAAAGACACATCAAAAACCACCGTTTCGACGCGCACAAAAACATCCACAAAAACCGTTTCGTCAACGAAGAATATAACGCTGAAAAACAGCAAAGGCAAGGTCGTCAAATCGTCGTCTACAAAAACCACAAAGGTTTCCGATAAGACAAAGAGTAAAACAAATACCGTTAAGTACACATATTTCCAGGAGACGACAACTGTCAAAACAAGAACGATCATCACCGATAAATACACAAAAGGCTTGACTAAAAAGGTCAGGACTACCAAGGTCACGACCACCACGACCGTCAAGAAAAAGGCATACGCCGCCACAGAAAAGCTGAAAGCGAAAACAGCCGCTCGAATTGATGCCAATATCGTCAAGGCGTTCAATGATCTCGGCTACCGTGTGAAAGCAGATCTCAACTTCCCCGGCGGCTGGTATGACACTAAAGCCCGCCTTGTTGCAATCAGTGATGACTCCAACACTATCTACCACGAAATCGGTCACTTTGTCGGATTTGTCGGGGCGGGCGACGGCTCATCGTTCACAAGTATCTACAACGCCGAAAAATCGAAGTATTATAAAAAGTCGGATAAGAGCTATGCAACTCAAAGTCAAAGCGAATTTTTTGCGAGCTGCTATGCGCTGTATGTCACAGACAACGCAAACCTGAAAGCCAAGATGCCGAAGACATACGCTCATATCAAAAAAACCATTGGTGCGATAACCGATGAGCGTGTCGCAAAGATACAGAAGGTGTATAAAGTGCTCTGGAAGGATTAGCTTAAAGCGACAGGTCGAACGGAAATTCCGTTCGACCTGTTTTTTTACGATTTTATTTCGCAGGCATAGACCTTAAAAGGCTTGCCCTGCTTTTTTGCTTCGTTCAGAGTGAACTTTGTGCCTCGGCTTTTCCCATCCCAAAAGGCGATCAGCATATCGCACTCGCGCACAATATCCATGTTGCGGATAAGCGGAGCGCGCCTGCCGTATTGCTCATAGTCGGGCAGAAACTCGATAAGCTGCAGGCTGTGTCGGCGGGCATAGTCGGCGGCGCAGCGGTCGATCCCGCGCGCGCCGCCCGAAACGATACAGTCTGTCCCGTCCGGCAAATATGTGCCGAGATCGGCGATCTTGCAGTCCCTTGAACCTACAACGGCGACTTTGATAATAAGCCCCCCTTTTTTTATTTCAGGATTATCTTATGAAATACCTTTTTGCCCTTTTTGATGACAATATAGCCCTTTGAGAAATCCTCGCGGCTGAGCGAGAACGCAATATCTGCGACCTTTTCATCATCCACCGAGACACCGCCCTGCTGAACGAGCCGGCGAGCCTCACCCTTTGAAGGCGCAAGCTTTGCTTTCATCATAAGCTCGAGTATTCCGACCTTGCCGTCCGCAAGATCTTCGTCGGTTATCTCAGTCGAAGGCATATTAGCATCCGCCGCACCCTTTGTAAACAGTGCTTTTGCGGCGGTGAGAGCCTTTTCGGCTTCGTCCTTGCCGTGGATAAGCGAGGTCACTTCAAAAGCGAGCTTTTCCTTTGCAGCGTTCAGCTCGGAGCCGCTAAGCTTTTCATACTCCGCGATCTCTTCGAGCGGCATAAATGTCAGCAGCTTCATGCACTTTATAACATCGGCGTCGTCAACATTGCGCCAATACTGGAAAAATTCATAAGGCGGGGTCTTGTCGGGGTCAAGCCATACAGCGCCCTTCTCCGTTTTGCCCATCTTTCTGCCGTCACTCGTCTGGAGCAGGGCGAATGTCATACCGTAGACATCCTTGTTATCTGCTCTGCGGCAAAGCTCGACGCCGCCGATGATATTGCTCCACTGATCGTCGCCGCCGAGCTCCATAACGCAGCCGTATTTACGGTTGAGTGTCAGGAAATCGTAGCTTTGCATGATCATATAGTTCATCTCGAAGAACGAAAGTCCTCTCTCAAGACGTTGCTTATAGCACTCAGCCGCAAGCATTCTGTTCACCGAGAAATGAACTCCGACCTCGCGCAGAAATTCAACATAGTTGAGGTTCATCAGCCAATCGGCATTGTTGACCATGATCGCCTTGCCGTCGGAAAAGTTGATAAGCTTAGACATCTGCTCCTTAAAGCGCGAGATGTTATACTCAATAGTCTCTCTTGTGAGCATTTTTCTCATATCGGTCTTGCCGGAGGGGTCGCCGATCATGCCTGTGCCGCCGCCGAAAAGCGCGATCGGAGTATGACCCGCCTTCTGCATATGCGACATTACCATGACCTGCACGAAATGTCCGACATGAAGGCTGTCAGCCGTGGGATCAAAGCCGATATAGAATTTGATCTTCTCTTCATTGAGCAGATGCCGAACCTGCTCCTCGTTTGTCATCTGCGCGATCATGCCGCGCCCTTTAAGTTCTTCAAAAACTCCCATTACAATTCTCCTTAAAATAAATATATGTGTAGTTTATCCTGCCTTTCAGCATGAAAACGATCTTTGCCGAAAAACATAAAAGCCCTCTGCAAAATGCAGAGGGCGAATTATCGCGGTACCACCTCAGTTGCCGCAGACGCGGCATCTCATTCGGGACGGCAAAAGCGATCCCGCCTCGCTGTAACGGGCGATCCCGTGCGCGGCTACTTTATTCACCGAGCAGACTCCCGAATGTATTTCCCCCGAAACGCTCACCGGCTCACACCTGCCGCCGGCTCTCTTTGGATGCGGTTATCGGGCTACTTCTTTCGTTCGCAGTCTTTTTACTATACGGTAATTGTAACAGATGAAATTCGGTTTGTCAACCTCAAAACATCTTCTTTTTGTACATTATCCACCAAACAATGCCGGCTGAAACAACTGTCAGCGCAAGGGGAAACCATATCGTCCCCGCAAACGGCAAAGCACCTGAAGCATCTTCTCCGATATTCATACCGTAAAATCCGAAAATGATCGACGGAATGGACATAATGATCGTCAGCACCGAGAGAAATTTCATGCTGATATTCAGGTTGTTTGAGATAACAGAGGCGAATGCGTCCATCGTTCCCGAAAGGACGGACGAATAAATATCCGCCATTTCGATAGCCTGCTTTAGCTCGATGAGAACATCTTCGAGAAGATCCTCATCGTCCTCATACAGCTTGACATACTTGCCTCTGAGCATTTTCTCAAGCATCGAATTATTCGATTTAAGCGAGGTCTGAAAATAAACCAGCGATTTTTGCAGACCGAGAAGCTGGATCAGCTCCTTGTTTTTCATCGATTTTCTGAGCCTTGTTTCAAGGTTTGAAGAATGCTTGTCGATCTGCTTCAGATATTGCAAAAACCGTGTCGCCATGCGGAAAAGCATACGCAAAACAAAGCTTGTCTTATAAGATGTCTTGACATTTTTAACAACGCCCTGCGCAAAATCCATGATAACAGGATTGTCTTTCAGCGAAATAGTCACCAAAAACTGCGGCAGGATAACAACGCCGACAGGCATTGTGTAGTAGATAATATCGTCCTCCTCGCGTTCGGCATACGGCACATCGTAGATCAGAAATGTCGTGCCGTCCTCCGATTCGATACGGGCGGACTCCTCCTCATCGAGCGAGGACTTGATATACTCCTCATCAATACCGAAGGTGGTTCTGAGAAGCTTTATTTCTTCCGGCTCCGGATCGATAACATTGACCCAGCAGCCGGGCTCGGCAGACTCTATCCTGCAGATACAGTTGTCGATGCTCGTGTAATAAGTTATCACGAAAATACCCCCTTATCGGGGCGCGGCAAAACAAACAGCGGGAACCGCGCACACCGAACTGTGTTTTATTATTCTACTTCGCGGTCGAGCCGGATCGGGTTTCACGGTTTCCACCTGCCTTTCATTTTATGATCTGAATATGATCTGAATTTTAATAGAAATGTTAAACACCGACATTGTCGGCGAGGACATTCACTCAATTTATTATACCCTCATATTCCCGATAAGTCAATAATAAAAATCTCAGCATGAGCATGATCGGGTTTAAGGCAAACCAGCCCGCCGCTATGCCGAAAAAACTTATTTTTTTGTAATTTTCCTCTTTACAACAGGGCTCAACGGTGATAAAATGAATGTGTATGAATATTGGATCGTATCGTTATTTATTTAACATTCGGTATTCAAGTTAGAATCAGGAGGATTACGAAAATGGCAAGAAAAATGAAGACCATGGACGGCAACAGTGCTACCGCGTACGCGTCGTATGCGTTCACTGATGTCGCCGCGATCTACCCCATCACTCCCTCTTCGGTAATGGCAGAGGAAACCGACAAGATGGCTGTTGCAGGCACTAAAAACCTGTTCGGTCAGGAAGTTCGCATTTCCGAAATGCAGTCCGAGGGCGGCGCAGCAGGCGCTGTTCACGGCTCGCTGACAGCCGGCGCGCTCACAACCACCTACACCGCTTCGCAGGGACTTCTTCTTATGATCCCGAATATGTACAAAATGGCAGGCGAACTGCTTCCGAGCGTTATTCATGTATCCGCTCGCTGCGTTGCTTCCCACGCTCTGAACATTTTCGGCGACCACTCCGATGTATATGCCTGCCGTCAGACCGGCTACGCTATGCTTTGCTCCAACAGCCCGCAGGAGGCTATGGATCTCGCAGCAGTAGCTCATCTGTCCACAATTAAAGGCAGAGTTCCGTTTATCCACTTCTTCGATGGTTTCCGTACTTCGCACGAGATCCAGAAGATCGAAGTTTGGGATTATAAAGATCTTGACGATCTGCTCGATAAAGACGCTGTTGCAGCATTCCGCCGCCGTTCGCTCAACCCTGAGCATCCGGCACAGCGCGGTACCGCTCAGAACCCGGATATCTTCTTCCAGGCAAGAGAGGCATGCAACAAGTACTATGACGAGATCGTAGGCGTTACCGAGGACTATATGAACAAGGTAAACGCTAAGATCGGCACAGACTACAAGCTCTTCAACTACTACGGCGCACCCGACGCAGAGAAAGTCATCATCGCTATGGGTTCGGTTTGCGAGACTATTGAAGAGACTATTGATTACCTCGCTGCAAAGGGTGAGAAGGTCGGACTTGTTAAAGTTCATCTTTACAGACCGTTCTCCACAAAGCATCTTCTTGCTGCTATCCCGTCCACAGCTAAGTACATCTCCGTTCTCGACAGAACAAAGGAGCCCGGCTCGATCGGCGAACCGCTTTACCTCGATGTTGTTGCTTCCCTGTTCGCATCGGACAAGAAGGACGCTAAGGTTTACTCCGGCAGATACGGTCTCGGTTCTAAGGACACAACTCCGGGTCAGATCGTTGCTGTTTATGACAACATGGGCGCTTCCGACGCTAAAGAGCGCTTCACTATCGGTATTGACGATGATGTTACAGGTCTGTCGCTCGAAGTTAAGGGCGAGCCCGCAACAGCTCCGGAAGGCACACACGCCTGCAAGTTCTGGGGTCTCGGCTCTGACGGTACTGTCGGTGCTAATAAGAACTCGATCAAGATCATCGGCGATAACACCGATATGTACGCTCAGGGCTACTTCGCTTACGACTCCAAGAAGTCGGGCGGCGTAACTATTTCCCACCTGCGTTTCGGTAAGACTCCGATCAAATCGACATACCTTATCAACCAGGCTGACTTCGTTGCTTGCCACAACCCGTCGTACATGGATAAGTACGATATCGTTGAGGACATCAAGCCGAACGGCACATTCCTGCTCAACTGCTCCTGGGATACAGAAGCTCTTTCGAAGCACCTGCCGGCTAAGGTTAAGAATTATATTGCTAAGAACAACATTCAGTTCTACACGATCGACGCTACACACATTGCTATGGAGCTTGGTCTGGGTGGCCGTATCAACACGATCCTTCAGTCGGCATTCTTCAAGCTTTCGGGTATCATTCCGGCTGAGACAGCTGTTGACCTGATGAAGGCTGCTGCTAAGAAGTCCTACGGCAAGAAGGGCGACAAGATCGTTCAGATGAACTATGACGCTATCGATCGCGGTATCGTAGGCGCAGTTAAGGTCGATGTTCCGGCTGACTGGGCGACCACGACCGATGGTGCTGAGACTGCTCACAACAAGCTCGGCGGCAACAGACTGCTCGACTATGTCAACAACATCCTCAACCCGATCAATGCTCAGCGCGGCAACGATCTCCCCGTTTCCGCATTTGTTGACGATGCAGACGGTGAAGTTCCGCTCGGCTCTTCGGCATTTGAGAAGCGCGGTATCGCTGTTAATGTTCCGGAATGGAACCCGCAGAACTGCATTCAGTGTAACTTCTGCTCTTATGTCTGCCCGCACGCTTGTATCCGTCCAGTTGCTCTGACCGAGGACGAAACAGCCGCTGCTCCGGCTCAGACTAAGACTAAGGATATGACAGGTATGCCCGGCTACAAGTTCGCTATGACCGTTTCCGTGCTCGACTGCACAGGCTGCGGCTCTTGCGCTAATGTATGCCCCGGCTTCAAGGGCGAAAAGGCTCTCACAATGAAGCCGCTTGAAGGTCAGCTCGATCAGCAGGAAGTCTTTGATATGGGCGTCAAGCTCGATGAGAAGCCTGAGGTTGCTGCTAAATTCAAGGAAACAACCGTTAAGGGAAGTCAGTTTAAACAGCCGCTGCTCGAGTTCTCCGGCGCTTGCGCAGGCTGCGGTGAGACACCGTATGCTAAGCTCGCAACTCAGCTCTTCGGCGACAGAATGTACATTGCCAACGCAACAGGCTGCTCCTCTATCTGGGGCGGTTCGTCACCGTCTACTCCGTACACCGTCAACAAAGAGGGTCACGGTCCGGCTTGGGCTAACTCCCTGTTTGAGGACAATGCTGAGTTTGGCTACGGTATGGCAATGGCTCAGAAGGCTATGCGTGAGAGACTGCTCGCTCACACTAACAATATCATCGAGAAATGCGATTGCGGCGGCAATGTAGTCGAGGCTGCAAAGGCATGGATCGAGACATTCAACGACAGCGGCGCAAACAAGAAGGCTGCTGCTGATTACCTCGCGGCTCTCGAGGCTGCTGATCCGAAGGACGAGCTCAAGGCTGATGTTGAGGCTATTATCGCCGACGGCGATTTCCTCGCTAAGAAGTCACAGTGGATCTTCGGCGGCGACGGTTGGGCTTACGATATCGGTTACGGCGGACTTGATCATGTTCTCGCTTCGGGCGAGGATGTTAATGTTCTCGTATTCGATACAGAGGTTTACTCCAACACAGGCGGTCAGGCTTCCAAGGCTACTCCTACCGGTGCTATCGCTCAGTTCGCAGCTTCCGGTAAGGTAGTTAAGAAGAAGGACCTCGCTTCGATCGCAATGAGCTACGGCTATGTATATGTTGCTCAGGTTGCTATGGGTGCTGATTACAACCAGTGCATCAAGGCTTTCGCTGAGGCAGAAGCATATCACGGCCCGTCGATCGTTATCGCTTACGCTCCGTGTATCAACCACGGTATCAAGGGTGGTATGTCGATCGCTCAGACCGAGGAGAAGAACGCTGTTGCAGCAGGCTACTGGAATCTGTTCAGATTCAATCCGGACAGCGAGAAGCCCTTCACTCTCGACAGCAAGGAGCCGACTAAGGACTATCAGGAGTTCATTCTCAACGAAGTTCGTTACAGCTCGCTCAAGCGCGCATTCCCTGAGAAGGCAGAGAATCTCTTTGCTAAGGCAGAGAAGGACGCTAAGGCGAAGTATGAACAGCTCAAGAATCGTCATAAACTCTACGAGGACTGATCCTCATCTGATCTTAATCGATTCGAACCCCGTCAAAATTGACGGGGTTCGTTTTTTTAAATATTAGAAAAATTTTCGGCAACAATTTTATTGATACATTAGGTTGAAAAATAGACTAATTTGGTGTACAATAAAGAAAACGGAGGTGAAAATCTTGAAGGTTAGGCTTAATGAAAATACCGAGGTCGTCAAAACGGTCAAGGAAGGACTAAAGCGCACCGGCGGATACTGCCCCTGCCTGCTCGAACGCAGCGAGGATACAAAATGTATGTGCAAGGATTTTCGCGATAAAGTCCGCGATCCGAATTTTGAAGGCTATTGCCATTGCAGGCTTTACTATAAAGAAAGGTGAGTGCTATGTCTGAAAAGGTTTTAACTATTACAGCTGAGAATTATGATTCCGAGGTCAAAAGCTCCGATGTTCCTGTGCTACTCGATTTTTGGGCGACTTGGTGCGGTCCTTGCAAAATGATGGCGCCGATCGTCGATGAGATTGCCGATGAAGCCGAGGGCTTTAAAGTCGGCAAGATCAATGTAGACGACGATCTTCCGCTTGCGCAGAGCTTCGGAATTGTCAGTATTCCGACATTTGTCGTTATTAAAAACGGCGAAGCTGCCGCAAAATCAGTCGGGTTGCAGTCGAAAGAGGAGCTGCTCGCTATCATCGGCAAATAAGCCGAAAATCCCTTTACAAAACGGTGCTCTTATGCTATAATGTTATTTAGGATTTGAGAAAAGATATTTGTAAAGGAGAATTTTGCATGGCTGAAGGCAAGTTTTTGGAATATAAGGGCAGGCCGCTCGTGCGTTCGGGCGATGTGATCTACTATGGCAATATGAACGATGAATTTGCCGTTAGGTTCACAGTGCTGGACGCTGATAAGTCGGGCGATATAAAGCTCTCGAAAGAGATCAAGATTGAGCTTATCGAAACCGCCGAGCGCGATAAGGCTGTAAAGTCGAGCGTTAAAAACGGCTTTTTCGAGGCTATGGATCTCGGCTATGTCTGGCTTGAGAGAGCCCTTAAAAAATAAGTCTGCGAATGTGAAAACCACCGTCTTAAAAAAGACGGTGGTTTTTTCATGTTCAGATCATACAGCCGTTTTGGCTGAGCTTCTCTCTGATAAGAGCCACATCGGCATTTTTGGCTTTAGCACCGCTGTCGCAACAAACAGCCGCCGCAACGCCTGCCGCCTCACCTGTTACAAGGCAGGTCGGCATGACTCTCACACTGCCCTGCACAATGCGATCGCTTGAGATCGAACGCCCCGCGACAAGCACATTATCAACACCCTTAGGCACAAGGCAGCGATACGGAATACCGTGGCTTTCGCCGCGCTTGTATCTGATCGCGTCGCTCTCCATTTTATTGAAAGCGTCGCGGTTGTTTATCGCCTTAGCCTCCTGCTCGCCCTTGTGAATATCGATATAATAGCAGTTTCTGCCGATCTCATCGTCAAAACTGCGGCGCGCAAGATAGTCGTCGATCGTGAGGACATATTCGCCGACAATTCTGCGCGACTCTCTCACGCCGATCCTCGGCGATGTCTGCACAAGGTGCGAATTGCCGTAGACCTTCGGGCAGTACTCCGCAAGCGCGCTGTGTAGCTGGAATGCAAGCTGTCTGCCCTGGATTTCCGCCGATGATACGCTCATCGGATCGGTATTATCGACTCCGAAAATATGACCTGCATTAAAGCCTACAACGCCGTCGCCGATCAGCGACTGACACATATGGTTGTCGGTTATAAGCGGATATTTTTCATCCGCGATCATATCGAACACCTTTGAATTTTCATTCGAGGGATACATATTTCCGATAAGCGGATAGTAATACTGATCGACATTTGCAATAGTGAAGCACATTGTCGAGGGTTGGACCTCGCCGCCGTCTCCGAAGTGATACTCAGCACCCGCGCCTACTGCAAGATCGGCGTCTCCTGTGCAATCGATGAACATTTTTGCACTGTAAGCAGTGAGCCCCGCCTTGTTTGAAACAATGATTTTTTCAAGCTTTGCACCATTGCAAACAGTGTCGCAAACGGTGCTGTGAAACATAGTGTCCACCCCGAACTCAAGCATCATTTCATCATAGACCCGCTTTAAGACCTCAGCGTCGATCGGGATCCAATCGAACTGACGGTTCTCATCAATATGAGCCATGGGCTTTGTCGCGGCGCGGAAAACACGCTCTGCAAGCCCTTTATAGATGATCTTTTCGCCGTCGGAAAACGGACACCACGCGGGAACGAGTCCCGAGGTCGCCATGCCGCCTAAAAAGCCGTCGCTCTCTATGAGCAGCGTTTTCTTGCCCTCTCTCGCGCTCGCAGCCGCCGCAGCACAGCCGGACGGGCCGCCGCCTGCAACGATCACATCATATTCGTTGTTTTCTTTGATCTCGCGCTGATATATCATAAAAAAACACTCCTGCTTTTGCTTTGATAATTTGATCCCGAACTACGCCTAATATTAAAGAACAAGCGACGGAGCGGTATAGACACGGGCGCCGAGCTCGCTGTTGAGCATATAAAGTCCCTTAGCGTCCGAACCGTAGAGCTCCATTTTGGTGATAAGGTCGGCGGCGTTTTTCTCCTCTTCGCCCTGCTCCTTAACAAACCAATCGAGCAGCTGCATTGTGCGAAAATCCCTTGATTCAAAAGCTGCCGCATAGATATCGTTGATAAGGCTTGTGACATACTGCTCATGCTTAAGTCCTGCTTTGAGCGGCGACATATTATCTGTCAGCTCGACATCGGGCTTCGCTATCGCTTCAAGTGTTACCTTTTCATCGTTATTGTGCAGATACTTGTAGAAAAGCATTGCATGGTCGCGCTCTTCCTGAGCCTGGATCGTGTACCAATTCTCAAAGCCGTCAAGCCCTGCGTCGGCATAAAAATTTGCGAAATCGAGGTAAAGATAAGCCGAATAAAGCTCCTTGTTTATCTGGTCATTGATGAGTTGTGCAACTTTTTTCTCCATAATTTTAAGCTCCTTTTTTAATCTATTTTGATTTTAACATCTTTATCTCCGATTTTCAAGCAGATCGGACTGATTTTTCAAAAGTTTCAGCTTGCCGCCGCATTTACAGCGGTATCTCTGAGGGCGTTTCACAAGCGGACACATTCGTTCCCTTTTGATCTCACTGCCGCAGTTTTGGCAAACAAGCGTATATTTTGCCTTGGATATATCGTCAACACCGAGTGCCTCGCAGGACGATGTTCGGCTGATATTATAGCCGTAAGCAGAGTTCATCAGGGCGGCATATTGTTTCCACTGCGCACCGTGATTATCACAGCCCGGACAGGTATGGAGCAGTTCGTGGGCAATAGTTGTCATGCAGGCGGTGCGCGGTGCGAAAGCTAACCTTGAGGCAAGCTCGATCACATACACCGAGCCTGTTTTCCTGCACAGCCCAAACCGCTTGACAGCTCGGCTGTTCGGCACAATGTGCGGAGAAATATTGCTCGGCACGGGTATGCCGAGCTCGATTGCCTGCTCTGTGACTATGTGAAGCATGCTGTCAAAATCGTTCAATCGGATCACCTCGGTTTTCAGCTACAAGAATATTTTATCACAGTTTTAAAGAAAAGAAAAGCATAATTACAAAGCTTTGTGTTCACAATTTATTCATAAATTACACTCATTGTTATGGTAAAATTGTAGTGTAGCAAAACCGAAAGGACAAATAAAAATGGACATAACCGAAAACAAGGATATTCAAAAAGTTTTAATAACAGAGCAGGAGCTTCAGGCAACAGTCGAGCGGCTTGCCAATGAAATCGACTGCCACTATGCAAACTCGAAAAAGCCGCTGATGATGGTCGGCATACTCAAGGGCTCGGTCGTTTTTATGACTGACCTTATGCGCCGTATCAAGCATCCGCTGACGATCGATTTTATGCAGGCTTCGTCCTACGGCTCAAGCACAGTTTCGTGCGGAAATGTTAATCTGCGGCTTGATCTGAAGTGCCAGGATCTTCAAAACTATGATCTTTTGGTCGTTGAGGATATTCTTGATTCGGGCAACACGCTTTCCTGCATTATGAAGTATCTCAAAGCAAAGGGTGCGGACGATGTTCGCCTTTGCACACTGCTTGACAAGCCCGAGCGCCGCAAGGTCGATGTAACAGTCGATTTCCGCGGGATCGAGATTCCCGATGAGTTTGTTATAGGCTACGGTCTTGATTACAACGAGCTTTACCGCAATCTGCCGTATATCGGCGTGCTTGACCCCTCGGTCTACGAAAACAATTGATCTTCTATGCTTCTTAAAAGCATTTCTTCACAAAGCGGACTCTATGATGAGTCCGCTTTGTGTTTTATAAAAAATTCAGCTAATAAAAGCGAATAACAAAACACCTCTTGCAAGACCCGCAAGAGGTGTTTAAACTCAGATCAAAACCGATTATTTAGAAGGATCGCAGAGTCTGTCGAGAAGTGCGTAAACATCGATCGCATTTACAGCACCGTCGCCGTTGATATCAGCATTCTCAGTGTTGATATCAATCGATTTATCCGCAATGTATCTCTTGATTCTGATAAGGTCGAGAACATTTACAACACCGTCATTGTTAGCGTCGCCGGAAAGAGCGGACGGCTTAGCAGTTGTTGTGGTGGTTGTAGTTGTTTCGGGAGCTTCACCGGATACGAGATAGATCGGGCTTACAGCAACATTGATGTCGCCGTTTGTCCAACCGGACTCATCCGTGCTCAGCGAAACGGCATTAAATTCAAGGCTGAGAGCGGCATTATAAGTATCTGTGCCGCTGGTCATTGTTTCAGGGAATGTCTTTCCTTCCGGAAGCTCGAGTGTGATTTCCTTTGTCTCGCCGCTTTTAACAATAAACTGTGTTTCGTTGGTGTTGTAGTTGAACACGCCGACATCTCCCGGGCAAGTCAGCTTGAAGCCAAACTTAAGCGGATTTGAAGTCGAGTTGTTGGTCACAGTGAACTGAAGTTTCTTGCCGGTCGTGTCGCTACCGAGAGCTGCGACGGCTTTCTTATAAGCATTCTGAGCGTTTTTACTCTGATCGCCCCAAAGCTGCTGCTGGATCATATAAGCAGTAGAACCGTTCGGAGTTGAAATGATGAGGTTGCCGTCTGCGGAAGAAACAAGACCGTTCTTCATATTTGCTCCGTTGCCGTTGGATGTACCGCCTGACCACTTTGTAGCCATGCCCCAGCAGTCTGTATAGTTTCTGCCGGTTGTGTCGAACGAAAGGATAGCTTCTTTAGTGCCTACCGGATCGGGATTAGTCGTTGTGGTAGTTGTCGGAGCAGTTGTGGTAGTAGTGGTAGTTGTTGTTGTCGGCTGAGTTGTTGTAGTGGTAGTAGTGGTTGTGGTTGTGGTTGTAGTAGTGGTAGTTGTTGTTGTAGTTGTCGGAACAGGTGTGATCTCCGGCAGAGTTGAAACGCCGTTGTTCATACCGTAGATATCCGAAACTGTGTAGTTCACATAGCAATCGTTAGCCATTGTTGCACGGCCGAGCGAGATAAGGCTGATGTGATCGGAAAGCTTTGTACCGTCCGGATAGTCATCGCCGAGCGAATCCCACTCCCAAAGGTCGATCTGCGGCCACGGTGTTGTCTGAGCAAGCGATGAGAAGTTAACATCAAGCTTATACGGTGTGCCTGCTGTGATCGCATTAGTTGTAGTTGCTGTGTATTTATCGTTGGAAACGCCGATCTCATTGATCTTGAAGTAAGCAATATCAACGTAAGCTTCTTCCATTGTATCGACAATTTCTTCGTCCTCATTGAGGAAGTTACCGTCCTCATCGCGGGAAGGAACTGCACACTGAATAGTCATCGAGAACGGAGCTATCGAATAATCCGGATAATCCCACTTAATGAACTGCTCGTCCTTGTCAACAAGAACATACATGCTCATGCCGTCGTATCCCTTGAAAGCGCCTTCCTTAGGATATACCTTGATACCGGTATCTTCCCACTGCCACTCAGTCGGATGGAACTTAACATAGCTTTCGTCGCTGGCAATGTTCATAGCGCCGACCGGATAGAAAGAGGCAGCATCATGCTTAAACTGAACGCCTGCGTCACGGATCAGCGGACCCGAACCGAGCATTGCATAAGCGTCTGTTTCCGACCAGTCGTAGACACAGCCTGCAGCAGCAGTCGAGGAAGCAACGCCGTTTTCAACGGTGTAGAGCTTGAGGGATGAGAAGTCTGCGACAATATCCTTCGGGCCGCAGTCTTTCTTAGCGGTATCGTTCATACCGGAGATATTGTTCTCGAAGCAGATAACAAGTGTATCGGCAGAGACCATTTTCTCGGGAATGTCGAAAATAACTGTTCTTGTGTCGCCCTCTTTCATGTAAGCAGAGGTCTTTGTGACGAGCTGGTTGCCCGATGCATCTTTACCGTAAAGCATGAGCTGAACTTCAACCGATTTAACAGGGTTGTCGCTGAACTCGAAGATGCAGGTGCAGGTCGAAAGAGTGACATCGGTTGCAATACGGTTCTCAGCACGGTTTGCCTGAACAGCTGCGATAGCTGCTTCGGAATTGCCGATAGAAAACGCCTGCTTTATGTATTCGCCCTTTGCATAGTCCTGAGGTTCGCCGTCGCTGGTGAGGGTAAGTGTACCGTCATCCGTATAGGAAAGACTGCCGATCGCGCTTCCCTCTCCGACGCTTTCCGGGGAAAACTTGAAGAGAGTCTCGCTGCCGTAGCTGTCAGCCGATGAAGAAAGCACTCCCATTACTGAGAACATACTCATCAGCACGCAGGCAGAGAGAATAAAAGCAAGAAGTTTTGAGGTTCTTCTTTTCATTTAAATTCCTCCAAAAAAATAATTTTGCACATATATCTTATCATAAAAAAATGCGAAATTCAAGGTCATTCGCTCAACAAAAATTTATTTGTAAATACTGCTCAATCAAGCGTTTGAAATTTATGCATTTTAACCACGGAGATAATATTTTTATGTATATACGCACGGCTTTCGGGGCAACATATTCTCGGTCGGATCTTTTGTGCGTTTGCTTTTCCGACTGAGCGCCGTTTTTTTATGACGGCGTTCTTTTTTGCGTTTTGAGAGAGGAGTTCGGCCTCGGAGCATAGCCTGTTTTAATTGTTAATCATCTATATGAATAAATGCGTCTTTTATCTCAAATTCAATAATCAACAATGGATTTTTGTTTTGAGAAGCTCTGAAACCAACGCAATTGCACAGTGACATAATATTATCCCATATCTCTCTGTCATGCGGTTCGGAGCTTATGTTGAGCGCGATCGACTTGCAAATTAAAGAAACACAATCGCGCCTATAATCGGGAACATATGAAAATCCTATGTCGTCGTCCCACATGATTTGATCATACTTTATGAGTCTTTTATAATATTTTAGGAGCTCATTAAGTTTTATTATAGTATCAGGCTTCAAGATGTATTTACCGTGTAATTGCTCCTGCTCGCTCGCAGCGTCTATTGCACGATAAAACCACATTCGTTTTTCTTCGTTTTGAGGGTCTTCGGCAAAAGCCCGAGCAGCTTCATCAACCGTAATACCCCACTTTTTCATTGCCTTCTCATTTGATTCTTTTGAAAATTTAAAATCTATCATATATTCTCCTCTTTTCTTTATTTTTGCAATTTTTACGACTTGCGCGACACACACTCCGCACACAGATCAGATATAAGATTACCCTATTTACAACGCTTGACCGGCGGCATATCTGCGATATTATCGCCGATCAGTCATCGTAGTCGCTGTAATAACTGTCCAGCCTGCTTTTTTTCGTTTTGCTGTTCTTCTTTTTGTTTTTCTGATAGGAATTGTAATAATCCTCGGCGTCCTCATATTCATAGAAATCGTCGTAGTTATCATAATAAAAGTCCTCGGGATCGCTGTACATATCTGTGTTGTACTTATCGGATTTGCTGTTTTTTCCGCTGCCTCGATAGCTGTATGTCGTTTTTTTCTTTGTCGTCGATGTCGGCGTCTCGGTCTTTTTCTCAGTCGCAGCGGCAGTTGTCGTGGCAGTAGTGGCAGTCGTAGTCGTTGTTGTGTACTTTCCGACATTAAACGAGCCGCCTGCCGACTTAACAAACTCCTCGATTTGCGCTTTCATTTCGGGTTTCACATCGAGCGACGCGATATCGATATATCCGCAGTATTGCACAGCGGCGCTGTACTCTCCTTTTATGAAATATATCCTTGCTTTGCAATAATCCTCAAGCATATCCACCGACTTATAATCAGCCGGAAGTTCGTCAAATTTTTTCTTTGCAGAGTCAAAATTCTCCTTAAGCATATGATTTTGCAGATTTTCATATGTTCTCTCGCGTATTTCCGCCTTTTGAGTGTATTCAGCCAAGATAGGTGTGCCTATCACTACTATCGCAATTAGCATAATCAAAATAAAATTGATCAAGTTCTTGTTTTGTTTTTTATCGCTCATACAAACTCCCCCATCGTTTTTTCTTATTTTATTCTTTCAACTGTCCCATAAACAGCACAAAGGGACTGCAAAATCACAGTCCCTTTAATTTTTATGCTTCGATAAGACTTTCCTTCATATAGCTGCGGAACTCCGCGCCGTCGATCTTTTCGGAGGTGAACAGCACCTGCGCGATATGACCGAGCTGAGCCATATGCTCTCTGAGCAATTCTTTCGCCTTATCATACTCGGTGACGACGATCTTCTTGACCTCTTCATCAATGATCGCGGCGATCTCCTCACTGTAATTCTGGTGAGAGCCGAGGTCGCGGCCGAGGAAAACCTCCTCATTATTATTGCCGAGCGCGAGCGGTCCGATACGGTCGGAAAAGCCGTACTTTGTGACCATCGCTCTTGCGATCTCGCTTGCGCGCTGAATATCGTTGGATGCGCCTGTGCAGACATCGTCCTGCGTGAGCTCTTCGGCGGCTCTGCCTCCGAGCAGCGAGCAGATCTGCTCGCGCAGTTTTGTGCGCGAAACATGGCGGTCATCGTTATTCGGAATATACATCGTGTAGCCTGCAGCAAGACCGCGCGGCACGATCGATATCTGATGAACGGGATCCTGAGTCGGCAGGAAATAAGAAACGATAGCGTGACCCGCCTCGTGATACGAGGTGATCCACTTATCCCTGTCGGTCACGACATGGGACTTCTTCTCAGTGCCCATCATTACCTTGATAGTCGCTTCATCGACATTTTCCATTGTGATCGCCTTTTTATCCTGTCTCGCCGCAAGAAGCGCCGCTTCGTTCAAAAGATTTTCAAGATCGGCACCTGTGAAGCCGGAAGTGCCTTTTGCGATCTTACTGAGATCAACATCGGGACCGAGCGGCTTACCGCGCGAATGAACTTTGAGAATTTCCTCTCTGCCCTTAACATCGGGATAGTTGACAGTGACCTGACGGTCGAATCTGCCGGGACGCAACAACGCTTTGTCGAGAATATCAGGGCGGTTTGTCGCCGCGATTATGATAACGCCTTCGTTTGCGCCGAAGCCGTCCATCTCTACAAGCAGCTGGTTGAGCGTCTGCTCACGCTCATCGTGACCGCCGCCGAGACCTGCACCGCGCTGTCTGCCGACAGCGTCTATCTC